>NZ_JBNHGJ010000033.1:0-56928 GCF_059091165.1 Arthrobacter sp. Hb9-2 | reverse complement strand
GCAGCTGCGCGGCTGGGCGGGAGTGCCCGCCTCGTTGGCTCGGTGGGCAGTGATGCCCAGGGGCAGCGGATGTTGGACGCGCTCTCGGCTGCCGGGGTGGACACCGCGGACGTGGCCGTCCTGCCGGAGCCGACCGGGACGGCGCTGATTGTGGTCGACGGCGACGGTGAGAACCAGATCGTGGTGTGCCCGGGGGCCAACTCAAGCCTGTCGCTGGACGGGGTTGAGTTCGGCCCGGAGGAGACGGTGCTATGCCAACTCGAGGTGGGGCTGCCGGTGGTGCTGGAGGCCGCCCGGCGGCACACCGGGTTCTTCGTGCTGAACGCCGGGCCGGCCATGGACCTGCCGGCGGAGCTGCTGGAGCGGTGCAACCTGGTGATCGTGAACGAGAGTGAGTATGCCCTGATTCCCGCCCTCGCGGAGGCGAAGCTGGTGGCGGTGACGTACGGCAGGGACGGCTCGGCAGTGTTCGAGCACGGCCGGAAGGTCGCCGAGGCACCGTCCGTTGCGGTGGTGGTGGCGAACACAGTGGGCGCTGGGGATGCGTTCTGCGCCGCCCTGGTCCTGGCCCTGCGGCAGGGCTTGGACTACGCCCACGCGCTGGCCGTGGCCAATGGCGTGGGCGGGGACGCCGTAGGCGATGCATCATCGCAGCCGGATTTGGCACAGCTGGGTTACTACGTCAAGCGTACTGCCGTTGCTGAGGGTGCGCGGTGAATGTCGTTTTCAGGCGCGCGGTACCGTCGGACTTCTCCGAGGTCCGACGCATCACCCGAGACGCGTACCTGCGGGCCGGCCACTTCGCAGCGGACCATCCGTACATGAGCGTGCTGGAGGATGTGGAACACCGCGCCGAGCATGCGCAGGTGTGGGTGGCGGAGGCTGCCGGGAACGTGGTGGCCGCGGTGACGCTGACGTTCGCCGGGCAGCCGTACAGCGAGATTGCCGAGGACGGGGAGCTGGAGTTCCGCATGCTGGCGGTGGACCCGGTGCACCAAGGCGGCGGCGTGGGCCGGGCCGTGGTGCACGAGATCGTGGAGCACGCACGGCAACTGGCCGGCATCGACGCGATCAGCATCACCAGCGCAACATTTATGGAACGCGCGCACGGCCTCTACCGGTCGCTGGGCTTCCGCCGTGCACCCGAGCGGGACTGGTACGTGCCGGGTGAGGACGTGTTGTTGTGGGTGTTCCGGCTGGAGCTCGATGATTGAGCATGTCGAAACCGGACAGGGGTTGAGCCTGTCGAAACTAGCGTCCGAACCTCAAACGAGACACAACTGACAAATGGGCCACGGTATGCTCCTCGCACCAATCGGGCTCCTGATATGGATTCCTTCCTTTTCGTCCATGGTCTTTACGGCACTATCTGGGCGGTATGCAACGTCGCTCTCTGGCTGACGGGCGCGGTGACGCGACTCACCAAGCCAAACGCCAACCTCAACCCGCCGCCCCACAGCCTGCCGCCAAAAGCCGCACAGTCCTGGGGCGCCATCCCGGGCAGCGTTGCCCGGGTTCCAGACCGGCCGTACCGGCGCCCACGCCACGTCGATATATGGTTTTCCACGCCAGCATCACTAGCCACGGCACCTAGGCCGGCCCTGCACCTCCGGCTAGTTCCGTCGAGGCTGCACGACAGAACCTACATAAGCCGTCGATAAATGGCGCTACATCTAGCGACTAAGGCCTTCAACGGAAGATGATTGAACCACTTAGGCGCAGCAAACCCGCCAATGCCGGTGGGCTTGGAATGCAAGCGGGGGCACGGCACGTTGGAAAAACAGAAAACGTCGACACGACGAAAGTGGCTTTGGGGTATCGGCATATTTCTTGGGCTGGCACTCCTCTCGCGGATCTTTAACCCGCAGGAACCGTCGTCAGGCCCGGCTGTCGATGCAAGCCCAAGTGCAGCGGCTTCGTATACGCTTGCTCCCACTTTTCCTGTATCGCCGCCAACACAAAAGGCACCGGCTCCGCCACCAACTTCAGGCCCACCGCGTCTGTCAGAGGAGCAGCTTCAGGCTTGGGCAGACCAGATAGAGGCAGATGCGCGGGCCCATTTCGGAGTGAGCTCCTGGCAGGATACGTGCGCGGGCACTAACCCGGGTTGGTCCTGCCTTGTCAACGACAGACGTCCAAACAGGAAGGTTCGCTGACCATAACACTCCTAGTCCCTCCGTTTGACCCGAAGGGCTCAGAGCTGGGCGACAGCGCAGCCCGGGCCCTTTTCAGACTCCTCCAACTTCAGCACCGGGATATGAAGGCTATCGAGGTGGTTGATATGGACGGTGGGCCGCTAGCCACGGTGACACGCACCAGTGCATTGCCTCTGGAGAAGTGACGCACCTGAGACGACGATTTAGGCCGTCAACCCTTAAGCACACGTAGGGCAATGAATGCCTGCCGAATGGACTCCTCTGTTAGCCGTGCCAGTGGGACATTCGGCCGCCGGCTGGCAAACTGTGTCGCGCGCAACGAGTCCGCCACTTCCTCTAGCCCGGCAGCCTGTCCTAGTTGATCAACGAACTCATCCAGGACTGATAAGTCCGGTTTCTCCTCAGGTGACATCTTGGAGATTCTGGTGAAATCAAACTCCACGGATGTGCGTTGGCCGGTATAAAAATACAGCGAAACCCTCCCCAGCTGCTGACCGCTTGCGCTAGAGATCTCAAGATGAGCGGCCGGAGTGGGACTCCTCGAACCGATGAAGGCTAGCTCAGCTCGAGAGGCTTCAGTGATGAACAAGTCAAAGATTTCAATGCTCGCACTGTCATTCGACTCGAGCCATGAACGATAGGATCGGGCGTCCCATACCACCAGGTCGCCAGCGGCAGTTCTGCTCGCTCCTGCCCGGACTTCAGCCAGTTCTTGTCCGTAGATGCGCGGAGCCAGTATTTCGATGTTTCCCTGAGTGAGGCGCGAGTATTCGACGGCGACAACCGACGTGTTTGGACCGGACATGAAGTTGAGGTACTCGACCATTCTCTTCAGGGGCGAGTTGATCGCATCGACGGCCAATACGATCCTCAACCGGCCCTCGGCGAGATTCCGCGCAACCGCCTCTCGAAGGGGGATCCCGGTCTCGGGGTCTTCGCTGAAGAGGGACTCCTGGGTACGGCTTTGCCAGCGTGCTGCGAAATCGTCAACGTCCATCTTCCACAGACGCGATGCGTAGTCGAACATTTGCCCAACGATCTCGCGTCTGACCTGAGGATTGGCCGCCAGCTTGCATTCAACCAGTGTCAGGTCCCCGTCGGGACCGACAACGACGATGTCCGCTGGGCCCGCCTCGGACTGAAACTCACGGCATGTCCGCGCACCCTCGCTAACCCCTGGGATCAGGTCCGGATGCTGGGTGAGTATCCGCTGCAGATCCGATTCCAAGGCATATCCCGCATATGTAGCCTCGCGCCAGCTTCCGTCGCCCTGCCGAATCAATATGTCACTCATAGCGGCGCCTCCGGTGGAATGATCCGGACATGCCCCTGCGGAGGTCGTCCAGTTGACGTTCTCCGACAGCGTATAAATAAACCTCGATGGCCGGTTATTCGTCAGTTTGCGCCAGAGAATTCTAATTCTCAATCCCTGCCTCGTTGGCGGCTGGATCTCGTGGAGCGCACGAGAATTCCCGGTCCAGTTGGTCGCAGCAACAGAACGCATCTGTGGCCGCGCCCAACAACCCGAACGTCCGACCTACGAAAGCAGCGATGTAGCCAGTCGTACAGTATCGCCCCGTAGTTCAAGATGCCCGGTTTCCACTGCGTGCTGCAGCCCCTCATTCAGTCGAGCCGTAATGCCAGCGGTCCTGCGTTTCCCACCGAAGGTCTGAATCGTTTCCCGATGCAGCTCACCCACCGCAATGCCGCCAGTCGCACCCACGATATTCACCATGGCATTCCGTAGCTCCACAACGCTGATGTGCTCCGGTTTACGGATGATCTCAGCGTCGTTCGGCCGGAAAGCCTTCCAACCGCGCCTATCCACCGTGGCATCCCAGACAAAGCCATCGTCGTCAATAACGTGAACCGACGGTTCGACCAGACGAAGCACGGAGTTCGCACGGGAACCGTTGACCTTATTGAGGCCGAATGCAGCACACACCAGTCTTGCGAGGCGATCCTTGTGCACGGGCCCCTCAGCCGCGACAACAACACCGATGGCGTCCCGGACGGCAGCAATGGAACGACGTGAGTGCAGGCTGTCAAGGACGTCGGTGCTACCAAATCTCTGGACAGTCCACGGTTCGTAAATTTGAACCCCGGCATCAACACGTTCTGACGACGGCGAAGTAAAAGGTTTCCGGATCTCCTCGAAAAGTGGCAATGTGCCCAAGATGTCCGTGAAGCTTTCGTCCGCATCAGCGCGGTGGGATTCGTCAAGGATTCCCGGGCCAGCGATAACCGGGGTATCCGGCTCTGCCGACGGTTCTTCCGAAACCTCGCCTGCGGCTTCCCGCAAGGAAAGTTCCAGTCGGTCGAGGACAGCTTCACTGTCCGAAAGCCATGCCGGCAGCCACACACGCTCCACTGAGGGCCACCGCATCATCCGCGTTAGGACATCCCGGGGCAGTCCATCCCGGTCCCCCGCTGTCCGGCGTGCTGCCCAAGCAGGACTGTCCAACAGGATGGCCATAAGTTGGCGGGAAGGATCTTCGGCCAACGCAACACTCAGGTCCACCTTGAAATCGGACAATCCCACATCTGAAGAAACAACAAAACCGCGGTCCCGCAGCGCGTCCGCGATCTCTTCCCGGTGCAGGTCGATGCTGGCAGCGCGGCGCCCATCGTATGGCAGCGCGGCAGTCCCCTGCTCGGCCAGATCAAGGTAGGACCGCAGGTGCTTGATGCCAACGGAGCTGGTTTCCTCGGAGCGCAGATCGGACGGGTTGAAGCTGGAGAAGACAATAACTTGCCGGCGTGCACGGGTGACAGCAACGTTGAGGCGCCGTTCACCGCCAGACCGGTTCAAGGGACCAAAGTTCAGCGGCAGGTATCCCTTGTCATTCTTGCTGAACCCCGTAGAGAACAGGATGACGTCCCGCTCGTCACCCTGCACGTTCTCGAGGTTCTTGACGAAAAGCCCCTCTAAATCCTCGTCCAGGGCAGTGACGATACGGGGATCCTCGGTGTCTCGCAGCAGCCCTTCGATCAGGGCACGTTGCTGCAAGTTGAACGTCACCACACCTACGGAGGGAGTCCCCGCCGGATCAGCATCAAACCTCCGGCGGATCTCGGCCACCACCGCAGCAGCCTCCACCGGGTTGGTACGAAGGACCTTGGATGGTCCCGAGCGGTGGAACTGGCCATCCACGCGGACAAAGTTCACTCCATGTCCGCGGACACCCGCATTCGCAGCGCCGTGGGACGGGCCCGGGAACGAGGAAAGCTTGCTGTCGTAGTACTGCTGGTTACTGAAAGCAATCAGCGATTCGTCTTGGCTCCGGTAGTGCCAGGACAGCCACTGCCGCGGCACCCGCGCTTCCACGCACTCGGAAAGGATCGACTCCATATCCTCCACGACGGAGATCTCGGCGTCGCCGTCGCTGCTGGCGTCGGAGGAAATCTCGGCGAACGACGTGGGCGGCATCTGCTTGCTGTCGCCCACCACCACCACTGACGCACCGCGGCCCATGGCACCCACCGCGTCGGCAACCCGGATCTGTGAGGCTTCATCGAACACCACGATGTCAAACAGATTGGCCTTGGCAGGGAAGAACCGCGCCACCGAATCCGGGCTGACCAGCGTGCAGGGCATTATGCCCGTGATGAGGTCTGCATAGTGTTCCATCAGTTTTCGGACGGACAACCCACCTCGTTGCCTCGTCAGTTGCCGTTGCAGCTCGCCCATACGCCCGGAGGTCGACGACGACGAGACCGTCCGGGAGCGCAGAACCCCGGCGGCGAGGTTGGTTTTGAGC
The DNA here is from genome assembly GCF_059091165.1 of Arthrobacter sp. Hb9-2. Taxonomy (NCBI): domain Bacteria; kingdom Bacillati; phylum Actinomycetota; class Actinomycetes; order Micrococcales; family Micrococcaceae; genus Arthrobacter; species Arthrobacter sp. Hb9-2. Next base: position 51,011 of record NZ_JBNHGJ010000033.1, on the reverse strand, counting down.
AGCTCGCGTACGTTTTCCGCCCTCGTGGTGAACCGCTCGATGGTGCGCTCGTGCACCGCGGCATCAAAGTCGCCCAACCCGGTAGCGATGCGCCGTTCAGCCAGCGACCCTTCAGCCAAGCCGCGTTCAAAGGCTGCTGCTGCGTCGTCGGCGTCCAGCTCGCCGTCGAGGATGGCAATACGGGCGTCCACCAGCCCCGCGGCACGCAGCGGTTCGAGATGACGGACCAGCTCGAGCCACCGCGTCAGCGGTACCGACCCCGCCGCCTCCAGTCGCCGCGCCACCGATGTTTCCCACCATCGGACCAGGAAGCCCCGCTCGCCGGTCCACGTACGCAGGTCAGCGCTGCCCATACCTTGGATCTGCAGGAATTCTTCCCAGGCCTGGGAAAGCTCCCGCAGCCAGCCGACAACGTTCTGGTGGACGTCCGGGGCATCCTTCAGGAACCTACGGAGCTCGCTCTGGAAGCTCGCGACTGCGGGCTCCGGAGACGGCTGCACCGCCTGCGCGGCCCAACGGAGCCAGGAAATGCGGTGTCGCAGGTCGGCTTGGGCGTCCGGCGTCAGCGGGTTCCATTGCTGGTCTGCAGGCAGCCCAGGCAAAGAGCCCCGCGTTGCCCGCAGGCCGGAGACCTCGTCCTGGACGGCCACCAGTTTCTCCAGCAGCGGCACCAGCTCCTTGTGGCGGATCTCAGCTCCAGGAACAAGCACGGAAGACAGTTCGGCAGCCACTGCCAACAACCGCTTCTTGCGTCCCCAGAACCCGGACGCTGCGGCCTGCTGCGCGCGGCCGAGAATTTCTGGCAGAGGAAGGTCCATAGCCGCCGGCGCTACCTGCTCAAGGCCCGGATGCTGGACGGACGCAAAGGCCGTAACCAGTTTCTCCAGCTGTTCAGCATTAACCGACCAGTCGCTGGAGCGGACCACATCCAGGGTCCCCAACGGGACGTCCCGGTCCTGCAGCAGTGTGGCGAGCGTTGCGACATCGGCCGGCGTCTGCGCTGCGTCCAGAACCGACGGCAGTCCGGGCGTTGGCCGCAAGGCGTTCAGCGCCTCGTTGAGGCGACGTCCCAGAGCCAGCAGTTGCTGCTCCTGCTGCTCGCCGCCGGCGACAGCGGCAAACCGCCATGGGTGATCAGGTCCAGGACGGACGGGGTCCGTAAACTCTGGAAGTTCCCGCAACACCTGCCGGATCGACTCCAGGGTGGAATCATTCAAGGACGCGGTCAGCTCCGGGCTGAGTGGAACCGTGGCGTGATCAGGTTCGTAGGTCAACGCCTTGGTCCGCGCGCTGTAGAGGGACAGCTGCGCGCCGTTCTCCTCGTGGACGTTGGTGGCGTAGCGGACCACTCCACGCCGGGCTGAGGCAAGGTCTGTGGAGGCAGTCTCCAGCTGCTGCTTATTCGCAGACAGGCGCAGCTCCAGGGCGTGTTTGATCTGCGCCCTGACTACCGCTGGCTTACTGCCTTTGTCATGCAGGTCAAGGGAAAACGGCCCCATCCCGACGTCGTCGAGCCGCCTTTGAACAACATCGAGTGCTGCCCGCTTCTCTGCAACGAACAAAACCCGTTTGCCGTCAACAATGGCGCGGGTCAGGAGGTTGGTAATGGTCTGTGACTTTCCGGTGCCCGGAGGGCCTTCCAGCACGAACGTCTGGCCGGCGACTGCAGACGCGACTGCCTCTAGCTGCGACGAGTCCGCTGGTATTGGACACTGCGCTGCAAGGGCGTCCAGGTCGACGTCGGGCATGACGGGAACGCTGTCTGAATACAGTTCCGTGGGGGTGCTGACCAAGTGATTGACCAAGCTGTTGGCCCTGAATTCCTTCCAGTTCTCATCAAGGTCCTTCCACAGCCGGAACTTGGCGAACTGCAACATGGACAGGTCCACGGTGTTTTCCACCCGGAAGGCGAGGCCCTTGGCCGAAACGGCGGCCCGGACTGCATCGAAGGCAGCGTCCAGATCGATTCCTGATCCATCTTCCTCCGGTTCGGCCAGGCCCGGGATGCGCAGGTCGTGGGACTGGGCCAGCTTCTCGAGCAGGCAATAGTTAGGCGTTGACTGGCCGGTCTCATCCAGTGTGACCCGGTATAAACCGTTTTTTCCTGCGGAAGTCAGTTTCACCGGGACCAGAACCAGCGGGGACCGAAGCGCGCGGCCGTCCAGCTCCCACATCAGGCTGCCGATCGCCAGGTAGAGGTTATTGGCTCCGGTTTCCTCCAGCTGGGTCTTCGCCTTGTAGGCGAGCCCGCGCATCTTGGCGTTGTAGCCGTCTGCGCTGACCTCGGCAAACACGGACTTTTTGGAGCTGAGCAGGTCCGCGAGTTCGTCTTGGGGAAGGTCCTTGCCGAAGCGGACGCCGCGCTCCTGGTGGATGGCGCTGATCTGGTTGGACGGAAGCAGGCTGACAGATGTGCCCTTGCTGATGAGGTCCTCGAAGGCGCCCATCCAAGCGGTAGGCACTGCAAGTGGGAACCGGGCCGTTTCTGTGAAGTTGATGAGCCTGTTTCGCAGGCTAAGGTCCAGCAGTGCGTTCTTCCATTGGACCACGCGGGGTGGAACATCGGATGCTGTCCGGGCGGTTCCTCCGGTGGAAGTTGCCTTCTCTGGCAGCGCCGGCGCAGTCTTGGTTTCCGGGACGTAGTTGACCACGGTGTGGGTACCGGCGTCGGAGGTGGTGCGGGCAGGCAGCGGGTAGATGCCATCGAGGCGGGCCCGCCTGATGTCAGTCACCGCGTTGATCTCGTCATTACCGCTTTCCACATAGCGGTTCAGCGGGCTACTGCGGAGTGCGGCCGCCGAGATCGGCTGACTGCCGGTGAGGAGCGTAGTTTCCACGAGGCCAATAAAGCCTCGCTGGACAAGACTGACCAGCTCGGGCACGTCGTCGGACGCCGCAGTGCTGAGGCTGCCTTCCTCGCGCCAGTAGCCGAGGAAGGCGTGGCCGTCCACTAGCCAGAGCAAAGGCCGGATGCCGCAGAATTCCAATGCGGCGGCGAGGACCAGCGTGGTGTCGAGGCACGTGCCCAGACGGTCGTCAAGGACCTGCGCCGGCGTGCGAACCTGCTGGCCTTCCAGTCCCCAGCTGGCCGGTGGCATGCTGTAGCGGATGTCGCGGGCGCTCATGGCCTGGGCGATCGCGAACACGATCTGGTCAACCCGGTCCCCGTCTTCCAGGTACCCGTCGAAGCTGCCGCTGCCCGTTGTTTGGACGAGGATGTCGGCGGCCTCGGACATGAGCTTGGCAATGCTGGGGTGGTGCGGTTGCGCGTACGCGGCCAGGAACTCGTAGGAAACGAGTCCCCGTCCGGCAATCCACAACTGGGCGGGCAGGAGCGTCAGGTCCGCTTCTGCCCGGCCCAGCTCCGCCGCGGTGGCATCGGCACCCGGCGATTGGACGGTCACCAGCACCTTTCCCATCTGGCGGTCAGCCAGTTCATACATGGTGGCGGCCTGAACTGGGACATTGATGTCATCGAGCGTGATGGTCTGGCCCGCGGCCAGGTCCACATACTGCTGGAAGTCGCCCGAGATCCGGCCCGACAGCGCGGACGCCTCGATATGAACAACGGCGCCACGGATTTCCGCGCCAACGTTGGTGATCCTGACCTGCCTGACGAAGCGGAAGCCGTTATGCGCCATCGCGTAGCTCAGTGCATCTGCCGTGGTCACTTCGACCACAACGTGGGCAGCGGATGCCGCCGGTTCATGGGCCACAGGTTCACCTGAAGAGTTTGCCGCCGGGAGGTCGGGCTGCGCGACGGCGGCCGGCAGAGCCTGCTGGTCTTCTTCCGGTTGTTCCCGGTCCGTTGCAGATCGGTCCTGGTACTCGGTTAGAAGCGAAGCCAACTCGCTATGGGTGCCGGTCAGGCCGATAATCTTGGCCAGGCGTCCTGCGGTGTCCAGGGTACGGAATGTATCGGGGTCGTCGAAGGACTCGTTGTGTGCCCAAAGGTTGCGCGCTTGGCGCAGCTCGGAGGTGTGGCTGCGCGCATCATGCGGGAGGTTGAAGGGGTAGCCAAGTGACCCCATGGATTCAGTCATAATGCGCAGCTGCAGGCTGAGATCGGTGGGGGCGTAGGTTTGCGCAGCCCGGCCGGCGTTCTCGTCCTTGTGCTGAATGATCTTCGTCCAGGTCACACCGGGGGCTACCTCGCCGAGCACGCCTGCGATATACGGCTCAAGACCAACCGCCAAGGCCTCAAGCGCCCGGCCCACGTACTCGCGGTTGGACAGACTCATCAAATTCCCCCATCTACGGCACCGCCATCAGTACCGTCATTCAATCAATGCAACCAATCATGGCATCCGGCGCTGACAATCCTGTCTGTCTGCTGGTCCTGGCGCCGCGCAACGGTCCGGAAACCGCTAAGTTACGGCCCGGACCAGTGGGTTTCCGGTTTATCTGGCGATCCGGCCGTCAAGTTCTTCATCGATTCTTCGATTGCGTGCGGAGATGAATGCGTTGCTGAGTCGTAAGTACTCGAGGTATTCGTCACGGTCCTTCGGAACGGCTGGTGTGCTGAAGTCGGCGAAGGGGTGGAAGAACCGGATGGTTTGGCCGTCATCCTCCACGAGGTCTTCCAGTAGAAAGAATTTGACGTACCCGGCGAAATCCCCGAACAGTGCGAAGAATTCCGCGTACCGGAGCAGGACATCTGCAAGGGGGCTCGGCTCACCAACATAGTGGCGGCGGATGCACTCCAGTGTCAGGTCGAAGCGATCGGCGATCCTGGGATGGAGTCCGCGTGCACCATTGATCGTCGGCTTTCTGCCGATCCTGTTGCCGGGGAACACTAGAGTGCTTCCGGCCGTATAGCCGTGGTACTCGGGTAGGTCATTTTCCGGGATCTCGCGTATGACCCTCCAAGCCTTTTTCCGCAGCCGGGTGGTGATCGTGTCACTGGCGAGGAAGAAGACACCGGAAGAGGATCGGTGCACCAGGTACGCGCGGGGTTCCATTGTCAGGTCGAAGTGCGCACCGGTGGGCAACTCCTTGCTCCAGAGCAGCTGGTGGTACTTCCGCAGGGCAGGGCTGAAGGAGTCAGGGTCCTTGCCGTCCGGAGTGTCGGAGTGGAAGTCAAAAGTCATCGGTGTGCCCCATGCTCGATGCGTATGTCGTGGTCCGTGAATCGTCTCACGTGATCCCACGGGCAGAGCCGGTCTTGATTCAATGCTGCCGTGTTCCTGCGCCAATGCTGAGAAGTAGTCGCTGGCTGCTGTGAAACCGGGATTGAAGCTTTTGGCGCAGCTACAAAGTCGTCCCACTACCGCTGCTGCATCGCGTGCATCAGCTCGTCCCGCGGCCATCAACCTGTACCGTCTCCCTAGCTGCTGTGAGCTGCAGTTTTTGGCTGGAACATATTGGGGCAAAAATCATTGCTGGAACTAAAGCGCATTAATTGGACGCGTACGGGCTTGCGCCTGGCGTTCTCGGTTGTCCCGGTGTGGCTTGCGGCTTCCGTCGTCTTGTCGCTCATGCCCAAGGAAACTCGAGTGCCGGTGGAGTGCCGTCCTCCGCCGCCGAGGTCTACGCGGCATCGTCGACACTCTAATTGCTGCAGTCACGCTCCCCAGCGCTTTCGCCGTTGTCCTGCTCATCTCCGCTGCCGTCATCAACGTCCGGGACGTCCGACGCCGGGACTCGCTGCCCCGCTTCACGCGCTAGCAGCGCCACGAGGGAATGACCAGGGCCGGTGGCCAGTCGGAAAGGGAAAATAGATTCGGTCGCCGCTGCGGCCACCCCGCCGAGCACTTCTATCCGTGGTCCGAGGGTGGCTCCACCAGCTTCCAAAACTTCGTCGCTGCATGCGCCCGGTGCAACCGCGCGAAGCGTGCCGGGACTCCATCGCCGGGCCAGCAGCAGCGTTTGGAACGACGACGGCGGGACTACGTTCCGCCGTCGTCCTCCATCAATGCCGGCGAACGGCAGCCGCTCCCCTGGCGTGCGGCGGCTTTCTGCCCTACGGGTGCACCAGCAACTTCACCGCCGTGTCCTTGTGGTTGATGAAGGTGCCTGCCGCGTTTCGTTCGGTTTGGGGACCTCATTCGAGTTGCAGCTGAGGCTGGCGTCCGCTATCGCTTTGTCGTTCCTCAGCATCCAATGTGCCCTCTGCGGGATCTTCGAACAGCTCCGGTTCAAGGCCGTTCTCGGACAAGTACTTCATCGCCCTTTCGATGGTCTCTAGCTTCTTCTTCAGCTCTTTCAGGACTTGGGCTGAATCGTCGGAGAATTCATCTAGTCTTTCGTATTCGCGGCGGAACGCAATCTCGTTCGCAGCCAGGATGCTCCACAAGGTGTAATCGGGTTCGAGGTTCTGCCGCTGGCGCAGGATAGCCGCGGCCAAACGACGCTGTATGACTGCTTCGACCGTTTCGGCTGTAGTGCCAGGGCTGGCGAGGGAGAACGCGATGCCTCCGCCGCCGGCTCCAACCAGCGTTCCGGCGGTCAACAGCCCACCGATCATTCCGCCCGGGCCAAATCCGGCCAAGGCACTTGTGATGACTGCCGCGCCGACCACCCCAGGTGCGGCAGCCAGGGCGAGACCGCCGGTGGCCACCACCAGGGCGACGGCGCCGGCGCCCAGTGCTCCCCATTTCTTCCAGTTGACCATGAGCGCCCCGCTAAGGACGTCTTGGGCTTTTTTGGCAGCCTCAAAGACGTGCGTGCCATATTGGCTTCCCAGTCCCATCTCGGCGGTGAGGTCCTGCATGGCGCCGAGCCATTTATCGCGGTCCACATTGAGTTCAAATGGCCTGATGACATTTTCGGATGCAAGAACAGTGAGTAGCGTTACCGCATCTTCTTTGGTCAGATGGTGACTTGGAAGCGGCTCCGGCACTAGGGCATCTGGGTCGGATGGGTCGAAGGCCAACCTGGCAATTTGCGACGGCAGCGGCCTTCCCGCTTCCCGGTTTCGTTGCCGAATCTCACTAACAGCGGTGGACTGCACTTGCCGCAAGGCTCCTGCAAATCGGACTCCTTGTTCGCCATCAAGCCGTGACCTCAGCAAATAGGCATAGCGCAATGCCACCAAGGCTGTGAGCTCGGACGCGTCCAGTTGGATGTCTACCCCGTGGTCCGCGCTGACGATTTCGGTGGATTTCGATCCGAAAAGCGCAAAACCTACGGCTTCGGCGACGGCATCGTGAGAGAGGTATGCTTCCGCGTCGTGTACGTGGTGGTTGAATCCGGTCCCAATGCGGAAGTCCAGCATCCAGTTGTACACCGAGGACAGGCCTCTATGGGCCGCTACTGGATCCAGTACATTCCAGAAGTTGGCCCACCAGGCCAAATTGGTGGGAGGCTCCTGCATGCTCTCGCGCAGTTTATCGACGTCAAACCGGCCGCTGGCGAGTGGACTGCCGATGGTGACCAAGCCAACCACCTCGAGCCCTGCTGGCAACCGTTGAAGGAGGTCCGCCGCGATCACGGACCCCAGGCTGTGACCGACAATCACAATTTGGCCTGATTGGGGCAGTTTTTTCAGAATTAGCTGCAGAACCTGTGCCCTGATATCCGCGTCGCCGAGGTACTTGCGTACCTGCCCGAAGCCTGGAAGGCTGGCCGCCCCGTTGACCACTAAATCAGCGCCGCCCCATCCATTCCCTTGGTTGTGTCTTCCCAACCGGAATTCGAGTGCGGCCGTGCGTCGCTCAAAATCCCGGCGATTCTGCCGGACTTTGTCCCTTGCAGGCTGCTTGACCGTTATCCGCGGGAGCGGCAGCGATTCATCGCTGCCGCTCAGTGCATGAGCATACCTGGGTGCGATTATGCGTCCCGGATCCAGATCTGGATATCCAAGGCGGGACAATGCTGCGGTGAGTGCCGTACGCCAGGCACCGTCCTTGTTGCCATCGCCAACACCGTGCAGGAAGACCAGGGTGGTTTTGTGAGACACAGACGCTCCAATCGATTTCAGTCATGATGTTGAGGTGCAGGCCTCTGATGAGATTTTGGCATTCTGCTACTGGAACTAGTTGGCGCCTAGTCGAGGAAAGTAACCTGCACCCCGAGGGAGCTGAAAAGCCCCGACAGCGTGGAGCGTGCGCTTGCGGACGCTCGCTCGCGCAGATCCGATTTTTCTGCAGCGGCAGCTATCTCAGTTTCGGCACGTAGAAAGAGTGCGGACTGCTCCGGAGACCCCAAAGCGTCTGCTATGCGATCAAGAACGCCGCGGTTACTGCTGTACTCCTTGAACGCCTCGTGATCGAGGTTGGGTTTTTCCAGCTGGGCTTCCGGTAGACGCAAAGTCGCGGACTTGCCATCAGTCGACACCGTCAAGTCGCCCTCGGTAATACCCGAGAGGTCGACGTGGGCGTCGACTGTACCTACAGCTAGGAAAATAGTTCGCCGCCCGGAGATGACATCGGGCATTGCCGGGTTGTCATCTCCCGTGTCGAGGACCATCTGGAAAGTCCCGATGGCACTCTGCAACTGTGAAACATCCTTGATGGACTGCAGGAGAACTGCTTGGTCCTTGGTCTTGTCGCTCCAGGGATAATCATTAAACCCAAGAAGGCTGGCCCCGCCCACTACCCCCAGCACGCCGGCGGCCGAAAAAGCGACGCCCTTCAATGCCTTCATGGCAGTATTCCCCCCACTCATGCGAAACAGCTGAATCGCGTTCCGTCCGTGATACCTCGGCCAAGAAAAAGTCCGGTCAAAAGTCTCTGGCTTAGTGTACCGAACTCACTTAGGGCGCTTTCCGGTGTGGGCTAGCTGTCTTAGCCCTGCGTCGATGCTCAAGACGGTCTTCACGGGAGTTTCGGGTGGGCTGTTCCCTGCAGTCGAAGCGTAAGTGCCGGCTGGCACCTGGAGACCCGGTGCTTTCGCCCGGCCAGCAAGGTGGCACAGAACAATGCGGCGCGAGAGGCGTTCGCCTGGTTCTTCCCGGCGGCCGACCTGCAAGGTCGGCCCCCGGGAAGAATACGAATCAAACGTCACCAACAGAGGAATCTAGCGCATTACTCAAGGGACTAGTGGTCGTCAAGCTGTAGCAGACATTGGGTGGCAGCATGCCAACTGCTACTTGTCCTTGTCTATTCATCAACTGCGTACTCATTGAGCCAACATAGGCGACCATTTTCGTCGTGAAATGAATATGCCTGCTTATAATCCAGACTTGCCAGGGCATAATCGATGTTCATGTCCCCGCTTGCCATGATTAGCAGCGCCTGCTGCCAAGTCAGATTGGTCCCGACGTGCTCATCCGCCCTAGGCATGGGCGGCTCGCCAACTCTTGTGATTCGGTATCGCTTCAACCTTGCTCCATTCTCGCGACCGGACTAGTGACCGGCTTGTCTCATCTCAGCTAGCCCAAACTCACTCCACTACCTCGAGGACTCTCCGGCCTGGACGGCACTGGCTCTCACAGTTGGAGCTTTTTGGCATAGCAAATTGTCGCCAATAGGAAGTCTGTAGCCAGGCTGCAGTTTTACCCATCTGCTAACATCACAAGTTCCAGCAGCCAATACTGTCATTTGTAGAGACTCAAACAAGATGACATATGCATCCGAGTGAGCATTCTTAGGTTCCAAATCATCGCCCTTCGTCACCGAGAGCCCAACCGACAGCTGCTACTCCGGCAGCACACGGGCCAAGCTTCCGAGGATAGAGGACTTTTAGAACTCCGGACCTCTACTATGCAGCCCGTGGAGCAGCATCTGCTCGAGGTCGGCCGGTAAGGGTGCCTAAGCCCGTCACGTCGGACTCCTAGCAAGGCCCACGGAGCGATGAGCCTTTGGCTGCGTACTCTTGCACTTCCGTCTCCACCTAAGCAACCGGAGCTTTCCGGAACCACCCCTCGTTACTCCGAGGACCATCAGCAGCCCGCTACGTCGATCCTCAAAAGTACGAATCCTCTACAACTTGAGCGGCTAAGACACGAGGCGAAGGCACGAGGGCATGCTGCCGGACAGATATTCTTAGTCCACCATGAGCACAGTCATCGCCGTCCCAGCCGCTCCTTACCAGCGCAAGAAGACCCGCAAGTCCATCACAGTTTTGGATCTCTTCGCTGGGGCAGGCGGATTGACTCAAGGCTTCTACGCAGCCTCTCCCCGCGTCGTAACCGAGCGGGCAGTCGAGTTCGAACCTGCTGCGGCAGCTTCGTTTGCTGCGACGTTCGGAGACAAGGTGTATGCAGGGCCAATTCAGGATTGGCTTGCAAGGGAAACTGTCCCAGAAGTAGACGTCGTAATCGGTGGTCCGCCCTGCCAGGGATTTTCCCAACTGGGCAAGCAGGATCCTGAAGACATCAGAAACACGTTGTGGCAGCCCTACGCTGAAGCCCTGGCCCGCGCAAAGCCGAAATACTTCATAGTCGAAAACGTACCTGCTTTCGGCAAATCGCAGCAGCTTCAAGACTTCCGGGACGCCACCGGTTCCGAAGGGCTCATCAAGGACTATGACTTCCAGTGGCACGTTCTGAACTCAGCTGACTACGGAGCACCGCAGTCCCGCAAGAGAGCGATCTTAATTGGCCACCACAGGGACCTTCCTTTCCCAGGGTTCCCACTGCCGACCCACATTGGACGGCATCGAACGGTGCGGCACGCCTTGAAAGGAATAAACACTCATGTGAGGGAAACACTGTTGCCTCACAGGAGAACCGAGTATGCAGGCCGCATCTTCGCTGGCGCTTTCCGCACTTCTGAGCTGCATCTAGGGCGTGACTATGCCACAGAATCCCTGGAACGTTTCGGATGGATCCCAGAGGGCGGAAACCGGTTCAATCTTCCAGACAGACTTAAAGCTCCTTGCTGGTTGAATCACAACTCGGGGTCCGGTGACGTGATGGGACGACTCCATTGGGACAAGCCTTCCGTTACTGTCCGAACAGAATTCTTCAAGCCAGAAAAAGGGCGGTACCTCCACCCCACGGAGCACCGGGCCATCACACACCTCGAGGCTGCGAAGCTGCAGGGGTTCCCCGATGATCGGCTCTGGGTTGGCTCAAAAACGGCGATCGCAAAGCAGATCGGCAACGCTGTTCCCACGGCCCTCGGACAGGCTATAGCGGCCCAGTTGTTGAAAAACTTCTAGGACTTCCGGCTTACTAAGCCATGGTCGGCATTAATGTCGCATCTGAATGGTAAATAATGGCGTGAAAGACTTCGGCGGAGGCCGAGAGCATTGATCTCGATGTGGGGGACGGAACCAATGATGGTTCGCGATTCATGGGCGGGTACGACTTCGCCTCTAAGCAGGTTCGTCGCGGCTGAGACGCAGAGCGCACTCAACGCTTACAGGGCTCGTCCCGACCTTGTCCGTGAACACAGCAACATTGAAGCTGCCATCTCACAAGGGGGATATGGCCGCAAACAGCTCAACGAGCTCATTCAGAATGCGGCCGACGCGATCAAGGAACCGGGTGGCCGCATCACGGTCGTCTTGACCCGAGACGCTCTTTACTGCGCCAACGAGGGCGAGCCCTTCACTGAGGCTGGCTTCCGGACTCTCATGCTTTCCCATTCATCAGAAAAACGCGACGATGAGATCGGCCGTTTCGGTTTGGGGTTCAAGTCCGTGATCCAGGTGACCACCAAGCCGCAGATCTTCAGTCGAAGTGGCTCGGTGTCCTGGGATCAGGAGCAAAGCCGCGACCTGCTCGGGGATTTGTATCCGGGCCTGGAGACTTACCCCATACTTCGTCTAGCCACGCCGGTGGATCCGGACATCGCGGCAACGAAAGACGATGTTCTCGCCGAACTTTTCCCATGGGCCTCTACCGTTGTGAAGCTGCCTCTCACAGGTAATGTCTCCTGGCTATCCGACGAGATCAAAAAGTTTCCCGGGGAGTTTCTTCTTTTCTCCGAGAAGATTGGATCTCTGGAGTTCGAGGACCGGGTCGAAAGGTCTTCACTCACCTGGTCCGCTGACAGGGACGGTAACCGCGTCAACCTCAGTGACGGCACCGCAACAAATGAATGGCGCATCTTCCGGGACAAACATGTCGTCAGTAGCCAGGCAGCCATCGAGGCTGGGAGCATCGTCGCGCGCAAGCAAGTAGATGTAACTTGGGCGGTCCCGTTGACGGACAATCAGCGCCGAAAGTTGGGCAGATTCTGGAACTACTTTCCCACTCAGCACGAGACCTCGCTTCGCGGCATCGTTAATGCGGCTTTCAAGATGAACGAAGACCGCCACAGCATGCTTGAGACGCTCTACAATCGGGAAATCCTTACCCGCACAATACCGCGCATGGTGGCAAGTGCGCTGAGCGACCTCAGAACACCCGGAGATCCGGCACTGTTTCTGGATATTCTGCCCTCGCGCGACAAAGAGTCAAGCTCCTGGGCAGACTCCGTGATCAACAAACCGATCTTCGAAATTTTGCCGTTTGCGCCCTGCCTACCGGATAGATCAGGCGTCCTCAGGCTCCCCAGTGAAATAAAAGTGCAGCCCGCGCTAGAAGAAGCAACCCGCCTTATCGCGTTGTGGGAGTCCTGGGTCCCTGCGGACCGGCTATGGTTACACTCGTCTGCCTTAAGACGAGAATCCCAAGTCATGCGAATTCTGAAGGAAGCGAACTTTAAGCGCGCGTCCCTTGAGGAATGGCTGGAAGAAGTTGTTGCAGGAGGCGAGCTCCAGGATTACGAGAATGCTTTGCAGCTAGCCGCCATGATTGACAAGTCCTATGCGGATTACCGACCAGCGATGCGCCGAAGCCGTATTGTTCTAATGTCTGACGGCGGCGTGGAGGCGCCGATCACGTCAAGAGTGTTTCTTCCCATGAGCGCCGACGACGAGTCAGCCAGTGTCGTGTCTTATGACTTGATGCATCATGGCAACGCGAACAGCTACCTTCGTGCCCTTGACCTCCAAGCACAAGACGGCCGCGGCATCGTCAGCCGAGTCGCCAGCGAAGTCGGTCAAGACTACTCGGACATCGAGCTCGCGCAGTCTTTGTGGAGGCTTACTCGATCGCTAGCAGTCCCCGAGAGTCTGGCCGTTATCAACGAGAGAACAGACCCTGCGAAAATTTTGGTTCGTTGCCGGGATCATCAGTGGCGTCAGTTGGGCAACGTGTGGCTCGCAGGCGGACTATTCGCCCAAAACAGTATTGGCGATGAGCATCTTGTAGTGGACGACCAGTTCCACGCCAACGACCTCGCTCTCCTCAAGAACCTCGGCGCGAGGACCTTGCTCGTAGACGCCAAGATGACGCGCGCCGGTGAAACCTACGAACTCTGGAAGCACTCTGAGGCAAGCCGTCTTGCCGATGCATCTCGTAACGGCCCCGCGCCCCTTTCCGAGTCCGGGATACGCTTCAACCAGGCCCTTACGACGGATGGCCTTCACCTTCTCATCGATGCGTCAGCCACGACTCGAGCCAAGGTGACACGGACGATTCTGGGGCGGCCACAGTATCCCTCGAAGGTTGAATTCAGCAGCGGTTTTCGACCGGCAGAAACGATAGACGGGCCCGATCTCTGGTGGGTCAAGAAGTACGGCGCCTTCGAAACGCCGCTTGGAACAGTGGATGCCCAGCAGTGCGTTGGAAAAGTCGAGGGGATTCCCTCGGACTATCTGCCCTTCCCCGGAGAAGAAGAAGCAGCAGCGCTAGGTTTCCCATCCGATCCCGCCCGAATTAAATGGGCCCTCGTCCTTTCCTTGGCTGAGCATCAGTTGCCCATGCAACAACTGCACGAACTATACGGCGCACTGGCCGCCCTCGAAGTACGTCCGCCAAAGGAACTTCTCACCCCTCTCAGCGGAGGGCGGAACACTCGATACTTGACCAAGGACGTGGTCCTCGCTTCCAATCTCGCATCTCGGGAGCATTTAGTAGAGACCGCCAGCGCTCCAGCGCTCTACACAGGTCATCCGGAACTGGATGAGGCGTTGGAAGAGAACTGGGGAATTAAGCGGATAGCTATCGAATTCTTCAAGTCGGCTGATGCCGTACCCGTAGAAGGCGAAGAACCGAAGAGTATTAAGTCGCTTTTCCCTTACCTCAAGCGGGTGGCCAGTGAAGTCACGGTGCAGACTCTGTGTGTCCCCTGCATGTCAGTAAACGAAGTCCAGACTAATAGCTACGACTCCCACTCACTGGCAACTCCCAGAGCTTCATACTTGCATGATGGGATGCTGTACTACCGGGCACCTCAGGGCGATCAGGCGTTGCTGACGACAATCCTGGGAGCCTTTGGAAGCAAACGATCCACTTTGCAAGTAATGCAGGCAATGCGACAGCTTAAGAAAGACGACGAAGCCCAGGCTCGCATCGGACGGGTCAACAAGCAAAAAACAGATGCCGGGAAGATTGCTGAGCTCGTCGGCCGCGACACCCTCCGGAGACTTATTCCCGACGCAGTTACAAACATGCTGGAGGCCAGGGGTCTGCAGCTGACTGACGAGCGCATGTTCGAGATCGTTAGCAACTTGCACGGGAGCAGTCTCCTCAAGGTACTCAAGCCCGCACTGTCAGAGGCAGGTATCGAGACCCCGGATCAGTTCCGTGGCGGCAAAACGGCCCAAGAGTTCGTCAAAGAGCTCGGGTTCTCCCCCGCAATGGCCGGTGAATCCATCAAGAAGAAACCGGAGCGCGAGGAGTTCGTCGGACCTGTGGGTTTGAACCCACTTCACCCGTACCAGGAGACAACCAGCAAGAAAATCGTCGACCTCCTGGCGGGGGACACAAAGCACAGCCGTGGCCTGGTTCAGTTGCCCACGGGAGCCGGCAAGACCCGTGTAGCCGTTGAATCCGTGATCCGTGAGATCAAAAAAGCGCCAAAGGAAGAACATCGCTTAGTCATCTGGATCGCTCAATCCGAGGAACTCTGCGAGCAGGCCATCGAAACCTGGACCTACGTGTGGCAAGCAGCAGGAGCTCCCGGTGAACGGATGGCAGTTAGTAGGCTCTGGGGCGGCAACAGCGCCGTTCGAGAGGAAACCAAACTCCACCTGGTCGTTGCGACAATCCAAACACTTGCCAGCATCCAACAGACACGTCGGTCTATGTATGAATGGATGTCTGATCCAGACCTCGTGATCATCGATGAGGCCCACGGGGCGACGGCAACTTCCTACACACCCGTCCTTTCCTGGTTCGGCCGCTCATTCATGGAAAAGTCACGATCGCTGCTTGGCCTTTCGGCCACACCCTATCGGGGCACCAACGAAAAGGAGACCGAGCGACTCGTGGCCCGATTTGGACGCAATCTCATCGAGCCCGATGAGTTCAGCGCGGAAAACGCCCACGAGTATCTCCAGGAAATGGGTGTTTTGGCCCGGGTGAAGCATCGGGAGCTGAAGGGCATCGAACTCAAACTCAAAGACATGCCCTCAGCCCGGGACCAGGATTCACAAAGTGCAATGCTCGAGGCCCGTATCGACCTCCAGCACGTAGCAGACAACACGCAACGCAATGAGGCCATTCTTGACCACATCAAGGCATCGGACACGAAAGGACCAACTCTTGTCTTTGCGGCCTCCGTGGAACACGCCGAAGCTCTCGCCGCCGTCCTCACGGTGGAAGGCATTCCCGCAGCCGCAATATCGGGTAAAACCGATCTTGGTCACAGACGTTCCATCATTGAAGACTTCCGAAACGGAAGAATTCGCGTTCTGACTAACTTCGATGTACTCACCCAGGGCTTCGACGCACCCAAGGTGGATGCCGTATACGTTTGCCGTCCCACTTTCTCCCCCAATAAGTACATACAGATGATTGGGCGGGGCCTTCGTGGTCCGTTGAACGGCGGCAGCGAAGAAGTTTTGATTGTAAATGTGAAGGACAACTTGGATCAGTATGGGCACCAGCTCGCTTTCACGCAGCTGGACTACCTTTGGAGGAACGAGGCAATAAGTGCTCGCTGAAATTGAGCTCGACGAGAGTCAGCGGGCGGTAGCAGAAGCGGAACCAGAGGACAGGCTGTTTGTCACCGCCGCGGCGGGGCAAGGCAAGACCGAAGTGCTTCTTGCCCGAGTGAAAACACTGGTAGAAGACGGACTAAATCCCGCAGACGAGATTCTTGTGCTGAGTTTCTCACGAGCCGCTGTCGAAGCAGTACGGAAACGTGCTCGCGTACATGACTTGGATGGCTTGCAGATCAGGACGTTTGACTCCTTTGCCGCGCAAATACTGATCGACATGGACGAAGACACTCTCGGTGACAGCTTCGATGCTCGGATCAGGAAAGCGACCCAATACATTGCTGGCGAAGAGACGCCGGACCGGATTTTGCACCTAAAGCACATTCTGGTTGATGAAGCCCAGGACCTCGTGGGGGACCGGGCGGAGCTTGTCTTGGCCTTGTTCGCCGCATTAGGCGAGGACCTAGGCTTCACGGTGCTCGGGGATCCGTTGCAAGGTATATATGATTTCCAGCTGGAGGAGTCAGACTCAAAGCTGACATCCGGCGAGCTCATCGAGAAGCTGAAAACTGATTTTGGTGCTGAACACCAGAAGCTGGTCAGACATTATCGGGCGGTCACAGACCGCACCCGCGAGCTCATTTCTGTGGGTGACGAAATACGGAGCCTCGGCGAGCTCGATGATTCAGGTTCAGAGAGAGCACACGGTCTTCTTGACGATTTCCGAAGGCAAGTGTCCAGCACCTCGGTGTTAAATGAGTCCGGGGCGCTAAGCCCGAATGCCGGCGAGACGACTGCCCTCCTCTGTTCGACAAACTACGAGGTGCTTATCGCGAGCGAACTTCTGTGGCAGAACGACTATCCGCATCTGGTTCGCCGCAAAGCTCAGGACATGAGTGTGGCGCCCTGGGTGCACCAGGTCTTCAAAGACCTCGAAGATCGAACGTACGATGCGGACGACATCAAGTCACGCCTTGCTGCTCGCTTCAGCGACTCAGCGGCTGACCTATGGCTCGCGCTAAAGACAGCTGAAGGGAATTTCACGGCGTACAATTCCCTGAATGTCCCCCAGCTGAGTCAGCGACTCCGCAGTCGTTCAATTCCGTTAACTCTGACCGTGGCAGATACTGCCAGCCTTATAGTCTCCACCGTTCACCGAGCCAAGGGGCTTGAGTTCACCAACGTCCTCTATCTGCAGCCCGAGTTTGGATCGCCGGCCGCTGAGCAGAACGAGGCAACGCTCAAGCAAAAATACGTTGCGCTGACCCGCGCACGGGAAGAAATCATTTCCACGAAGTTGCCGAAGAAGCTGCTTCAGCGCGCCGACGGATCAACTGGACGCTGGTTGGAAAAGGCCTACGGAAAGTACGGCGCGTACAACGCCCGGATGGAGTTCCTCAACTCGGACATCGACGACGTTTCGCCGTTCTACCCGGAAGACGGCGATGCCCAGGCAATCCAGGACAACCTCGTATTGGAGGACCTGTTGGGCCAAGTGGTATCAGGCTCTATCCAATCCGAGCCGGAGCCCGGGGAAGTGCCCCGCTATGTTTTGACCACTAGTGACGACAAGGTTATCGGGCGAACCAGCCCATCCTTCGCCTATGCGCTCAAAAACAATTTTGCATTCAAGACCCATCGGAGCCATGAGTGGCCCGCCGGGTTCACGGGCGCCCGCGTCACGTCCATCGAATGCGCCACCGGCCACCCGGAAGAGACGAAACTAACCGGGTTAGGCTCCTCGGGCATGTGGCTGGTCCCTCGGCTAACCGGTTTGATCACGCGGACGAAGAACTAGGAGCAATAAGTGTCGATATTGGATGCCAAATACGCCTTCCGTCGCGAAATGGTGGACCGCCTCGAGACCGACCTTTACGGACCGGGGGCCGCGGACGAGTTAATTACGGAACGTCCACTCGAGCGCTATGTGACGGGCGTTCTTTGGCCCGCAGCTGACGACACCTACGTCGAAGCCCCTGACGAGCCGGAGTCGGTTGCTGCAGCTTCAGGAGAGGCCTCCGTGGACAGCTCCGTCGCGAACGCCCGCCTGACCTATCCCAGCAGTGTAGGCCTTACCGTCTCCGTGGATACAAACCGATCCACGTCCCTAGCTGTCACCCCAACAGCAGCGCGCTATACGCCAATAGCTACTGTCAGGCAGAGTGGCAGCAAACGGCGTGACACTTATGATTGGCAGCGAACTGCCGCTGATTTGCCCGAGATCGAGGTAGATCTTGCTGCATCTGGACCTCAGCGTCACCTGCTTGAGGGCGGCGCCCTGGAGCTGTATGCATTGGTGCGTGCCCCGGAAGATGCTGTTGTTACCGTCACCGTTGTTCTTCGAAATACGCAACCCAAGCCGGACCCGACCTCCGACAAGGATGTGGCGTGCTGGTTCCAGGCCGGCGTATCAGTCCACACGCCAGTCCCGGCGCTGGTAGACCGTTCCAAGCTCCGCACGAACGTCCCGTCCGACCCCGACTTGGCGTCCTCGGAGCTTCTCTACCGCAATCACATGGTCTTCGGGGCAGGCCACGGGTGCGCAATCGAAGTACAAGAGGCCGACGTCGACGGGCGGCTTTGTCAACGAGTCTCGTCAACGTTTGTCCCCCGGCAAGACGTCCACAGATCCATGGCTGGAGGCAGTGCCGCCAATCTGTCGCTGCCATTCATGGCATCAGCATCTCGCGACGAAGTCGTTGCCGAACTCAACCGCCTCGCACAGGACTACTCGTCCTGGATCGCGGCATCCACTGCATCTGCAACACAGGACGGTCCGGCGTACGTGCCACCCCACCTGCGCGGGGTCGCGGACGAACACATGAAGCAGGCGGGGATCACCCACAGTCGCATCAAGGCTGGTATCCGATTGCTCGCTGAGGATACAAAAGCCTTCGAGGCGTTTCAGCTGGCGAACAAAGCGATGCACATGCAGCGTTCCCGGCAGGACTGGGTACGAAAAGGAGCCAAGGGCGATTTCAGACTTGGCGAGCAGGGTTGGCGCCCGTTCCAGATCGCTTTCATCCTCATCAATCTGCCGTCGCTAACGGACGACCAACACGAGGAAAGGGACATAGCCGATCTCCTTTGGTTTCCCACCGGTGGTGGAAAAACCGAAGCGTATCTCGGGCTTATCGCCTACCTCCTACTTCTTCGACGGCTTCGGGACAACAACGTTCGCGGCGTTGCTGTGATCATGCGCTACACGCTGCGACTTCTGACCATTCAACAGTTCGAGCGCGCCGCTATGCTCATCTGCTCCCTGGAATCCGTGCGGCTGGGCAACGAGAATCGTCTTGGAGACGCACCATTCAGCATCGGCCTCTGGGTCGGCGGAGGCGCCACCCCGAACGACATTGCGACTGCGAGGACGAACCTCGGAAAGCTCAGGAACAATCAGGAAGTCATCGAGGGCAACCCCAAACAGATAGAAGCATGCCCTTGGTGTGGCACCCGCCTCACAGTCGACGACTACCGGATCACCAAAGTACCGACAGATCGCATGACTGTGACGTGCTCCAATCGCTCATGCGACTTCGCTGGCGGCCTTCCAGTTCATATAGTCGACACGGATGTCTATAGGGAACGCCCAGAGCTCGTGATCGGCACTGTAGACAAGTTCGCGGGCATGTCCTGGCGGGGCGACATTGCAACGCTTTTTGGGCGCCTCTCCCCCACTGATCTGGGCCCGGACCTGATCATCCAGGATGAGCTGCACCTTATTTCCGGACCCCTGGGTTCCACGGTGGGCTTATTTGAAACTGCTGTTGATTTGGCCGCCAGTGGCGTCGGGCGTGAAGGGGGCTCAGAAGCCAGAAAGCCAAAGATCGTTGCCTCCACGGCTACGATTCGAAGGGCTCAGGACCAGATTCGGTCCGTCTTCAACCGTCAATCCAGCCTGTTCCCGCCCCCCGGACTCGATCCTGACGACTCCTTCTTTGCCCAGAAGGCCCCCTCTGACCAATTCGGGACACGCCAATACGTTGGAGTGCTCGCGTCCGGCACCAGTCATGCGACGCTCATGGTCCGCACCTACGCCTCGTTGTTGCACTCGGCCAACCTTATCGAGGCGGTAACAGCGGAAGACCGCGACCCTTACTGGACGCTCATGGGGTACTTCAATAGTCTCCGTGTCCTTGGCTCCGCTTACCTTCAGGTATACGACGACGTCCGGGCCCGCCTCAATCTGTTGGCGAAACGCGACGGCAGGCTGGAGGGGCGTGGAGTTCAATTGAGTGAGCTGACAAGCCGCGTGGAGAACCACAAAATTCCAGAGGCGCTCAAGTCCTTGGAGAAGAGCTTGATGAGTAGCCAGGTACCTGAAGACGTCGTATTAGCCACGAACATGATCTCAGTTGGCCTGGACGTCGACCGCCTGGGTCTTATGGCAGTCATGGGACAGCCTCAGTCAAGCGCAGAGTACATTCAGGCCACGAGCCGCGTCGGGCGACAGCACCCGGGCTTGGTGGTAACCATATTCAACGCAGCGCGCACACGGGACCGCTCACACTACGAATCCTTCAACGACTTTCATGGAGCCCTTTATCGAGCCGTTGAAGCGACCAGCGCGACGCCGTTTGCAGCGAGATCGAGGGATCGCGGTCTCCACGCAGTCCTAGTATCCGCCTTGAGGATGCTTGTGCCCGACCTCCGGACTAGTGCTGGGGATGTACGGAACGAATCACAGACAGTTGACCAAATCCTGTCCCTCGTTGGGAACCGAGTCGCAGAAATCGACAAGTGTTTGGACCAGGATGAGGCACCAGCCACGCGCGACGAGCTGGAGCGGCTTCTCAACATATGGCGGAAAGCGGCCCTTGCTGACGCTGATCTGCCTTACGAGGGCAAGCGGAATTCGCCGCGTTCGCTGCTCATCGATTCCAGCAAAGCCCTTGAAGATCCCGATTTCGTCTACAGCACAAGCACCATTCCGTGGCCAACGCCCCGCAGCATGCGCGATGTTGACGCAGAAACCGCTCTCCGGCCGGCCCCCATGAGGAAGGATGCCACCCTTGGCTAAGAAGACCTATGCCGCCCGGCGCAGTCAGTTGATCTCCACGTTCGGAGTCGGCAGCCTGTTCCCTGCCGAAAACAACAGCTTCATGATCACCAGCATTGATCAGTGGGACCGGAAGCATTTGAAGCCAGTCAGTGAGCCACGTCTGGCCAGAAGCTTGAGGGTGTCTGAGCTTCTGCTTCCACCGGCAGGAGCCCGCGGGAAGATCCCGGTAGTTCGTTTCCCGCAGATGCTTGTTTGTCCGAACTGCAACCGCCTCGGGAGGGTCCAGCAGTTGCAGGCGTCCTACGAGGATCCCAAGTGTGGCCTATGTAAGTCGCTGGCACCACTAACTCCATCGCGATTCGTCGTCGCATGCGAGGACGGACACATCGACGACTTTCCCTATTCTTATTGGGTTCACGGCTTCACTCCGACAGAGGATGCCAACCACTTGCTCTCGCTTGCCTCGGAAGGCCGGACATCATCCCTGGCCGACATGGTGGTCCGGTGTTCATGCGGAAAATCCCGGACAATGGCCGACGCCTTCAACTCCATCGCCTTGAAGGAGATGAAATGCCAGGGGAACCGGCCGTGGCTCGGCTGGGGATACCGGGAGCGTGAATGCGGTAAGCCTCCAAAGACGGTGCAGCGTGGTGCTTCTAACGTCTGGTTTCCAGTAGTCAGATCTGCAATCTCGATTCCGCCGTATTCGGAGTTTCTGGCGAAGGTCGTGACGTCGAAGGCTTCACAGCTCAGCCAACCACAGGCTCTTGAACCGGCGTCCGCGTGGGTTTTGGAGGGCGTTGTTCAGGAGTTTGATGGGCGGTTCTCTATTGACGAGCTGCGGGCGGAAATCAGACGCCAGTTCCACGGCAGTGAAGAGACAGAGCTCTCCGAAGACCAACTTCGTGAGCAAGAGTTCCTTGCGCTGATGAACGGCCGGAAGGACAGCCCGGACACGGACTTTGTCGCTGAGAAAGTAGCCGTACCGACCGCCCACCAGCACTGGATCAAGGCCACACGAAAAATCACCAGGCTAAGGGAGGTACGGGCACTCTACGGGTTCAGCCGCCTCCAACCGCGAGGCGAGGACAAGCCCGACGCAAAGCTGTCACCGCTCTCCCCTGACGACAACCGGCAGAACTGGCTGCCAGCAATCGAGACGCTCGGCGAGGGACTCTTCGTAGCCCTGGACAGGTCACAGGTTGAAGCGTGGGCAAAAACTGACTTCGCCGCAAGCCGGGAAAATACTTTGTGGATCAACGCCAAGCGTGCAGCGAAGCAGCGGGGATTGGAACCCGCCCCTGTGAGCATCGTGGAGACCCTGGTCCACACGCTGTCCCACATCATCATCGACCAGCTTTCTCTCGACGCAGGCTACCCGGCATCTTCAATCCGGGAACGTCTCTATGTGGGTCAGGATCAGGTCGGAGTGCTTCTTTACACGGCCTCATCGGACTCGGCCGGCAGCCTGGGTGGTATCGCAGCGCAGGCGAGCCCGAAGCGGCTTGGTCCTGCACTGGATGAAGGCTTGTTCCGTACATCGTGGTGCTCGGCCGACCCTGTCTGCATCGAGTCGCGAGGATCAGGAACTGACGCGCGAAACCTTGCAGCCTGCCATTGCTGCGTCCTCGTCCCGGAAACTAGCTGCGAGCTGTTCAATTCCAATTTGGACCGGGGCACACTATTCGGCGTGCACGGGCAGATTGGGCTCGGTTTTCTTGAATGGGCACAGTTGAATCCTCTAGGGACGCTTGGCGTCGAGGCTTCAGGGAAATCCTCCGTTGCCGAAGACTTGGGCATTCCGAAAAGCATCCGGCAGAGCGCCTGGCTGACCGTCTTTGCCGAATCCGGTCACGATTTGAAGGAACTGATCCCCGAACTTGTAGAAGTCGAGGTAGAGCTCGGAGACTGGGGGGCAGACATCGGCCCAGACAATCAGTGGCAGGTAGATCTGTTGTGGCCTTCCTCCCGAGTGGCAGTACTCGTGGACCGCGACGACGAACGGGACGACTGGCTCGCGGAGCAGGGGTGGACCACTTATCACACGAAGGACTTCGCGCCTTCTGATCTCGCGGACAAGCTGGCGGACAAGGTCTATTAGGGCCTGATGGGTGGGGGTCGGGGGTCCGACCCCCCACCCATCTCGCAGTAGTTCTAATCCAGGAAGTACTCATAGCTCAAGGGCACGAGGTTTTCGGGCGACGGCGTCCAGTCGGGATAAACACTCATCAGCCCGTCCGCGGTAGTGATCTTGCCATCCAGATGGCGCTCCCATTGAATCTCCGCAACCACAACTAAGTCTGTTTGGGCGAACTCGTTGGCATTTGTCACCTCATTGCGGGTGAGGATGACCTTCTCAACGTGACCTTGAGAGCCCTTCACTTCGACGCGACGAACTTCGTCCCCGCGCACTGCTTCGAGGTCATAGGACCGAAAGGCTCCGACATCCTCGACGGCGTAACCCGCAGCTTCGTAATGAATGATCGCCTGCCGCACGGCCTGCACCTCGATGGCTTTCTTAAGGACCGGATCCGCGCAGAAGCCAGCGTACCGCTGGCGCACACCGTTTTGCCCACTCACAGGAGGTGCAACGAGAGGCCGGTCAAAGCCACCCCAATCGCTGTCCGGCAGTAGGTCCGGCGCGGCGTGGATGACCTCCGCCGGAAGCTTGAACAGATACCCCTGGTTGGGCTTCAGCCCGCTTGTCGGGTGCTCCTGAAACGGGAAATAGATGGTGAATTTGCCCGCCCGGAGTAATCACGTTCAAGTTCGCTTTTGATGCCAAGAATGTCGGACTGATGATCTGCACGGAGATCAGTCAGGAGATATGGGCGAGGCAGGGGCGTGTAATCCGTCAGGGGAATCGTGTTTGCAGGTTTTCCATACCAATCGCCCGCGCGGGGCTGAAGCTCCCCCGCTACGATCGACGCGCCGTACATACCGGATTTGAAGCGCATCGGGTTGTTCTTGCCCACCCAATGGAGAACAACATCTCCAACGCGAACATCCCGCATCAAGTCATAACGCGGTGTATCGGGTGCAATGAGCTCGCTCCCCCATGTGTCCACATTGACCAGTTCCATCCAGTACCGCTGTTTAGCGTCTCCGTCCCACCATCGGGACTTCGTCGCTGTCGCTCCTGTCGCCATTTCTCCCCCAATCACCGTTGATGTATTGAAACTACTTTGTACCAAGCAGCTCTGACGGTTTGCCGCTCCACGACACAACAAGCCCGTCCCGCGCCCTGGTAGCAGCCACGTAAAGGAGCGAACGCTCGCGCAGAAGTGCATCCGCTTGTTCGGCTGGAGCGAGATTCTGCAGCTGGTACGCGGCCGGCATCGACTGATCCGACATACCGAACAGAACAACCCGGGTGAACTCCATGCCCTTTGAGCGGTGCATCGTCATTACAGACGGGACGTCTGAGACAGAAGCGGATCCGGCGATCCGCGCCTCTAGTCCCCGTTCATTAAGTCCGCTGATTACCTTGCCAATCTGGAAGTTCGCGCGAACCAGAATGCCGACTGTTTCCAGCGGCACGCCTTCCTCCTGCCATGTCCGCAGCGTCTGGGCAAGGTTGTCCAGCTCCTCCACATAGGACGTTGCCGCATGTTCCTGCGGCTTCGGTCCCACACGGAAAGACGTATATCCGTTGACGGATTCATCGGTGCCCTCGATGTCCGTGACCGGAACACCCTTGAGCAGACCGACGGCGTACGCCAGGTTTTGCTGTGTGGTGCGGTAGTTGAGGGTCAGCCGCCGAGATCTGCCGACAATTCCGATGCCAAAACGGGACAGCGGCACCTTTTGTCCGTAGATGCGCTGGTGGGAATCTTCCGCAATGAACAGGTCGTCAGGACCCTGCTGCACCAGTTCCCGGAGGAAGAGCCAGTGACCGGCGTGCAAATCCTGGGCCTCGTCGATAAGAACGTGGTCTGCCATCCGGGTCAGGCCATTCTCGGCGCGCTGCCTCAGGATCAAAGCTGCGAGGTGTGCCATCTCAACAAAGAAGGCATGCATGTCGATCCGGTTGTAGTACCTATAGCCCTCGATGACCTTCCATACGGCCAGCCTCTTGGCACGGTTGAGTGCTGTGCCGCGCCCCGCGCGGGGGACCTTGAGATACTCGTCTTTACCGGTAATGAAGTTTGGCAGCACAACGGTCTCGTATTCCTGCTGTAGGAACGTGGGGTTGGCGAGCTCGGGCTCGAGTTCGTGCCCCACGTCGCTAAGCGCGGATTCCCATTGTTGGCGCGCTCGATCCGCCTCCAGTATCTTGCCAGGAGCTGCAGCCTCAAGGCCAAACAGATCCTTCATCGACTGCCGCTGTTCTGCCTCAGTAGCGGCGCGGAAGACCTTGTTGACAAGCGAATCCACACCGGCGACATGGATTCCCGATTCACCAGGCCTGGACGCACGAGGAAGCGCGGCGTCGAGCTTTGCCAGCCCGCTTTCAAGCGAATCAGCGAGGGTAGTCGTGTACGTCGTCAGCACTATGCGAGAAGAAGGCTCCGCGAGAGCAAGCGCCCTTGCCCGGTGCAGCAGCACAACGGTTTTGCCTGTGCCGGCGCCCCCGGAAAGCCTGAAGGATCCGCTGTAGCGTCGTTCAGCATAGACGCGCTGTTCGGGGTGAAGGAAGGTACGCCAGGAGTCGAAGTCGCCGCCTTCGATGACTTTCTTCAGTTCTTCGGAGTTGTCCCCCACGAACGTGAACTGCATCTTCGTTGCCGGGTGCTCGAGCGCCCGCTTGATCTTGTCCTCTTCGGACTCTTCCGGGTTATCGACGTAGCGGCTCAGGGCCAGCTTGTCTTGAACATCTGCGACAGACGTACCCGCGGCAAGCTCCAGCAGCGCCGTGGCCTGCCACTCCGGAGCATCGCCCAATACATCCAGAAGCTCCTCGTCAGATGAAGCGGCGAAAGCTCTATCTACAAGCTCCGCGGCGAGGCCGAGGGTCGCCACCAGTTCACCCTGCTCCATCCCGCACGCTGCCAGCGGGTTCGTCCAGAGTTGTGGTGATTCGGTCTCTGTCTCTTCCTCAGGAACCTCAGGCTCGACTACGTCGGCTGGCTCCTCGATTACAGTGTCCGACGGCGGCATGGGAGCCGGAGTTGATGCCCGCACCACTTCAAGGACACCGTTGACTGAGTTCACCTGCAGCACGCTGGACCGGGCGATGTCGATTGCCTGGTCGTGGGGCCACGCGCCGTAGTAGAAGTAGTGCGGGATGTTCTCAAAGGCGACTTTGAACAGCACTGCGCGGTAGTTCAAATCGATACGGCCAGTGCGGACGCGAGGGTCGGCAGGCGTATGCATCGGTTCGATGTGGAGGCCCGGTGCAGTGTCGTCTTTCTGCAATTTCTCAAAGAAGGAATAGACCTTGGCTTTCATTGCGCCATCGATCTTGTCCTTCTGCTTGATCCAAGTCACGAGTGCCACGTCAAGCCCCCTTTGCCTTCAGCAGTTCACGTATTTCGTCAACGTCAATTCCCACGGTGGTCCATCCCGAAGCTTCCAGCCCTTCACGTTCGTCACCGTCGAATACCACGGCAAGGTGGTGGTCCGGCCAGGCGATTGAAACTGGCACGCCGTCCACTTCGTATCCGAGCTCCGGCAAAATATCCAGACCGGCAGTGGCAAGCTGCAACAGCAGCGTTTTTTCGAATTCAGTTGCCTGATCCAACAGTGGCTTCCACCCGGGTCCGACCTCATCCGCCATTTCCTGGCGCGCGACTTCTGCAGCAACCGAGCCGCCGGCGCTCACGTCGGAAGCTTCGGATCCGATGGTCAAACCTATGGGTTTGAATGCCAGGAGGTTCGAGAGCTGCAGCCAAAGACGCCAAGAGGCTTCGTGCGAAGAAGAAGCCAGTGCATCCTGCCGATCATCAAGGCAAAGGCCGACGGCGATCGTGGACAGGCTGTTAGGCGAGCCCGCGGCAGCAAAGCCGACGCTGCCGGATCTGCACGTCCAGGCGGTCACACTGCCGGTGGGCAGCGGTGGCTCTTCTCCACGGGCCAAAGCCACAGCATGCCCGTAAACAGCGTCCGCGTCCGAAGGCTGTGGCTTCTCCTGCATGAGCATCAGCGGCACCAGTTCCGAGAACTTGGTCCAGGCTTCAGGATCCGGCTTGTTGACCCACTGCCAGAGCATGCTCATGGCATCCCGCCCCAGCGCACCCATGATGGACGCGTCCACAGGGAACTTGGCCATCAGCTGTGCGTTCAGCTTGGCGTTTGCCCAGGACGGCAACGTAACCGGCGCCGACGGACCAGCTTCAAAGGCATTCACGTCCTCCCATGTGACGGCCCAAGGAATCACAGCCGAAGACAACTCCGAGGTGTGCCGAAGCTTGTCGCGCTTCTCGGCGTCGTCCGCGATCCGGTTGTGCTCCGGCGACGCGTGGAACGCGAAACCGTCGGTATAAATCGCCAGCACCGGAAAGTTCGGGTCCGGCGGCCCTTTCAGCAGGAAGTCCGGTCGGGTGCCGGCTACATCCACCTGCGGGAGAAGCTGCCACTGGAAGTCCTGCCCGGGAATGCGGAAGGTAACAGTGTCCGCAAGCGCATCTGGTGTGATCTTGGTGTGCGCGCCCACTGCTTTGAGGCGGTCCATCCAGGCTTTCCGGAAGCGCTTTTCCAGCAGTGATTCGATGGACGTTTCGGCGCTTGGCGCTTCTTCGGTTACGGTCCAGTCCGAGTACGACGGCGGGACCTCACCATCCGCGGCCTTCTGCCCCGAGCGCAGGAGGAGACCCAGCAGCCGCTCCGCACTTGCGCGGGCGACCTTGTCGATCTGCCATGGCTCGGCGTGCGGCAGGAGGCAGTGGTGGCAGGCAAGGCGTTCCTCGAACCGGCAGCTGCAGTCGCGCACAATCTCCCAGGCCGCGTACAGCAGCTCCCACACCCGCTTCGAATCTGCGAACTCTGCCAGGTATCCCGTGCCTCCGGGGACCTTGTCATGGAGCATGAGGGCGATCCGGCCACCGCCATGTGCGGGATCGTTGATCTTCAGCACCCCGAGGTGGTCAGGTGCGCCACCCAGGACTTTCTGGAGACCCATGAGCAGCGCGGCCTGAAGGCTCGGCACCGAGAAATCGTCACCGTAGGTGACGTCCAGCGGAAGGTGCAACACCACGCCCTGGGTATTGAGCTCGCGCGCCAGGACTACCTCCTTGATGCTCTCCTGGGTTTCCTTCCGGAACTTGCACCAGAACCGGTGCTCGTTCGGCCGGTTCTCTTTGGCCGACTGATCCAGCTGGCCGCAGTAAGAACACAGCCGGAACATTGGAGTCCGCACGTCGTCGCCGGCAATCGTCCGTACCCCGCCGTTGGACGCGGTCCGCCCGGTGTTGATCCACCGAATGTCTACCCGGTTGAAGTACTCCGCGCCGAACTCATAACCTTCCACGAACCAGCGCCGTTGCAGGTGCTGCTGGTCGATGTCAGCCGCGGCAGCGATCGTGAACCGTTCACGGACGCGGTTATCGCGCCGGTCGTTGATGGCGGCCTCGTCCCGTCGTACTTCGGCAGAGACTTTTTTCATGACCACGACGTCGAAGATCTGGCCCATGTCGGCGATTGCCGCCGTCGTACACCTGACGCAACTGGTGACGGGTGCGCTAGTGCTGACGTCGGTCTTGATCCAGCCGCACTTCGGGCACACCTGCCATTTCTGAACGTGGCTCTGCTGCGGCCCGAGGTCCACGGCATCGATCAGGATCTCCATGCCCTGGGCGTAAAACGTGGCGCCGGGGGCGAACTCGCTGAGCGCTATGGAGGCGCCGCGGTTGTACGTCACGGTGTCCGTGACGAACTCCTGCGTGTCGGCATCCTTCCAGGACAGCCCCACGTCCAGGCTCACGGAATCGTCCAGCAGGGTGTAGTTGGGCAGGACGCCGTACGCTTCCAATACGGAGATCCAGTAATCACCGCGGAGCTGCTTGAGCTGGTCCCCGATCATGCGGAGAGTCGCTTTGGCAGTGCGGAGGGCCTGAACTGCGTCAGAGGACTTGTCCTCCAACCGCTCCGCTTCTTTGGCTGCGGCCTCCAGCTCCGGCAGAGCCTTGTCGATTTCCTTGCGGCGGGCCTCCAACTCGTCGATGTCGGCTTTCCACTCCCCCGCCGCCCGGACCAGGTGACGGGCGAGACCGCTGGGCTCGCCGTCATCGTGCTCGGAGGCCCAGGCCATCAGCCGCTGGCGGCTCCCCTCGGAGACCTTTTCGCCGAATTGGCCAAGAAACTCAGCCAGGTACGTCTTTGCATTTGCTGTCGCGTCCTGGATCAGGTCGCCGATGAACGAGCCCGGTGCAACGCTTCCGAGCGCCTGGACCGCGTCACGCGGGTGCGGGCGGCCGGCGGTCCGGGCGAACCGGTCTGCCACGTGGGCGACATACTGGCGCCCCAAAATCTCCTCTGCGTCCAGATAGGTTGCAGGCGGACGGACCTCACCGTTAATGACAGACAGCGGGTCATGCAGCTTGGGCAGATGCTCGCCGCGGCCCCGGACGAACGCGAGGACCAGCGAGTTGCCAGTCAGGCGGCCTGCACGGCCGACGCGCTGCAGGTAGGAAGCGACCGAAGTAGGCAGCGAGGCAAGCATGACGCAGGAGAGGTCGCCGATGTCGATGCCCATCTCCAAAGTGGGCGTGGCCACCAGGACATTGGGAGCCTGCGGATTGTCGGATCCCGACTTGAACTGGGTCTCGTAGAGAATACGGGTCTTGTCGTCCAGGAGGGAGGTGTGCTCCCGGGCGACCACGCGTTTGCTTTCCCGCGAGGAGTAAAGGTCCCGGTAGAAGTTGCGGGAGTCGCCCGCCTGGCGTTCCAGCCTGCCGCTGCACCTGACCAGAGTGCAGGGGGCACCGTCGAGCTGGTCGATGACGGTCAGACTCCCGGGCGTCACGGCCTTGCAGACCTTGCACGCAAGGACATGGCGGCCGGATTCGAGGTCATCAACGGCGGGAACGGAGAGCATAATCTTTGCCGGATCCAGCCAGTAGACGTCAGCTCCGGAGTTTGTGCTGGTCTTGCCCAGTACACCGTCCTCTTCCAGAGCGGTGACCAGAGCCCTGGAAAGGTAGCCGCTGTCCGACGGCGCGACGCCCAGGCAACGCTCCGTCCACCGCGAGTACCAGGAAGTCGACGGCGTGACGGCGTCGAGGTTGTCCGTCGCTGCATCCGCTCGGCCAATCCGCGGGAACGCCGGCGCGGGTCGCCCGGACGGGAAAGCAGGCATACCTTCGCCTTTGGGCCGGCCTCCCCAGATCTGCCACCGCTTGCCCTCAGTGGCGATGTAGCCCCTGAGCCACTCGTGATTGATGCCGCCCTGAAGGCGGACGCGCTCCACGGTGCCGCGGATCCACTGCAGCAACTGCCGGTCGGTAGGCGGAGTGTCTACCACCATCGTCTGGTGCTGGGCGGACTCGTACGCCCGGCGGGCGACGGCGAGCATGCGCGTGGCGCTGCCCGCGTCCGTCTCGACGGCGAGAGAGCCGGTCAGCTCCAGCGTCCGCCCCGTGCGGGACTGCAGGCCGAGCTCCAGGAGGGCGTCGAACTGCAGGCGGCGCCTGGCGAACCGACGTCCTCGCGCCTGATCTGCCGGTGTAGCTTTCGGGTTCCAGAACTGCTTGAAACTCTGGCGGTCAACATATTCAGGGGCAACCAGCTGATAACGCTCCGCCGGCGATTTCGCATCGGCGATGGCAGCGTCGACAACCTCTGCGAGTGTCGCCGTCTTCTCACCCAGTGCACGCCGCAGTGCGGTGCGGAGCGTCATGGTGTGGGAGCGCGACTGGACATAACCGGCCCGATGGGCCGCGTCCTGCACGCTGTCGGTGAAGACCAGAGCCTTCTTCTCTCCCTCGTCCAGGCCCTCTGCACCGAAGAGGTTGGAGATGCTCACGGAGAGCATCGTGGCGATGGCACTACCCATAAAGGCGATGCCTTCCTTTGCCAGGCAGGAAGGGCAGACGTCCCGCTTGGACTGGTCGTCCGCGTCCTGTCCGGTGAGCATCAGCACGGGAATGACCCGGCCTTCGGCCAGGTCCGCGCTATCGGCGGCGGGAGGAGTCTTGGAAAGTCCCCGGTTGACAGTGTGCAGCCAATGCAGTCCCTGGACCTGCTCCGCACCGTCCTGACGGAACTCGATGATGTCTGCCTCGGCGGCGGCGGAGATCAGAGTTCTGAACCTTGGGTTATTCGCCAGGCGCGCCTCGCGGATTTTGGAGTCGTCCAGCTCCAGATCCATGCCCGTCGGCGCCAATACTGCTGCCCAGCCAGACCGTCCGCAGTGCCGGCAGTAAACAGCGGGGAGAAACATGTCGTTCGACTGGTCAACACCGTCGTCCGACCAGCGGAACCGCGGCACCGTATCCACGGCTGCATCCACCCGTGACATTTCACGGATCCAGAGGTGGGTTTCGACAGTCAGTGCTTCGCGGCCATGGCGTGCGCGGACGTGACTGAGCAGCGCAATGACATGAGATAAGAATTCTTCGGCGTCAGGAGCGCTGACGCCCTCGGGCAGGGCATGCGCCGGGAAGATTGTCCGTGACAGTCTGGCGAGCTCGACGGCGTCTGTTGCGTGGTCGAGGAGGGCTGCGGTGAGCGGATGCCTACGCATCGCGTCCAGCAGGTCCCCGGGCCGCTGCTCGAAGAGCGCGTCAAGAATTGGTTCAACCACGGTTTCCGGTCCGGCACCCGCTTCCCGCAGTGCCGCTACCTTCGCATTCGTCTCAGACATGCTCAGAGCTACGGCGTGCAGATCCTGCGCCTGGGCAGTGCCTGAGCCGAGGGCGGACCAGTCTTCCGGCCGCAGCCTGGACTCGGTGACAACGGCCTCGTAGGGGAAAACTTCGCCGAAGACAGTCTCAGCGAACCGAAGCATCGCCTCGGCGTCACCCTTGCTGCCAAGCGTGGCGGACGTGGCGACGGGAGTTACGCGGCCGAGCGGGCGGGCCCGGTCCTCCTCCGTCAGCCCCTGCGGATGGTCTGCCAGGTCTTCGGGCCAGTAGCTCTTCAGCGACAGCCCGAGCCGGCGCAGCAGCATGGCGACATCAGTTCCCTGGGCACCGTCGTAGGTGTGGAATTCATCCAGAACCACATACTGCAGACTGGTCGCGGACTTCTGCCAGAGAGGCGCGTCCTCTTGGCGGAGGAGGAGCATGTCCAGCATTTTGTAGTTGGTGAGCAGGATGTCCGGCGGGTCCTCCCGAAAGACCTGCCGGTCGTTGATGAGACCATCCCTGGAGACTTGGGTGCGATTCGTGTCTTGCTGCCCGGTGTAGATCCCGGCACTGATCCCGGAGAGTTCGGCGTAGGTGGTCAGCATTTCGGCCAGGCGCTTGGCCTGGTCATTGGCCAGCGCATTCATCGGATAGAGGATGAGCGCCTTCATGCCCGTGACGCCATCACGTTTTGCCCGCAGGACATGATCCAGAATGGGGTACAGGAACGCCTCGGTCTTACCGGATCCCGTGCCCGTCGTGACAAGGGTGGGCTCGGGGCGTCGACTGGCCCTGACACCCTTGCTGTCGACGGCCTTGCTGCTCAGCCGCTGAAACGCCCGGGCCTGATGACCGTAGGGCTCGAACCCCTCGTACCAGTCCAGGCAGTCCCGCCAACCAGATTCGGCCGTTTCGAATGGCAATCGCAAACGAACGTACCCGCCCTTGAAGAGACCCTGATCTGGGTCTGCGAGGAAATCCTTGATTGCAGTTTGCGCATTGCCGTCAGTCAGAGCAAAGGTCGTAGCCAGATAGTCAGAGAGACCTCTGCGCAGGTCGCCAGCTTGAGTGGTAGGCAGCAGTTCCGACACTAGGAGTCTTCCTCCAGCATGCTCGAGAAGTGCACATAAGCCTTGCGCATATCTTCTTCCCGATCGAAGCTTTGGAATGGGGGTTGGAACACGTAATTGATACCGCTCTGCGGGTGCGTCCAGGTTCGTTCCTCAGTAGTAAGTTCATAAGCCGAACTCTTGTAGATCTTGTTCATATCGCCAGGGACTTTGCGCCCATTTGCGTCGTACAGATCATTCTTGTCGTATCCTCGGAGGACAGAAAACTGCGTTCTATATACTGTTGTAAGTTCTTCTGCTGAAAGCCCAAATTCGATCGCGATGATGGCATCGATCTCTACAGCAGCCTGGCGGCGAGCCGCAGCGGTTCTAAGGGGGACAGCGGTCGACCACTCCTTTTGGTCCAGCGCCAGAGTCGAATCCGCTCCCATCACATTTTGGGACCATGAGTCATTTCGCCATTCATCCGAAAATAGCTCTTGGTAGAGCGATTCAAACTGTCTGGTCAAACAGGACAGTCTAGTAATCCTGAGCAGTAATTGCTCACTAAAAATGGGGTTAATAATGGCAGGAAACTCTTCAACAAAGCTAGGCGTTAGGTTCGCTATACCAGCAACCTTTGCAATGAAATCCAGGGATAAACTTGACCATGCCGCCGCCTGCAAAACAAGAACTCTATTGCTGGCATCCGGACTCCCAATGCTTCGGACACCCTCTACATGTTTGGCACCTAATGGAAGTAGGGCTGTGTGCAGAGTTCGAGCTCCTGTTGTTGAAGCCATCTTTCGCCAACCAATACGAGTGCACATCCAGGTTGGTATGGAGCGCTTATCGCCGTCAATCCAATGATCATATGCCGCAATATACTTTTCTGGATCGCCAGTCGGCTGATAACTACTTCGCGGAATAAAGTCAGCTGGCAACGCCTCTAGGTCAATCTCGGTCCAGTCAAGATTGTTCTTCATCGTGGGGTTCGGCTGCTTTGCGAACGGGTTGGCTACGGTGAAGTGTGGGCCCTGCAGTATGAGGTCATCCCAACAGTCGGGAACGGCGGATCCGACCTCGAAGTAGCCGCTCTTTCGGCCCGTCGTCTCATTCCAGCCCGACGAGTACTGAAGGCCTAGCCCTCGCACCCTTGGAGATTTACTTAATTTATCGAGAACTCTCGAGCTGGCACGATTGACGGGATATAGCATGCGTGCACACACAGGCGGCGTCCCTGGCTCATCGAGAACGTCCGCCCAGACCGCTAGAATGGACTCGTCGACGTCGATGATCCTCTCAGCGTGAGGACGGGTATCCCAATTGCCAGTGGCATCTTTAAGCCCAGGGACCTCTCCAGACCCATCATGAACCTCGGACCGCGCTACAGTCTCTGGATGATAGAGCGAAGCAGCCATCTTAAACTGGGGCGATTCTTGTCGAGCTCCATAAACGTGAACTCCATAAGTTACATGGTGGTCGATCTCAAATAGTGACAGTTCGTTAATGAACTGCCAGTGCCTACGGAGGCGGCGGTAGGTTTCCGCGCGCAGATGCGCTGCCTTCTTCTCAGTGAAATGCGACTCCGGGTGAAGCAGGGCAACGATGCCCTGCGTCGACACCGATCTCCAAGTGCGCTCCATGAAGGAGCGGTACAAGTCCGGGCGCAATCCCGAAACAATTGGAAAAGTGGCAGTCGAGGTGAGAACGGCACGCATAGCCGCGATGCCCGCAGCCTGTTCAGTCATGAAATCAAGCTGGGTTGCGTTGGCTTTGGCTTCACTCTTCTTGGCTGCCTTAGCTGCCTGAGTCTGCTTGTCGTTCAGCAGCCACCACGGATCGAACTCCGCATAGATCGCGTTTTCGTCCCAGTCGGGGCGCACCCATGGTGGGTTCCCGACCTGGAGGTCAAAGCCCCCTCGTCCGAAGATCGACGCGAAGTCCAATTCCCAATGGAAAAAACCCTGTTCGCCGGCGACTGTCTCGCAAACATCGAGCCACGGGTGCTCCGTTTTGACTGTGACAACCGGCTTCACCTGGGATGTGCTGAGGTCAAATGATTCAATCGCTTCAAGCTGCCCCCAAGACGCCATCGAGAGCACGGACGTCTGGCCTTCAATCAGCCCATACTTCCGAGAAGTTTTGTTTCGAGAGCCCTCGATTCCGAGAATTCCTTCGAGCCCGGAAATCCATGCCTCGAGCGTTGGCGGCTGGACTCCATCGGTCGTGCGTTTCGTCAACGGCCAGAACCACAGCGCATTCCAGGCGTCCATTACTCGGCGAAGGCGCTGGTAGGAGCCGTCTTGATCGTTGAGCGACTGCTCGATCTGCTCGCGGCTGACCGCTTGGGTTTCGGCAGGCTCGATCACCGAATTCGCCTCATCGACTAACGGTTCAGGCTTGCCGAAGTAGTCAATCTTCCGGCGCGCCTCGGCCTCAGCGACTTGCAGGCGACGGAGCGTCAACTTCCACAACGATTCTACGCGGCTGCCCAACGCGACCAGGCGATCCAGCTGGGTCTTGCTCGGCTTTGTCTTGACCTTGGTCCGCCAAGCCTTAAGTTCCCCCTGTGCTTCAGTGGCCAGGTCTTTGACCTCCTGGGCGTCGGCGGCTGCGCCCCATCCTTCGGCTGGCAACAAGAAGTGGTGGATACGACCGACGACATTCGGGTCGTCGGTGTCGTCCTCTATAGCACCAACCAGACCTGTGAGCGGCGTCTCGGCGGGCTCGGACTTCAGCCATGTCTTGTCGTTCACGGACTGACGGGAATATGTCGCCCTTCGCGAACCGATGAGTGAGTTTCCCCGCCGCAATCGCAGCCCGAACCACGGAGCCTGGAGGTCCCTCACCATTGTGTCCAACCAGAGCGATACTTCGGCGAGCTCCACCGCCGTCGAATTTAGGTCAACCCCATGGACCTGATGCAGGGCGATCTGTGCTTTTACCTTCTGCAGTTCCTGCGGATATTCATCCGCCGGGATCTGGTGATCGAGTTCCTTCTGCTTGCGCTTCAGATACTCATCCGCAAGCTGACGGACCGCTTCGATAGCGAACGCGCCGGAACCCAGTGCTGGCTCGCAGACGGTGAGCTTCAGAATGTCGTCCGCCGTGGTGGTGATACCGTCCTGATCCAGCAGCTCCTCGAGGGCTTGCGAGACGACGAACTTCGTCAGTACCTCCGGGGTGTAATAGGAGGCAGACTGCTGACGCTCGCGGCCGGCGAGACGGAAGACGAACGAGCCGGTCTCGTGGAGAACTGGCTTTTTCTCTCCTGTCCGTTCGTCCTCGAACTTGACGAAGTGCTTCGCATCGATGGACTCGGAGCGGTCTACCGGGACCACCCAGGAACCCTTCTCCGGGTTGCCGTCCTTCGCCACCTCGTAAAGGGGCTCTGCGGCGATGAAGCCGGTGTAGGACATCAGGCCTTCATAGACGGCGCCGAGCTGGTTGATGCCCAGTTCTGCGTAGGAGATGAATCCGCGGTCCTTTCCGCGGACCTCTTTGCTCAGCAGCAGGTGCTGCAGGACGCGCTGAAGTTCGGAGTTACTCAGCTTCGCATCGTTGATGAGGGACGTGGCTTGTTCTTGGAAAAGGTCGGCCTTCAGCGGCTGGAAGACGAGTCCTTCGTTGTCTCCGGTAGGGTCCTCGGTGACCGATGATCCAGGCCGGGGCTTGTGTCCGCCGTCGACGAGCCGGAACAGCCGCTCCAGCGATTCGTAGATGTGTGTGCCGCGCTGCGATTCCTGTGACTGGATGTTTACGAGCGTCAGTTCCCGGAGCCGGTCCAGGCCGTACCCCTCGTTGTATTCGCCTGCCCCAATGGGAAGCACCCCCATCTCCGGTGAAGCCTCTGCGTACAGCAGGAACAGGATGCGGTAGAGGAACCGCAGGGATTGTCTCGCCAGGACCTGCCCGTCGACGTCGTCTACCGGAAGGCCACGCGAGGCCCGCCTCTTGAGCACGTCGTTGGCGATGACTTCGATGGACCGGCGGATGCCCTCACGCAGGTCCTGGGAGACACCGACGGTGTGTTTGACGGATGCCTCCAGGACGTCATCCCACCAGATGGATCCGTCAGGAGTTGGCATCAGTGAGTCGCGGCCAAAGATGGCAAGGAAACGGTCGGATTCAGAATGCTTCTTGGTGTCGTTCCGGTCGGCAACCAGCAGGGCGTCGGCAGCAAGATAGCGGCCCTCGGCCCAGCGCTCCTGCTCTGTCAGCACCAGCCAGCGCCCCGCCATGACGACGACGTACTTGGGCGAGCGTTCCGCAAGGTAAATTTCCGAGACGACCTTGGCCAGCGTCAGGGACGGCATCTCCTTGCCGTCGACGAGCACGCGTCCGAGCGGCTTTACCGATGACAATACATCTTCAGCAGCGTCGGCTGTACCCGCCTCAAGAAATACGACGTCGGCATTGTCCGTCGTCCACACGCCAGGAACCAGCGTCTCGGTGCCGCTGCGCTCAAAGGTGACTGCCGCCGTCGTACCTTTGAACCCGAGCGCGGTGCGCAGGAGGGCGTATGCCTCAGGTGCGCCTGCCGGGTCCTCGGCCAGCCCGGCGAGCAGGACCTGCAGCCGGCCGCGGACTTCGGAGAATCGGGACAGCGTGGTGGCGTGGCCTTCCTTGGCCTGTTCGTCCCAGGACTTCCGGAGTTTGATGACTTCCGCTTGGAAGGACTCTTTGGTGGAATCCGTGGTGAAGAAGTGTTCGCTGATCCAGTCTTCACCGACAACGATCGAATCAAAGGACGGCATTACTGGTCAGCACCTTCCGGTACGGCGGTAGGGGTATTGCGGGGAACGACGATCAGAAGCGCGCGGACCAGGCGCTGGGCCGGAGCGAGCGACTCCGCGATGAGCTGCTCCTCAGTGACCCGCTCCCGCTGCTTCCTGACCTCGGCCCGCTGAGTGAGTTCGAAAGACAGCTGGGTCCAGCCCGTAGCGCGGTCAGTCCATGCCTGCAGACGTTGCTCGGCTGCCGCGGCCGCGGACTCGAACGTCATCTGCATTGTCTGCCTGGCGCTCTCCACCGCCCGTGGAAGGAGGGCCTGCAGACCGTCCAGGCTGACCGGGCCGGGATTGGTTGCCTTTTTATGGACGCCGATAGCTGCCAGGTGGTCGCCCAGGTCCTCGAGAGGCTGGTCCATGCAGAAGTTGGGATTGCTTGGGTCGGGGAATTCGACGGCGATGAAGGCCTTGGACACGACCTGCCCACGGCGGTTCATGAGCGTGCCCATGAGGAGAACCTGGGGGGCCTCGACGTCGCCGCGAACGGCGAGCACTTCGCTGCGTGACATTGACCCCAGAGCACGGTCGCTGGCCCAGTCCAGGACGGGGTGAAGCGGGCCGAGGTAGTGGGCTTCGGGCCAGCTCATGTCGTCAGATTCGCGCGCACGGTCCAGCTCGCGAGTGCCGGCTTCCACAGTGGTGGCGAGCTTGAGGCGTTCGGTGACTTTGCGCTCTGAGAGGTACTCCTGGGGAAGGTAGCCGAGCCGGTGCTGGAGGTCTGGCGGCGGGTTCAACTCGGCGAGGCCGTGCCCTGCGTGGACGTTCCAGCCGAGTTTCTTCTGGGGTTCGCCAAAGGCCTCGTTCAGCGCTTCCTCGAGGAAGTCCAGGTCCGTGGCGTACAGGCCTGATGGCTTCTCCACCGGTACGTCATCGCTTGGTCCGTCCTGTTTGAGGGCTTCAAAGTCCAGGAAGTCCCAGACGTCGCCTGACTCCGGGTCCGGGTCTGGCTCGCCGACGGTGGATTCGAACTCCTTCTTGCCGAGAAGGACATCCAGGATGGCGTCCTCCTCCTGCTTGACGCTGTACTTCCCCATGAGGGAGGCAACGTCATTCAGCACGGCGTGGGCTTCGTGCTCCCGCTCCATCAGCCGGGTGAGCACCTTGATGTCGCCCGAGAAGCGGGTGTTACTCGGGTTCAGCAGAAGGGTGGTGATCTGGGGCTTGTGGCGCTGGCCGAAGCGGTCGATGCGGCCGTTGCGCTGCTCGATCCGAATAAGGCTCCACGGAATATCGAAATGGATCAGCTGGTGGCATTCGGCGTGCAGGTTGACACCTTCGGAAGCTACATCACCCGTTACCAAAACCCGGAGCGGGCTGTTGCTGCGCTTGAACTGGTCCACGATGTTCTGCTGCTCGACGTCGCTGAGACCGCCATGGAGGAGACCGACGTTTTCGGGCTTGAGGCCGAGGGCTTTGGGCAGGGCCTCCCGTAGCCACTTGAGCGTGGCGACGCGTTCGGCAAAGACGACGGCTCTCACTGGGGATCCTTTGCCGACACCTATCTTCTTCAGGTAAGCGACAAGTTCGTTGTATTTGCCTGATTCGCCGGTGTTGGCGTTTTCGGCGAGCTGGCGGAGGCGCCCCAGCGCCTCCGTCTCTTTCGCTTCGTTGGGGGCATCGGCGTCGAGCTTTTTCAGGCGCTCGGTCACTGTTTCCAGCAACGCGGCTGGGCTGGAGAGGAAAGCCTTGGCGAGCGTCCAGGAGAACAGGGACCCGTTCTGTCCTGAGTAGGGGGACGGACGACCTTTGGGGTATAGCCAGGTGTCGGAGAGCTCCTCGGCGACTGCATTCTCAGCTGCCGACGCGGCGACGAGCCGGTTGTCCGGTTCCTCCCTCTCGGCC
This sequence comes from Arthrobacter sp. Hb9-2, assembly GCF_059091165.1. Classification (NCBI taxonomy): domain Bacteria; kingdom Bacillati; phylum Actinomycetota; class Actinomycetes; order Micrococcales; family Micrococcaceae; genus Arthrobacter; species Arthrobacter sp. Hb9-2. The sequence continues at coordinate 11,779 of NZ_JBNHGJ010000033.1, read as the reverse complement.
CAGTCTGCGCCGACTTCTTGTGCGACCTCGGGACTGTGGCGATGACGCCGGATGATGAGGTTCTCCACCTGCTTGGGATCAAAGGCCCCGTCAGGGCGGACGACCGTGGGGTCGAGGAGCCGGAGAAGCTCGGCGAAGGACTCGTTGCGGCCGTTGTGCGGGGTAGCCGAGGCGAGGATCAGGGCCTCCGTGTTGGGGGCGAGGATGCGGGCGAGCTCGTTGTTAAGCGTTCCGGTGTTGGTGAGGTTGTGGGACTCATCAATGACGACGGCGTCCCAGTTCAGTTTGCCCAGATGAGCGCGGTAGCGGGCGCTCTTGAGGGTGTCGATGGAGATGATGGCGCGCCTGTAATAGGTGAAGGGGTTGCGCGTGGCCGGCAGTTTTTGGCGGACCTTCTGGATGCCGGCGGAGTCGAGGCGCACGAACGGGAGGGCGAAGCGGCACCAGAGTTCGTGCTGCATCTGCTCCAAGACGTGGCGGGGCGTGACCACCAGGATGCGCTCGCCGCGGCCGCGCTTGACCAGCTCGCTGAGGATCATACCGATCTCGAGAGTCTTGCCGAGGCCGACGGCGTCTGCGATGAGGATGCGAGGCCGTATGTTCTTGGTGTCCAGGGCTTTGGCCACGGCGAGCTGCTGGTACTTCAGGTTTCTTGAGAGCATCTGAGTTGACACCGTGAGGTGCTCCGCAGACTGCGGTGTGGGCGTCTTGCGCAGCGTGGTTTCCAGGAAGAGGCGTGCCTTGCGGTAGTTCGGGGTGTCATCCGCGACGACCTTGGACTTGGCGGGGTCCACGACCTCGATGTCGTCAAGGGCGGAGTAGAAGGCAGCTGCTGTGTCTCTTACTAGCTCGCTCAACCCCTGGACCCTGATGAGCGTTCCGTCGACGGACTTCTCGAGGCTGGTGACCAGCCACTCCTCATCACGGACGTGGACCACCGAACCGGGTGCGACGTTGAGTTCCCGGTTTTCGGCTGTAACTGTCAAGACCTGCTCCTGTGCTTGCTGCTTCCCCATACCGACTCGGAAGGCGGTGCCGAGTCCTCAAGACATTATGTCTGCCGAGGGGAAGACTCACGACATCCTGCAGCAACTGCAAACTCCGGGAGGAACGGGACCATAAGGTGAATACAGCCTCCGCCACCTAACGATGGTGACATTTAGAACGCCAGGAATTCACTGGGGGCTTCCGTAATGTAGCTTTGGTCGAAGTGGCATCACCCCGTGCGCCACTGTAGTTCGTAGCTCAACCGCGAAACAAAGAAAGACGGACTGAAGTGGCCACCCGTACAAAGTCTGACCAACACAAACTCTTGCGACTTAATGCCATTGAGAAGTGGGCGAAGAACGGAGTCCTTATTGGGCGAGAACGGACACCACTGGAACAAGAATTCTTAGAAAAAGTCAAGGGAACAGATAACGCCTTTTTTCACCCCATTGCTCTAGGACAGGCGGACGACTTCGAATTCCACAGAGAAGTTTCTTACTTGCTAGATGCATTTGATCAGCTTCCCGCACGACCTGACGTGGCCTTCGATTCAATCTTTAAGGCATTGGAATCAACCATCAAGCGACTGCATCCGGCAAACGATTTCACGCTCTCGCTTCGTTATGCCGCGCAAAGGAGCACTACCCTATCATCCATCGTTACTATGTTGCTTTCGAATGTTCCCATGCAGTCGTGCGACTTCTTGTACAAGCGGCTCAACCACAATCTTAGCAACTGGCGCACCCAACCAAAGGCAAAAAAGGACAAGAATCAAGTCCTCGTGCGCTTCAGGGAAGCTAAGAATGACTCTATTGACAGCTTTGTTGACGCGTTGGAAGTGCGGTCCGCTGATAGAGACGCAGGAAATCGTCGAAAACAAGCCGCCTTCATCCGCAAGGTACTAAATGGCCATGAGATAGCTGGCTCACTGCACCCCAACTTTAAATTAGACGACGAAGCGAAGGCCCACACGGTGCTTTCCGGTTTGCTATATACCGCAAGGAACCACCGCTTCCACGGGGAATCCTTTTCGCCTTTTGTAAGCAGTACGGCAACGCTCAAGACTTATGTTCATCCGCAATTCCTTGTCTTGACGGCATATTCGAGCATGATGGCTTTGTGGCAGGAGGATCCTGCCAGAAAGAGCCTTCTCATCGGTGGTGATCCCGAACTCAATCTTAGAAATAACCTGGACCTTGCAAAAGGACTATTCGGGAGTAACTGGAATGCGTGATCCCTGTTGAGAAGTTCCTATTGGCCCGCGGCCTGCTGGCTGCTGGCTGCTGGCTGTCCCCTACTGGGTCAGGTACAGCGCCAGAAAGCTAGTAGGAGCATGCCGGGAGGCCGGTAACCCGGTATTTTTGCGGCTAACGTGCCCCTGAGTTGGGCAACACTTAGCTGCACCAAGATCTGGAAGGCATGAAAGTGGGCGGTCTGATGTATATACCGCCCACTTTCATGCTTGTAAGAATCACGACCCGAAGGTTCCTAGTAGGCGGCTAGCCTGGAAGGGAAATTCCAGGCAACCGACCTCCCAAAAACGCTGAATCATGTTAGCCGCGTTATCACCGAACAGGTAGCGCTTGAGGTGCTCAAGATCATCCGTGCCGTCTCTGTCATCCTCCAAAATCTTACGTATATCGTCATCCGAGGAACCGCTCGCAATCTGCTCCGCGCTTGCGGTCAAGACCCTCAAACGGCTTTTGAAGTGAGTTGATAGATTCGATTGATCTCCCTCTAGTGCGAAAGAGATCTCGTCGTCTCGCAAATTTGTGATGATGGCGGGATCCAGGAGAATAGCTAATCTATATCGCTTCCACCCACCCTCCATCCAAACGGCTCCATCTTTTATCCAGCCAGCGTCCCCTGGACCAAAGGACAATTGAGCATCGCCCAAATGCATCCCGCCCAAAGCCCGGAGCACCATGGGAAAAGTCAACTCGCGTCGCCGTTCTGCAGAAACCGACAAAACCCAGCGTGCCCAAAGAGGACTTTCAGATGGAAGCTCCTGGACACTCTCCTCTAGAAAGCTGAACACCCGGGACCACCGCTCATCCCGTGTGTCAACCGCCCCTTTTTCCCTACCAGAAATCCCGCGACTATATATCGTCCCCATGAAGCTTATGAAATGTACAAGGTGAGCCTTATGGAGCGCCGATTCCATCCTTCCCCCAATGTCACTAAGCCTCATCAGGTGATCAGCCAAAGATTGCCCGTCATGCATATACCCAGTTCCGAAGCCGAAGAGTGTGATACCAGATTTCCGCAGCTCAGGCCAAAGCGGCAGATTGTATGCAGTTTCGCTATCAGGGCCAATACGAGTTACCGCAGTTCGATCTACAGATCGCAAACGAGATTCTGCAGCCACCCAGTCTTCTATTTCTCCAAGCCGTCCCTCATCTGCTGCCTGAGCCAGCAGCATTAGCGCATCTTCTACAGTTGAGACACCAAGAGCAGAGTAGTGGCTTGTCGCCGCCTCAAAGCAGGCCCTGACCACCCAGCTCGCATGAGCGCCAAACGTACGGTCGGCCGGCATAGCTTCAGCTGCGCTCCGCAACACGGAGGAGAGACTACGCGATGTTGGTTCTGAAGCGAATACACCAAGATCCTTGAGAAGGCGCCAACCACTATGATCTGAATCGATTCCGGAGAAGTACTCCCAGATCTCCTTGGAATCGTTGATTGGGCTGTAATGGACTTTCATCGTTTCGTCATCGCGCTCGCCGTAGCGAATGGTCAAAACAACGCTCGGAGATTCCAGCAGAGTATGCAGCCTCTGTTGCCAGACGGGTGCAGATTCGAGATTTTGCTTCGTGTCCCGGAATCGTCTACCGGCCAACTCACCCACTAGGGCACTTGGGGGAAACTCGTAAACGCGATCACCTAGCACCTCGACTAGATCTTCATTACCCTCTTCTCCAACGAGTTTCACGAGCACTTCTAGTGTTGGTTCGTCAGCAACTCGCAGGATTGCAGCAAGGTGCGCGCGGCGTACTTCGAGATTGGGTTCAATCCGTGCGAGAGCCCTGATTTTGTTCACCCAAGTGGCTGGAGCACCCGACGTGGTGTCCAACACAGCACGACTAAGAATAGGACCTGCCACGTCATCATTTATCTTGTGGAACTCGCGTACTTCATCTTGCACAGGACCATCTAGCAATTCCGCAGCTGTTCGGGCAAGTGGGGCGGCATAACGAGGCTGAGAAAAAGCTGAACTGTCGAGAAGTATTTCCAAAGCAAGCAGTGAACCTAGTTTTGTCACCTTCTCCAGTGGTCCACTGTTGTTCAGTTCAGAGCACAGCAGCGGTATATCAGCGCGCAAGTGCTCCCGATCAGAAAATATATGCCCGACGACAAAAAGAAATACGTTTCGCCAGTAAGGGTTTGGAGCAATCTCGGCCAACGCAGGCAAAATTTCAGCCTCAGGCTGACTAGCTCTAAACGCGCCAGCCATAAATTCCTGCAGGCTGCGAATTTCAAATCCGATTCTATCCGCTTGCAGTACCGCCAGAAAGACCAAGCGATCGGTAACTAATCGCATGAATTCAACCAGCAATCGGGCGACCTTCTCCGGCGGATGTCCGATGTATTCGAGTCGGGAACGAATTATTTCTTCAAATTCTTCACGATCAATCGTCGCCGATGTCTCACCAGCCTCCGCACCACGACGCTGAAGAACATCTCCTATATAGCGATGCAGATAGTCAACATCTCCCTGAAAGTCGCGCAAAAGCAGGGAAAGCTCGCTATTTTTTTCCAGCTCACGCTGCGTAATCACATAGTAGTACTGAGAAAATAAGCGCCACCGGTCCCTCGGCACCTGTCCGCTAGTCTCTACAAGTACCGTCAAAATGGTAACCTGCAGGGGCGAGGTGAACAGTTTTCTGGTACTTTCCTCCGCACTAGCTTTCTTAAGTCGAGCATAGATGGCATCCATTTGCGCCATGTCACCGCCAGTACGCACGGCAATGAAGCCCTTGGCATAATCAAGGGCCGTGGTAAGAGAAAGACTGCTCAGGGTCAGATGCGAATAAGCATGCGGACTAAACTCTTCCCCATAGCCTTGCGGACGAGTAGTGGCAACAATCGTCACATCCGCATCTACAGCTTTAACTTCAAAATGAAAGTTCTGAATGCATTCTAGGACCTGTGCCCGATTACTACTATTCGGCACTTCATCGAGGCCATCTAAGATCAAAATCCAGGGATACTCTTCCAGCCATCGTCGCATCCGGGCCATCGATACCGTCACTGATGCCTTCTCTGACAGTTGTTTCGCCATATAGTCCAGGAGGCTGGAGGCATTATTGTTAGATAAAGAATCAGCCAAATCGGTCAAAATTATGCGGAATGGCCAACGTCTTGCTCTAGGATCCTGAAGGCCTATGCTACGTGCACGCGCCTTCACTGCTCGAAGGCCTGACGCTATTGCCTGGTCGTCTTCAAGCGGTGAACCCTCAAGGAACTTAGCACGGTAAAGCTGGGCGAGAAACTGGGTGATGGTACTTTTCCCTTGGCCAGGACCACCAATAAGCACTGCTTTCCGATGCGCTTCAACTCCTACGGAAGGAACACCCGAGCTGGTGTCAAAACGAGTAATCAACTCGTCTACAACATGTCGCTGATTTCCTTGCCCCTTAAGTGCACCGCCCTCCTGATCTCCATCGATAGGAATTGGTATGTATGAGGGGGACGCAGCTAACGGCAAGTCGACGAATGTATCGCCAATGGTTATTTGCTGATCGCGTACGGTGCCAGTTTGCGAAAGTTTCAGATAAGTGTCATCGCGAAAGCTGCGGGCCGCATGGGTTGCCAAAGCATGAGAAAAATCCTTCTCTTCATCGTTTATACGATCAATCAGCTGGGCGATAACGTCACCAGTTGTTAAGAGTGCGGCGTATGCCGCTCTTATAGAGCTCGAATCATTAAGAAGCGCGCGAATGTCGTCGTAGTCCCAAATGCGGAAATCGAGAATCGGCAGGCCGTTTTTCTCGATTTGCTCTGACACAAATACTTTGATGGCATCCTTCCCACTTTCTGGGGCTGGAGATAACCGCACATTTGTTGTAAAAAGGACGTATTTGGGTTTGCGTAACCGTTTTGTATCGGGAGCCGACCATTCTTCCAGTTCTTTCTTTAGCTCACCCTTCAACCAACTAAGATTTTGAGCAACCCCGGTAGGATGGAGATGCATCTTTGACTGCAAAACTCCGTAACCGTCCCACAAAGACTGGCTGCCTAATCCGGCTGTTTGCCCTTCCCACGTCCCTTCGCGCCCGCCATCTGGTCCGTCTCCAAAGGCAGCCACTGTCCCGCCCAAATATTTCACAGCCAGTGACTGTGATAGATGTTCGAACTGGCGCGTGCTTAGGGCGTTCAAGTTGTAGTCCACGGATATAGCATGCCAGGAACTTTCTCAAGAATCGCACTGAACGCCCCCCTGCTTCACCAATTCTGCACGCGCGATGACAAGCAATCTCTGATAATGCTGTGAGCCAGACGGACGATCGGAAACGAGAGTGAGCAAGGTTTCTTCGGAAGTTAACGGTCCGCATTCAATTGGCCAGCCCCTTGCGCCGGCCACTGCCGGTAACTCAGGGGTGCGGTGCCTGCGGAACCGAGGCGAAGGTGTCCCCTGGCCCAGCTCAAACCCCTTGTTGCTGCTGTGCGCTGCCCGATGGCTGCCGGGAGCAGGACGACTCGAGGACAACCGCGTCACCGGACTCAAGGACGTCTACAAACTTGGTCCGCGTTTTAGCGCCAGGAAGGTCCGCTTCAACTCCCCCCGTCGTCACCAAAGTCGGGGTTCAACTGCTGGTTGTCGCAGTGCTGCATACGTAATGAAACAAGATTTACGCGGCAACCGTCAGGAAGATCTTTTGGGTCTCACCCGGCCGGTGAAGGTTACCAATGGAACGCGGAAATGCTCGCTGTTTGCTGAGCCAACGGCGAAGTAGCGGACCAGAATGGACGGCCCGATTGATACTTTAGGTACGGCTGATTTCGTCGGAAAATACCCGAGGTTCTGAGCGTTCCAGAGATTCGACACGCAGCTGAGTGGTCCGCTGCCAGCGGTTCATCCGGCACCCCGCCGCAATGAACGCCACGAGTCCAAACGTACCTAGTAGCTGAGGACGGGAGTCCTCAGCGATGAAGCCCACCGCGAAGATAGCGCCGAGGATAACCAGCCCAACAACTGTGAGCCACGGGAAGCCGGCATCCGCAGCGGAAGCGTCGTTCCGTCACGGTCGGCCCGGATGCGCAGCGCAAGCTGAGCCAAGAGCGCGGACGTCCACACCAACAGGCAGGTGGACCCCACGATGTTGAGCAGGACCGGAAGGGCCATCTCGGGGAACATCAGCTCCAGCACCACCGTGACAACGCCGAAGGCGACACTGGCCAGGACTGCAACAACAGGCACCCGCGCCAAAGACACAGAAGCAAGAAAGCGGGGTGCTTCACCCCGCTCGGCGAGGGAGTACGCCATCCGGGAGGCGCCGTAGAGGTTGGCGTTGAGCGCGGAGAGCAATGCTGCAACGGCCACCAGGGTGATGGCGGTGGCTGCGCCCGGCATGCCGGCGGCCTCCAGAACCGCGGCGAAGGGGCTCTTCAGCCCTTCAGAACCGACAGGAACTACGGCCGCGATGATGAAAATGGCACCGATGTAGAACACCAGGATGCGCCACAGCACCGTCCGCACGGCCTTCTTCACGCTGCGGGCTGGCTCGGCGGTTTCGGCTGCGGCCACGGACACAATCTCGGTGTCGCCGAACGCAAATGCCACCACGAACAGTGCCGTAGCAATCCCGGCGAAACCGCTCGGGGCAAAGCCTTCACCCATGAAGTTGGACAGGCCCGGCGACTGGACGCCCGGCAGCCAGCCGAAGAGCAGGGCAGCGCCGACAGCCAGGAACGCGACGATTGCCGCCACCTTCAGCAACGCAAACCAGAACTCGAATTCGCCGAAGTTCTTCACGCTCGTCAGGTTCACGGCGGTGAGCACCACGATGAACACGAAGGCCATCAGCCACACCGGCAGGGCCGGGAATATGGTGGCCAGCAGGCCTGCGGCACCGAGCGCTTCGGCGGCGATGACCACCACCAGCTGGATCCACCAAAGCCAGCCCACGGTGGCGCCGGCCACCGGTCCGTAGGCCTTGGCGGTGTAGACGGAGAATGCACCGCTGTCCGGGTTGGCGGCGGCCATCTCGCCGAGCGCCCACATCACCAGGATGATGAGGGTGCCGGCCACGAGGTAGGAGATCAGCACGGCCGGGCCGGCAGCCTGGATGCCCGCGCCGGAGCCGATGAAGAGGCCCGCGCCGATCGCGCTGCCCAGGCCCATCATGGTGAGCTGGCGGGGTTTGAGGGCCGCGCCGAGGGCGCGGTCAGACGTCGTTATCTGTTGTTCCATAGGGATTCCTCTGGTTGTAGGTGGAACGGAGTTGGGGAAAGGTCAGAAAGGGGTTACGCCGGGTTGGCTGCGAGGAGCCGCAGCACCCGGTCGTTGGAAGCGGGATCGGCCACGGTTATCCGCACGCCGTCGCCCTGGTACGCCCGCACCATAACGCCCGCACGATCGAACGCGTCCACCAGCGCCGCCAGGAGAGCAGCATCCGCGCGGATCCACAGGAAGTTGCCCTGGCTCGGCTGGAGCTTCCAGCCCCGGGCAGCCAGCTCCCGAGACATCCGTGCACGCTCCTGCTTCACTGCGGAGACCCGGGATTCCATCTCCTCCCCCGCGTCCAGCGACGCGATGGCCGCCTTCTGCGCCAGCGCGCTCACGGCGAACGGCAGGGCGGTGCGGCGCAGACCGTCGGCGATTGCCGCCGTCGTAATGGCATACCCAACGCGCAGGCCGGCGAGCCCGTAGGCCTTGGAGAAGGTGCGCAGGATGCAGACGTTCGGGTACCGGCGGTAGAGCGCCAGGGAATCGGGGCCTCTACCGGCGTCGGCGTACTCCACGTAGGCCTCGTCGATCACCACCAGGACCTCGGAGCGGACGGACTGCAGGAAGGCCTCGAGGCGGTCGTGGCTGATCGGCACGCCAGTGGGGTTGTTGGGCGTGCACAGCAGGATGACTTTGGTGCGGTCGGTGACGGCGGCGGCCATGGCGTCGAGGTCGTGGCCATCGGCGGCATCCAGCGGGACGCGGACCGGCCGGGCACCTGCCAGCTCCACCAGGATCGGGTAGGCCTCGAAGGAGCGCCATGCGAAAACCACCTCGTCCCCGGCGTCGCACAGTCCGGTGATGATCTGCTGCAGGACGCCCACGCTGCCGGGCCCCACCGCCACCTCCTCCGCGGTGACGCCCAAGTGCCGGGCGATCCGTTCACGGAGTTCGACGGCGGAGGCGCTTCAGCTGGAAGGACGCCTGATCGATCAATATCGGTTCCAATTTTGGAATGGCTGATCGCCGCCATCCGTAGACGGCATGGTTGGCAACTCTAATGCGCCATCACCCATAGGCTGTGTCTATGGTTTCCGCACCCGAAGAATTGGCCGACTGGGTCATGTTGCATGCGCGAAGTGAAGCAATCGATGGCCACGGTTTCAACACAAAAATCTCCAAATGGAACGAGCGCGTAGGCGCGCTAAAGGGTTCTCCTCTCGTCAGTGAGGACGGAGGATTAGAAACTGGATTGATCAGCAGAGGCGGTCTCTTCCAGCTCGCTCGCCAGGCGCGAGAGGACGAAACCGGGCATGGAGCATGTCATCTCTTCTGGCAATCTCTTGCCTGGGGAACTGGAAACAGTCACCGCAATACGCCCGGGCGAATCAAATCGGTTTCATCAGACGAAGAGCAGACAGCTGCCCTACTACACGTCTCAGCGCGCTTGGCGGTGACAAGCCCGGAACAAGCCTTTCTCAAACTTCAACCAAACCGACCAGCACTCAAGTCTTGGGGGCCCAACTTCTTTACTAAGTACTTGTACTTCGCTGGAGGCGGAGCCATTGATCACCCCAGTCTCATCGTCGATGCCCGAGTACTCGCTACTCATGCCGAGATAACTGGGAAACCTGTTTTGCGTCCCCGGTACACGAATTACTCCGTGAACACGTATTCGGCCGCGTGCTCCGTTATGCGCACTTGGGCCGTAGAGCTTTCTTCGCCGGAACGCACAGTGGGCGCAGACGAGGTTGAGCGCTGGGCTTTCGAGGCTGGCAAGGAGTGGAGGAAGCGTCGGTAGTTTCACGATGGGTGTAGGGAGGGTCGGCGCGAGATCCGCACAGGACCTTACGGTTTCACCTTTTCGATGGACCAGTGGGTTTCCGTCGGCTTTCGGCTCTCGAATCGTGCATTCGGCATCAGAGCATGCAACTGAAGCCGCTTTAGTTCATCCCTGTAGCGCGGAAGCCCGAGCCACCGTCTCCTAATGCATCATTTGGCGCACATTCGGTTCAGGAAGGATTGTGTAGTGCAGCCTCGTCTTCGTCACCTCGTGCCTGGGAAGCAGAGATACCTTCAACGGTTTTAAGGGGTCCACGTGCATTCTCGAGTACATGTGCGTTCGTGTACTCACCGCGCGCCCGATTGATATTTAGGTCAGTTACTAATGCCGATACCAGCGAATCGTATGCTGTCCTAAGTGCTTCAAGCGCGGCAGCTTCAATAGCTTCGTCCTCCTGCAACTCAAACAGGCTTCCCCAATCCGGGTCCCACGGCTTCGCTGCTTTCCAACTTACGCGGCGTCGGTATGGGCTGCTTCTAATCAGAGCATCGGCTCCCCACTGGCCGAAGGGAACAAAGCACTGTTTCATAAACAGCTCATAAGCCGAGGTAACTGGAGGGCTGAATAGGGGTGCAGCGACGTAAAAGGAAGCATCCAGGCGCCTTTTGAGGGAGATTACCTCCAACGGTGTCATATCCCGCCAGGCACCGATGAACATCATGTACGTCATCAGCCGATTGAGGTCGGGCATTATCTCGCGGTAATAGTCCATTCGCGCCTTAAGCAGAAGTTCGCTGCGTGACTGTCGGCGAGTAAGCGTCCACCCGAAAATCGCGACTATGATAGGCGTAGCCGCTGCACTAATCGCGCTGACGACGTCCGTCCAGTTCACTTCTGACATTGCTACATGATGGGGTGCCCTGGTCACGGAAGCAACCCGGCTGCTGCCTTGGGGCTGCCCTTGGCACACCTTGAGCAGTTATCGGCTACTACACGACCGCAGGTTTCGTCCCGAGCAAGAGGTCACGCACCGCAATCTGTTGGCGCCGCTCGTTACAGCCGCCGCTGCCGGAACATCGGGAACTGCTCCCGCACCCGGTCCACCGTCTCCAGCGAGACCTCCACCATCCGAACACCAGCAGCCAGCCCAAGGTCAGCCTCAACCATCCCCATGGGGTCCACCAGCACGCTCCGCCCGACCGACACCGGCGGGGCCTGGCACACGCCGGCCACGTACACGCTGTTCTCGATCGCGCGAGCCGCGTTCAGCGCGAGCCACTGCTCCGTCTTATACTCACCCGGCACCCAGGACGAGCAGACCAGCAAAACCTGCGCGCCGGCGTCGGCCAGTGACCTGGCCATTTCCGGGAACCGCAGGTCGTAGCAGGTCATCAGCCCGAACCGCACTCCCCCGCGCTCGAACACCACTGGCTCAAGGGACTCACCTGGCTTGATGAACTCGGACTCCCCGAAGCCCTGCGCGTCGAAAAGGTGGATCTTCCGGTAGAAAGCCAGCCGGCCGCCGTCGGGCCCGAACGCCGCCAGTGTGTTGTACGCCCGGCCCGGCTCGTCCGAAGTCTCCACCACACCCGCCACCAGCGCAATGCGGTGGCGGCGGG
>NZ_JBNHGJ010000032.1:0-57847 GCF_059091165.1 Arthrobacter sp. Hb9-2 | reverse complement strand
CGAGGACTAACGACTCGTGAAGCTGACCGGTACTAATAGGCCGATAACTTACACCACACACCACCCCCGCAAACGAACTTCAAAAGCGTTTGCACCCAGGGGGCGGTAAAAAGATAACAAGACTGCTTGCGTCCACTATGTGGTTCCCAAACAACAAACCAAACCGGTTCGTTGTCCAGGGAACACCACACAACTACATAACAACACCACAGCACCCGCAAGGGGAGCACAAATTGTTGTAACCACAAGATTTCCCACCCCCCAGCATCACAGGGGTGCGGAGCAAGGGTTACGGCGGTCATAGCGTGGGGGAAACGCCCGGTCCCATTCCGAACCCGGAAGCTAAGACCCACAGCGCCGATGGTACTGCACCCGGGAGGGTGTGGGAGAGTAGGTCACCGCCGGACAACCATTACGAGCAGGGCCCTGACAAACGACGTCAGGGCCCTGCCGCATTTAACAAACAAAACACCAAGGCACCCTCTCTCACATAACGCGGGCTTTTCACGATCGCTCTCTCAATTGACGTGTTCTCAAACCCAACGTTCTCTCGCCCGTCCATGAGCTAGGCCCAGCGGCAGCATCCCAACCAGCCGTCGTCGTCCGCCCTCGCATGGAAGAGCAACACATGGAACACAGCGCCAGCTGAGAGAGCGTCACCCAAAAGACCGCATCAAGTGAGAGAGCGTCACCCAAAAGACCGCATCAAGTGAGAGAGCGTCCTGGGGAGTGTGAAGATTGCCACGATGCTGCCGGCCGGCCCCTGTCCGGTCCTGCCTTGTTGGGCAACTCCACTAGAATTGATGAAGATGTACGGACTTCGAAGCGCTTGATTTCGGGTTGCGTAGGAAAACGAAACACGGATACGAGCGGCTGCAGTTGCGCCAGTGGTCGGCTCACAACAGGAGGAATCCACATGGCTGAGCACAACGGCGGCAACCGCGGCGGAAATGACCGCGGCGGGTTCCGCGGTAACAACAATTCGGGCGGTGATCCCCGCGGATTCCGCTCCCGGACCAATCGTGACAACGCAGGTTCCGACCGGTCAGCCGGCGGGGGAGAGCGTAAGCCTTTTGGCGACCGCGATAAGAAACCGTTCGGGGACCGCCCGCGCCGTGATGGTGAGGGGGACGGTCGCGGTGCCGGTGAGCGTAAGCCCTTCAGTGGTGGTGAGCGTAAGCCGTTCGGCGACCGGGATCGCAAGCCTTTTGGCGACCGCGACAAGAAGCCGTTTGGTGACCGCCCGCGCCGGGATGGCGAGGGTGACCGTCGCAGCTTCGGGGGCGGCGAGCGTAAGCCGTTCGGCGACCGCGACCGCAAGCCCTACGGTGACCGCGACAACCGTCCCTTCAATGACCGCCCGCGCCGCGACGGTGAAGGCGACCGCCCGCGCCGCGACGGTGAAGGCGACCGCCCGCGCCGGGATGGCGAGGGTGACCGTCGTAGCTTTGGCGGCGGCGAGCGTAAGCCGTTCGGCGACCGCGACCGCAAGCCCTACGGTGACCGCGACAACCGTTCCTTCAGCGACCGTCCGCGCCGCGACGGCGAAGGTGACCGCCGGGGGTTTGCCGGAGGAGAGAACAGGAAGCCCTTTGGCGACCGAAGCGACCGCCCCAGCCGCGGGGGTGAGCGCCAGGACCGGGGACCCCGCACCTTCGACCGGGACTCCAGCCGTGCCGCCGGTCCCCGCAGCTTCGACCGCGACGCCGGTCCCCGCACCTTTGGCCGGGACCGTCAGGAAGAGCGTCCGGCCCGCGTCCCGAATATGCGTGACCTTCGCAGCGCCAACCGCCCCGACCGTGAACGATCGCCTCAGATCGACGAGGATGTCACGGGCAAGGAATTGGACCGCGCCACTCAGCACCAGATCAAGACGCTTGAGGCTAACAGCGCCGAGTGGGTGGCACGCCACCTGGTGATGGCCGGCCGCTTGATCGACGACGAGCCTGAACTGGCCTTCCAGCACGCCCTGGCAGCCAGCCGGCGCGGCGGCCGGCTGGCGGCCGTCCGGGAAGCGGTGGGGCTCACAGCCTATGCTGCCGGCCACTACGGCGAAGCGCTCAGGGAATTCCGGACGTACCGCCGGATCAGCGGCTCCAATGTGCACCTGCCGGTGATGGCAGACTGCGAGCGTGGGCTTGGCCGTCCCGACCGCGCACTCGATGTGGTCCGGTCCGAGGAAGCCCAGGACCTGGACGCGCCAGGCAAAGCTGAACTCGCCATCGTGGCCGCCGGCGCTCGTGCCGACCTCGGCCAGCTCGACGCCGCCGTGGCGGAACTGGAGATCCCTCAGCTGGACATCAACCGGGCGTTCTCCTACAGCCCGCGCCTCTTCCGCGCCTACGCCGACGCACTCGCCGCCGTCGGCCGCACGGCTGAGTCGGAGAAATGGCAAAAGCAGGCCGTCGTGGCGGAAAATGCGCTGGGCCTTGGCGTTGACGAAGAACCCGACATCATCGACTTGGGTTGGGACGAGGAAGAGGAAGCCCGCGAAGAAAAAGAACGCCGCCGCCTCCTGGAGCGGGCATCCACCGCTTCGGGTGCTGCCGCTGAAGCATCTCCGGCAGCAGCAACGAACGCAGCCAGCACATCCACCGCAGCCGGCACGTCCACCGCTGCCAGCGAGGAGACGCCCGCTGGTTCCGGCGAGGCCGTCGAGGCCAGCATCGACGACCAGGAGCCGGATTACTTCGTCTCCGACGACGCTGAGTCCGACGAGGACTCCGTAGAGACCGACGAATTGGACCACGACGGGGAGGACCTGCCGGACAGCACAACTCCGGAGGACCACCAGGATCGCCGGGAAGACTAAAGCGGATGACTGAAGCCACCCTGATTTCCTTGTTTGATGCACTGCTCGCGGATCTGGACGGAGTGGTCTATGCGGGCCCGCACGCCATTCCGGGTGCTGTGGAATCACTGCAGCAGCTGGAAGGCCTCGGAGTTGGCCTGGGCTACGTGACGAACAATGCGTCGCGCACCCCTGCCGACGTCGCAGCCCACCTCCGTGAGCTCGGCGCGCCGGCGGCTGACAACCAGGTGGTCAGCTCCTCCCAGGCCGCTGCGGAGCTGCTCGCCTCAGAACTGCCCCCGGGTTCGAGGGTGCTGATCACCGGGAGCCCGGCGCTTGCGCAGGAGATCGAATTGGTTGGCCTGGTACCCGTGTACGGGCAGGACGAGGACCCGGTGGCAGTGGTGCAGGGCTTCAACCCGGCCATTGGCTGGAAGGAACTCGCCGAGGCAGCCTACGTGGTGTCCGCCGGGGCCGTTTGGGTGGCAACCAACACCGACATGTCCATCCCGCAGGCCCGTGGCATCGCGCCGGGCAACGGCACCCTCGTTGCCGCAGTCACCGCAGCCACTGGCCAAACGCCCCGCGTCGCCGGCAAGCCGGAAGCGCCGCTTTTCCACTCGGCCGCCAAGCGCCTCGCCGCCGAGCGCCCCCTCGTGGTCGGCGACCGGCTGGACACCGACATCCTGGGCGGCAACAACGCAGGCTTCGCAACGGTGGCGGTACTGACCGGCGTCGACACCCGGGAATCCATCCTGGCTGCCAAGGCCGCCGAACGGCCGGACTACATCATCAGCTCCCTTCCGGACCTGTACCGCCCTTACCCGGCCGTCACGCAAGCCGACGGGACCTACACGTGTGGCGAGGCGACGGCGCGGGTGGCCAACGGTGCCGTGGGCATCATTGGCAGCCAGGACAACCTGGACTCCTGGCGGGCAGCGTGCGCAGCCTGGTGGGCGGCCACTCCGGACGCGTCCACGGCGCAGGCGCCGCAGCTCGTCTGGCTGGATCACTAGACTGGTTGAATGACTGAGCTGAGCACCCCTGACGAGTCCGCAGCAGCCCAGCCTTCCTTGGACTGGCCGCGGATGAACCACGACGAGGTGCCGGATGACCTGGTGCAACAGTCCCTGTCGCGTCTGGACGTTGTGCCCGGGACACCGGTTGCAGACCACGAAGCGGCCTACAGTGAACTCCACGACGAACTGCGCGCTGCACTGGACGCCGACCCGGCTGAGCAAACCCGCCCGCGCCTTAACCTCCCGAAGAGTGGCGCCTGATGCCGTTGCGCCTTGACCAGGCATTGGTTGCGCGCGGCCTTGCCAGGTCCCGCACCCATGCCGCTACGCTCATCGCTGAAGGAAAAGTAAGTTCGGCCGGCCAGGTCCTCAGCAAGGCATCCGTCCAGGTCCCGGAGGACAAGGACCTGGTGGTCCAGCATGATGAGCAGGACACCTACGTAAGCCGGGCGGGCCACAAGCTGGCCGGGGCCCTGGACGCCTTTCCCGACGTTTCGCCGGGCGGGAAAAAGTGCCTCGACGCCGGCGCCTCCACCGGCGGCTTCACTGATGTCCTGCTCCGGCGCGGCGCCGCCCACGTGGTGGCGGTCGACGTCGGGCACGGCCAGCTGGTGCCCCAGCTGCGGGAAGATCCCCGCGTGGAAGTCCATGAGGGGCTCAACGTCCGGTACATGTCGCCCGAAGACATCGGCGGCCCCGCAGCGCTTACGGTGGCTGACCTGTCCTTCATCTCCCTGAAGCTGGTGGTCCGGCCACTGGCCCTGTGCACCGAGCCGGGCGGTGACCTGGTACTGATGGTGAAGCCACAATTCGAAATCGGCAAGGACCGGCTGGGACGGACCGGCGTGGTCAATTCCGAACGGGAGCGCCGGATGGCAGTGGAAAAAGTGGCCCGGGCAGCCTTCGAGGCCGGCCTGGACCTCCGCGGCCTCGCGCAGAGCCCGCTTCCCGGCCAGGACGGAAACGTCGAATACTTCCTGTGGATAAAGCGCAGGATCAGCCAAGAGTTGCCTAAGATCGAAGAGCGAGACGCAGCCACCGCTGCCTTGCTCGGACGTATCTGGCACAACCACTAGAAGGCGGAACCTGATGAGCAGGCGTGTACTGGTCCTCGCCCACACCGGCCGTGAGGAATCGCTGAAGGCCGCCTGGGAGGCCTGCGCCCAGCTGCATGCCTCCGGCATTGTCCCGGTGATGCAGGAGTCGGAGCTGGATGACATGGAACGGTTCTTCGGGCACCTGTCCCAGCCGGTGGAAGTGCTCCACGACCACGTCCAGCTCCCTGACGTTGAACTGGTAATGGTTCTCGGCGGCGACGGCACCATCCTCCGCGCGGCCGAGCTGGTCCGGGAAGTGGACGTGCCGCTGCTGGGCGTGAACCTGGGCCATGTGGGCTTCCTGGCCGAGAGCGAGCGGGCGGACCTGGCCCAGACCGTTGAATGGATCGCCAGCCGGGACTACACGGTGGAAGAGCGGATGACCATCGACGTACAGGTGTGGGTCCGGGGACAGAAGATCTGGCACACCTGGGCCCTGAACGAGGCTGCGATCGAGAAGGCCAACCGGGAGCGCATGCTGGAAGTGGTCACCGAGGTGGACGAGCGTCCGCTCACCACCTTCGGCTGCGACGGCATTGTGCTGGCGACCCCCACGGGTTCCACAGCCTACGCGTTCTCCGCAGGGGGCCCGGTGGTATGGCCGGAGGTGGAGGCCCTGGTCATTGTCCCCATCAGTGCCCATGCGCTGTTCGCCAAGCCGCTGGTGGTATCGCCGCGCTCACGCCTCGCCGTCGAAGTCCTGGGCAGGACAGATGCCCAGGGCGTGCTGTGGTGTGATGGCCGGCGTTCCGTGGACCTGCCGCCGGGTGCCCGGGTGGAGGTCACGAAGTCAGCCACGCCCGTGCGGCTGGCACGGACCCATCAGACCCCGTTCTCGGCCCGGCTGGTGCGGAAATTCGAACTGCCCATCCACGGCTGGCGGGGGCCAGTCCCCAAGGCTGATGCCATCCACACCGGCCCCATCCCCATCGTCCGGACACCGCGGCCCATGCCGCCGCTTCAGCTGCCGCACACCGGGCAGCCGGACGTCGATCCCGATCCCTCAACCGCAAAGTGAACCATGCTTGAAGAACTGAGAATCCGTGATCTGGGCGTCATTACCGACGCAACACTGCCGCTGGGCCCCGGGCTGAGCGTGGTGACCGGTGAGACCGGCGCGGGCAAAACGATGGTGGTCACCGCCGTCGGCCTCCTCCTCGGAGCCCGTTCGGATGCCGGTGCCGTCCGGAGCGGCGCCAAGAGCGCAACTGCCGAGGCAGTACTGAAGCTCGACGCCGGGCACCCCGCCATCGCGCGCGCACTGGAGGCAGGCGCCGAGGCGGAAGAGTTCGACGGCGGAGCTGAGCTTATCCTCGCCCGCCGCCTGGGTGCGGACGGCCGCAGCCGTGCTTTCCTGGGCGGGCGGGCGGCTCCGGTCGGCGTCCTCGCCGAAATCGGCGAAACGCTGGTTGTGGTCCATGGCCAGTCGGACCAGATCCGGCTCAAGGGTGCGGTAGCCCAACGGGGCGCGCTGGACAAGTTCGCCGGGGAAACGCTGGCCGGGCCCCTCGCCGGATACCAGGACCTGTACCACCACTGGAAATCCATCCAGTCGGAGCTGGATGCCCTCCGCAGTGCCGCCCGGGACCGGCTTCGCGAAGCTGAATCGCTCGAGGCAGCACTGGCCGAGATCGACGACGTGGACCCGCAGCCCGGCGAAGATGAACTCCTCAAGGCGGAGGCAGTAAAGCTTGCCAATGTTGAGGAACTGCGGATTGCGGCGAGCACCGCCCACCAGGCTTTGATCGCCGAGGACTTCGGCGAAGCCGGTGACGCCACCACCCTGGTGGACGCAGCGAAGCGGACCCTCGAGCACGTGGCGGAGCACGACGCCGAACTCGGTTCCGCAGCAGCGCGCCTGGCCGAGGTGGGCTTCCTGCTGAACGACATCGCCACCGAACTGGCCAGCTACCAGGCCGGATTGGACAGCGAAGGACCGGAACGGCTGGCCGAAATCGAGGACCGGCGTGCCGTCCTGGCCAAGCTGATCCGAAAGTATGCCCCGTCCATCGACGAAGTGCTCCAGTGGGCTGAAAAAGCCCGCGTGCGCTTTGACGAACTGCAGGACGATTCAACCCGCATCGAAGCGCTGGACGCGGAAGTGGTGAGGGCCGAGGTTGACCTGCAGAAGCAGGCCGCTGCCATCACCAAGATCCGGACCAAAGCCGCCAAGGAGCTCTCCTCCCGCGTCAGCGCCGAACTGAAGGCCCTGGCCATGGCAGATGCGACCCTGGTGATCAACCTCGAGCCGACCGGCCAGTTGGGTCCGCACGGCGCAGACGAGATCAGTTTCCTGCTGCAGCCACACTCAGGGGCTCCGGCGCGACCCCTGGGCAAAGGGGCGTCCGGAGGCGAACTCTCCCGGGTCATGCTGGCCATCGAAGTGGTGCTGGCCGCCGTCGACCCCGTTCCCACGTTCGTCTTCGACGAGGTGGACGCCGGAGTGGGCGGACGCGCCGCCGTCGAAATCGGGCGCAGGCTGGCCATGCTGGCACGGCACGTCCAAGTGCTGGTGGTCACGCACCTGCCGCAGGTGGCGGCGTTCGCGGACCAGCACATCACTGTCACCAAAACCTCCGTCCGGGGAGCCGACGGCAAGACAGCCACCGGGTTCACTTCAAGTGATGTCCGCCTCCTTGACGGCCCCGAGCGGGTCCGAGAACTGGCACGGATGCTGGCCGGCCAGGAGGACTCGGAGTCCGCGCAGGCGCACGCCCAGGAGTTGCTGGACGACGCCAAACTGCTGCCACAGCGGGCGTAACCGCGCCCCACGTGGGGATTGTGCAACCGGGCCGCCCTTGCTGACGGGACGCCCGGACGGGCAGACTGGATCATTTGGGGAAGCAGTTCCCGACCCGTGGAAGGCTCATTTGATGATAGGCTCGAATTCCGTGGTGCAGCGATCAAATTCCCGTATAAATTCCCGGTTCCCGGGCTCGTCCAAGACGACCAAACACATCTTCGTAACCGGTGGTGTGGCGTCCTCGCTCGGTAAGGGACTGACGGCATCAAGCCTCGGTCATCTCCTGCGGGCACGCGGCTTGTCTGTAACTATGCAGAAGCTCGATCCCTACCTGAACGTGGATCCGGGCACGATGAACCCCTTCCAGCACGGCGAAGTCTTCGTCACCGACGACGGCGCCGAGACGGACCTGGACATCGGACACTACGAGCGCTTCCTCGACGAAAACCTTGAGGGCTCCGCCAACGTGACCACAGGCCAGGTGTACTCCACCGTCATCGCCAAGGAACGCCGCGGTGAGTACCTCGGCGACACCGTGCAGGTCATCCCGCACATCACCGATGAGATCAAGCGCCGGATGAGGCTGCCGGCCGAGGGCAAGAACGCTCCGGACGTCATCATCACCGAAATCGGCGGCACGGTGGGCGACATCGAATCCCAGCCGTTCCTCGAATCGGCCCGCCAGGTCCGCCAGGACATCGGCCGCACCAACGTCTTCTTCCTGCACGTCTCGCTGGTCCCGTACATCGGACCGTCCCAGGAACTAAAGACCAAGCCCACCCAGCACTCCGTCGCAGCCCTGCGCTCCATCGGCATCCAGCCCGAAGCGATCGTCATCCGCTCTGACCGCGAAGTGCCGGACGCCATGCGCGAAAAAATCGGCCGGATGTGCGACGTCGACATTGACGCCGTGGTGAACGCCGCCGATGCGCCCAGCATCTACGACATCCCCAAGACCCTGCACTCCCAGGGGCTGGACTCCTACATCGTGCGCGCCCTGGACCTTCCGTTCAAGGACGTGGACTGGACCAGCTGGGACAAGCTGCTCGAAGCCGTCCACAACCCCAAGCACCACGTGGAAATCGCCCTCGTCGGCAAGTACATCGACCTTCCGGACGCCTACCTGTCCGTCACCGAGGCCCTGCGGGCCGGTGGCTTCGCCAACGACACCAAGGTCAAGATCCGCTGGGTCCCCTCGGACGAGTGCGAAACCCGGGAAGGCGCCATTCAGGCACTGGACGGCGTCAACGCCATCTGCGTCCCGGGCGGCTTCGGCATCCGCGGCCTGGAAGGCAAGCTCGGTGCGCTGAAATTCGCCCGCGAGACCAAGCTGCCCGTCCTGGGACTTTGCCTGGGCCTGCAGTGCATGGTCATCGAGTACGCCCGCAACGTGGTGGGACTGGAGGGTGCGTCCTCCAGCGAGTTCGAGCCGGATTCGAAGTACCCGGTCATCGCCACCATGGAAGAGCAGCTCGACATTGTCGAGGGCAAGGGCGACCTTGGCGGCACCATGCGCCTGGGCCTGTACGAAGCCAAGCTCGACGCCGGTTCCGTGATCGCCGGTACGTACGGCAAGACCACCGTCAGCGAACGCCACCGCCACCGCTACGAGGTGAACAACAAGTACCGCGACCAGATCGCAGCCGAAGGGCTGGTCTTCTCCGGCACGTCCCCGGACGGCAAGCTCGTGGAGTTCGTTGAGCTTCCCGCCGACGTCCACCCGTACTACGTGGCCACCCAGGCGCACCCTGAGCTGAGCTCGCGCCCCACCCGGCCGCACCCGCTGTTCGCCGGGCTCGTGAAGGCAGCCCTGGACCACCAGGAGGGCTCCGACACGGCCGCCGGCCTGGATGCTGTTGCCCCCGAAGCCGAGCAGTCGGGTACGGTAGCCGCTAAGTAGTTCCGCACGACAAAAAGGACGGCGCGATGCCCGGTACACCTGAAGCCACCCCTGCAGTAAAGGTTTCGGATGCACCGAGCCCGCGCCGTCTTTTGTCTACAGAGAAGGTCTACGAAGGCCGGATCTGGGACGTGGTCAGCGATAGCTTCCAGCTGCAGGAAACGGGCGAGGCCCTCACCCGGGACTACATTGAACACCCGGGTGCCGTGGCCGTCCTGCCCATGAACGACGACGGCGAGATCCTCCTCCTCAAGCAGTACCGGCACCCCGTGGGCATGGACCTCTGGGAGATCCCCGCCGGGCTGCTCGATATCGAAGGCGAGGACTTCGTGGTGGGCGCGGCGCGTGAACTCGCCGAGGAAGCAGACCTTGCCGCCGGCACCTGGAACGTCCTGGCCGACTTCTTCAACTCGCCCGGTTCCTCCAGTGAGGCCATCAGGATCTACCTGGCTCGGAACCTCACCGAAGTCCCGCACCATGAACGCCATCTGCGGACGGACGAGGAAGCCGAGATCGAGTTTCACTGGATCAAGCTTGACGATGCCGTGGAGTCGGTGCTGGCCGGAAGGCTCCACAACCCGTCCGCCGTCGTCGGGATTCTTGCAGCCGCAGCCGCCCGCGCCGGGGGATATGCCAATCTCCGCCCCGCGGACGCGCCCTGGCCCGCGCACCCCAGCCAGCGCTGATGGTCCCTGGTCCCTCTGCTGAAGCGGCTCCCGCTGGGTTGGATCCTGCTGAAGCGGCTCCGGCTGAACTGGCTCCGGCGGAACCGGCAGCGCCAGGACCGGCCGCGTCAGGAGAGATACGTGACACCCCGACGCCGGCTTCCCCGCCAA
Organism: Arthrobacter sp. Hb9-2; assembly: GCF_059091165.1. Lineage (NCBI taxonomy): Bacteria > Bacillati > Actinomycetota > Actinomycetes > Micrococcales > Micrococcaceae > Arthrobacter > Arthrobacter sp. Hb9-2. Next base: position 47,461 of record NZ_JBNHGJ010000032.1, on the reverse strand, counting down.
CAGCCATCGAGCGCGGCATCACCGACTACCTCCAGCACATGGGCGTGGAACGCGGTGTTGCCGCCAATACGCTGGCGGCCTACCGCAGGGACCTGGCCCGCTACTCCCGCTACCTGGCAGCAGCCGGATGCAGCCGCCCCCAGGACATCACCCGCCATCACGTAACCGGTTACGTCCGGGCGCTGACGGACGGTTCCGACGGCGGTTCGGCCCTTGGTGTGCGGTCGGCGGCGAGGACTGTGGTCGCCGTCAGGGGGCTGCACAAGTTCTGGGCCCTGGAAGGGTTCACGCCAACCGACCCCGCCAGCGACGTCCATCCCCCCATGCCCGGAAAACGGCTGCCGAAGGCCATCAGCGTGGACGAAGTAACCAGGATCCTGGAGGCAGCCGGCACCGACACGGCAACGGGGCTGCGCGACCGCGCCCTGTTGGAGTTCCTGTACTCCACCGGAGCGCGGATCAGCGAGGCCGTAGGCCTGGACGTGGACGATATTTCCCTGCAGGAGGCGGAAACCGGGCCAGCCATCGTACGGCTCTTTGGCAAGGGCTCCAAGGAGCGGCTGGTGCCGCTGGGGTCCTACGGCGCCCGCGCCCTCGACGCCTACCTGGTCCGGGGCCGCCCGCTGCTCGCGGCCAAGGGAAAGGGCACCCCGGCTTTGTTCCTGAATGCCCGCGGCGGCCGGATCAGCCGCCAGAGCGCCTGGACCATCCTGAAGGCCGCAGCCGAGAGAGCGAACATCACCAAGGACGTCTCACCGCACACCCTTCGGCACTCCTTCGCCACCCACCTGCTCGAAGGCGGTGCCGACGTCCGCGTAGTCCAGGAACTGCTGGGCCATGCGTCGGTGACCACCACCCAGGTTTATACCCTGGTGACGGCGGATACCCTGCGTGAGATCTACGCGGCAGCACACCCGCGGGCCCTCGGCTGAGCTTGCCCAAGCACGGTCCCGGCCTGCGCAGATGTACTGCCCGGGAACACCTAGAGCAGCGCCTCGATGGTCAGTTCCACCGGACCCAGCAGGAACGCCAGCGCCGACGTGCCCATCCCCGCGAGCAACATCAGTCCCGGATGCGCCAGGCCGAGCACCACCCGGCGCAGGCGCGGGCGGCCGCGGAGGAACGACTTCGGCACCCGCGAGAACGTGGGAACCTGCCGCCAGCCGCGAAGCCTCCGCAGGAACCAGGCGCACCGGGCAACAAACGCCAGCCACAGGACGGCCACCACAACCGGGAACAGGGCTGCCATCAGCTGGAACCCCAGAGCTGTCACCTCACGCTCGGAATCTCCCGCCACGGCTTGGATGGTGGTGGAGATGGACGCACTCAGCACCACCGATATGGCCCACACGATGAATGCCGCAACGAGTGCGAGGAAACGCACGAAGAACAGGCCCAAAACCGATTCCCGGGCGGCTTTCACTTGCTGCCGGGGAGTCACCTGCAGCACGGCCAGGGTGCTGAGCAGTGTGGGCAGTGCAGCCGTGGCCACCAGCAAATACCACGTCCAGCCTGCCAGGTCCACGAATTCATCCCCAACAATCAGCACCGTCCAGAAACAGGCCCAGGCCCAGCCCCAGTACAAAGGGTTGCGCACCAGCCACTCCGGCAGGCGGGCGTCAATGATCGAAATACGGGCCGGCCGTATCCCGGGTGCAGTTTCGGGAGCCACACGTAGAGCTTGGCATATTCAGCGCCCCGTGGCGCTTCCTCGCCGGCAACTCGCCAACCCCATAGGCTTGAACGCATGACTGCCGCAAGGGTGACTCTCTGCTTCCTGCTCCGTGACGGGGATTCGGGCCCGGAAGTGCTGCTGGGCCTCAAACGGACAGGCTTCGGCACCGGAAAGATCGTGGGTATCGGAGGACACGTCGAACCGGGGGAGAGCGAGGCCGAAGCCGTTGTCCGTGAAGTCAGGGAAGAAACCGGCGTGACGGTGCGCCAGGAAGACCTGGCGGACGCCGGCGTCGTGCAGTTCGTGTTCCCGGCCAAGCCGGCCTGGGACATGCACACCCGCCTCTTCACCGCCCGGCGATGGCTGGGGGAGCCGCAAGAAAGCGACGAGATCATGCCGCAGTGGTTCCAGACCGGCATCCTGCCGGTGGACCGTATGTGGCAGGATGCCGATCACTGGCTTCCAGTGGTGCTCGAAGGCGGCAGGGTCAATGTGGTGGTCACGCTGAACAGCGACAACGAAACCGTCGCGTCGTCCGTGAGCCTCCTGCCCTAGGCGTTAATGACCGACGGCGGGATGTCCACCTGCGTGGCCGCCCCCGCCGTCGTCCGCTCCGCCCTTCAGCCTACGGAACGTGCCGTTCCTCAGGACCGACGTATTCGCTCAACGGGCGGATCAGGGAGTTTGAATCCAACTGCTCCATGATGTGCGCCGTCCACCCGGTGATGCGGCTGGCGACGAACAGGGGAGTGAACGTGGCGGTGTCGAATCCCATCAGGTGGTAGGTGGGGCCGGCGGGATAGTCGAGGTTGGGTTTGATGGCCTTGGCTTCGTCCATGGCCTTCTCCAGGCCCTGGTAGAGGCCCAGCAGCTCGGGCCGGCCGTAGTGGGCCACCATCTTGTCCAGGGCAGCCTTCATGGTGGGCACCCGCGAGTCGCCGTGCTTGTACACACGGTGCCCGAAGCCCATGACCTTCTTCTTCTGGGCCAGGGCGTTCTCCATCCACGTCTTGGCACGGGCAGCCGCTTCCTCCAGGGACTCCTGCGGGCGGATGCCGATTTCGTCGAAGGTGTGCATCACGGCCTCGTTGGCACCGCCGTGCAGCGGTCCCTTCAAAGCGCCGATGGCTCCCGTGACGGCCGAGTGCAGGTCCGCCAGCGTCGAAGTGATCACCCTGGCCGTGAAGGTGGAGGCGTTGAAGGAGTGCTCGGCGTAGAGGATCATCGAGACGTTAAACGCCTCAACAACTTCCGGCACCTGCTCCTCCCCAAAGGTCATCCACAGGAAGTTGGCCGAATAGCCCAGGTCGTCGCGTGGGTCAATGACATCCTGCCCGTGGCGGCGGCGCTGGTCGTAGGCCACGACGCCCGGCATGGCCGAGAACAAGTCGATGGCTTTGGCCATGTTGGCCTCGCGGGAGGAGTCTTCCGCCAGCGGGTGCCGGGCGCCCATCACGGAGGCAGCGGTCCGGCAAACATCCATGGGATGGGAGCTCTCCGGCAGGGCATCGATCACCTGCTTGACCACCGGATCCAGGGCCCGGCCGGCGCGCTCCCGTGCAGTGAACTCCACCAGCTCCTGTTCCGTGGGAAGTTCACCGTTCCAGAGCAGGTAGGCCACCTCCTCGAAGCTGCACCTCGCGGCGAGCTCCTGAACCGGGTAGCCCCGGTACAACAGGGAATTGGTATCCGGGTTGACCTTCGAGACGGACGTGTAATCCACCACGACGCCGGCAAGACCTTTTTTGATGTCCTCTTCAGCCATGCTGAAACTCCTTCGTTCCTGTCGCCTGTTGTGCCGGCCGGAGCCGGCGCGGTTTTCCCTACTCCCCGGGGACCCGGAAATTGAACACTCCGCTGTCGAAGCGGTTGTAGCCTTCATAGTCAACAAGATCGTATAAGCGTGCGCGGGTGAGCATGCTGCCCACCTGCGCCTCCTGCGTGCCCTCAGCCTTGATCGCTTCCAGCGTACGCTCGGCAGCACCCATGGCACTACGGAGGAGGGTGACAGGATAGATCACCATGTTCACCCCGACGCCCTGGAGCTGGTCCACGGTGAACAGTTCGCTCTTGCCGAACTCTGTCATGTTGGCCAGGATCGGGACGTCGACGGCGTCGCGGATGGCCTGGAATTCAGCCAGGTCCTTCATGGCCTCCGGGAAGATGGCGTCCGCTCCTGCTTCCACGAGCGCCCGGGCCCGGTCCTGGGCTGCTTGGAGTCCGTCGGTGGCGCGGATGTCGGTGCGGGCCATAATGAGGAAGTTCGGGTCGCGGCGGGCGTCGGCGGCGGCACGAATGCGCTTGGTTGCCGTCTCCAAATCCACCACGTTCTTGCCGTCGAGGTGGCCACAGCGCTTGGGGTTGAACTGGTCTTCGATGTGCAGGCCCGCCAGTCCTGCGTTCTCAAGTTCCTGGACAGTGCGGGCCACGTTCATGGGTTCACCGAAGCCGGTGTCGGCGTCCACGATCGCGGGCAGGTCCGTCATTCGGGCGATCTGCCCGGCCCGGGTGGCGACTTCTGTGAGGGTGGTCAGCCCGATGTCCGGCAAACCAAGATCGTTGGCCAGGACCGCACCGGAAATGTAGACCCCGGGGAAGCCCTTCTCCTCGATCAGCCGGGCCGAGAGCGGGTTGAAGGCGCCGGGAAACTGCTGGATGGTCCCGGATGCCAAAAGCTCCCGGAACCGGAGACGCTTCTGCTCCGGCGTGACCTTGGAATACAGCATCAGAAAAGTCCTTTCGGTGCAGCACTCAAGTCGATCACGCCCGGTGCTGCCGTGATGTTCAGCTGGTCGAGTTCACCTGCCGCCAGTTCCGGCAGGCGTTCGACGGCGGCGAGGAACCGTTCGATTTCGGCTTCCTCCACGAGGCCGGCGGCCAGGGTGCGGAACTTGTTGATGTACTGCTCGCGGCCGAAGGGGCGGGCACCCAGGGGGTGGGCATCGGCCACGGCGATTTCCTCCCTGATCACAGTGCCGCCAGCCAGGGTGATCTCCACGGAGCCGCCGAAGGCCTTCTCGGCAATGTCCAGTGAGTGGTAGCGCCGGGTCCACTCGGGATCTTCCTCGGTGGTGACTTTCTGCCAAAGGTCCACCGTGTCCGGCCGGGCTGCGCGTTCGGGGGAGTAGGAGTCCACGTGGTGCCAGGCGCCGTCCTGCAGAGCCACGGTGAAGATGTACGGGATGGAGTGGTCCAGGGTTTCCCGGGAGGCGGTGGGGCTGTATTTCTGGGGATCGTTCGCCCCGGACCCGATGACGTAGTGGGTGTGGTGGCTGGTCCTGATCAGCACGGATTTCACATTCGCCGGATCAGTGGCCTCCGGGTGCTCGCGGTTCAGCTTCCGGGCCAGGTCGATCCAGGCCTGTGCCTGGTACTCGGCGGAGTGTTCCTTGGTGTAGGTGTCCAGGATGGCACGCTTGGCTTCCCCGGCTTCGGGCAGGGGCACCAGGTAGGAGGCGTCGGGACCGTCCAGCAGCCAGGCGATCACCCCGTCCTCGCCTTCGTAGATCGGCACGGGCGAGGTCTGACCGCGCATAGCCCGGTCTGCCGCCTCGACGGCCATCTTGCCCGCAAAGGCCGGCGCGTGCGCCTTCCAGGTGGAGATCTCGCCCTTACGGGACTGGCGTGTCGCCGTCGTCGTGTGCAGGGCCTGCCCCACGGACTGGAAGATGGTCTCGACGTCAAGCCCCAGCAGGGTGCCAATGCCGGCAGCTGCGGACGGGCCAAGGTGGGCTACGTGGTCGATCTTGTGCTTGTGCAGGCAGATCGCCTTCACCAGGTTCACCTGGATCTCATATCCCGTGGCGATGGCCCGCACCAGGTCCCGGCCGCTTGAGCCCACGTGCTGGCCCACAGCGAGGATCGGCGGAATGTTGTCGCCAGGGTGGGAGTAGTCGGCAGCCAGGAAGGTGTCGTGGTAATCCAGCTCCCGCACCGCCACGCCGTTGGCCCACGCCGCCCATTCCGGTGAGATGCGCTCGCCGATACCGAAGACCTTGGCGCCCTTTCCACCGGAGCTGGGACCATGAGCGAGGGCCTGCGCCCGGGCTGCCACGATCGGTGCCCGGTTGAGCGAAGCCACGGCCACCGAAGCATTGTCGATCACCCTGTTGATGACCATGTCGGTGACGTCGGCGGGCACCTCCACGGGGTCGGCGGCAACCCGGGCGATTTTGTGCGCAAGCTGTTCCTCGCGGGGCAGGTTTTCTTCGCTCTTGTAGACGCGGACGTGGTGTTCCTTGACCATGGTGCTCCTTTAGCGGGATGGATGGGTGGCTTTGATGTGGGACAGGCTGCGGTGCAGGTGGAGGGTGGTGGCTGCCTGCGCCAGGCGGGGGTTGCGGATGGCAATGGCCTCGGCGATGGCTGCATGTTCGGCTGCTGCGGCCGTGAGCCGTGCTGCGTCGTCTGCTGCGAGGCGGCGGATACGGACCAGGTGCACCCGGAGGCTGCGCATGGCCTGGGCGAGGTAGGAGTTGGAAATTGCGGCATCAACGGCGGAGTCCAGCCGGTCCACCAGCAGGTAATAGTCCTGAAGTGCGGGTGCGGGCCCGGTAATGAGTGACGGCGCTGCCCGGAATTCCGCCTCAAGCCTGCGGAACGTTTCCGGATCGCCCCGCTCGGCGGCCAGGGCGGCGGCCTTTCCCTCCAGCGTCTCGCGGAGCTCGAACAGTTCGTCGATATCCGCCAACGAGATGCCGGTGACGACGACGCCGCGGCCGCCTGCCGCCGTCGTCAGTCCTTCTGCCGTGAGCCGGCCCAGCGCCTCCCGGAGGGGCGTGCGGGAGACCCCCAGCCGTTCTGCCTGTTCCACCTCGGCAAGCAGGGCTCCGGGCTGGAGCCGCCACTGGACGATGTCATCGCGGAGTGCGGCATAGGCACGGTCGCTGGCTCGCACTGGCTGTCCCTTCGCTGGCATTGACCCCAGTGTATACAGACGAGGGCTTTTGCGGCAGAAGTCGGCTCAAATCCTTGATATATACGGCTTCTTGTATACACCTGGCTAGACGCCTACGAGATTCGGACAAGCTCAGGAATTACTGCCCGGTCAGCGGCCGCCCCAACGGTATTCGTTTTCCGGCCGCCCAGGGGTGCCGTAACGGGCGGTCCTGGACACCGTTCCGGCGTCCGCCAGATACTCAAGGTAGCGGCGCGCCGTGACCCGCGACATGCCGAGCGCATCCATGACCTCGGTTGCGGACACGGCGCCCTTCTGCAGCTTCATGAACTCCTGGACGGAGGCCAGCGTGGAAACTGAAAGGCCCTTGGGCAAGGGTAGCTCGGAGGGTGCACGCAGGCTGGCGAAGGCCTGGTCCACGTCGGTCTGGGAGGCTCCAGCCTTCCCGGACCCGCCCTGCGGGCCCGCCAGTTGCTGCCGGAACTGCTGATAGCTTGCCAGCTTGTCCGCGAAGGTCGCGTAGGTGAACGGCTTGATCAGGTACTGGACAACGCCGATGGCAACTGCGCTGCGTACGATGGCCAGCTCACGGACGGCCGTGATGGCGATGATGTCCGCCAGTATTCCCGCCGCCCTCATCCGCCGCGCGATGTCCAGGCCGTGAAGGTCGGGCAGGTTCATGTCCAGCAGGACAAGTTCCACCGGGTTTCCTGCCGCAGCAAACTCGTTGAGGAGCCGCAGGGCAGACTGGCCGTCCGGGGCGGTGCCGGCCAGTTCGAAGCCCGGCAGCCGCCCCACGTACGCTGCATGCGCGGCGGCCGCGATGGCTTCGTCCTCGACGACGAGGACCCGGATGTTGCTCACTGTTCGTGCTCCTTCTGTGCCGGCACCGCTGCGGGGAGGAACACTTCGAATTTGGCGCCGCGCCGTCCGTTGATGGTCAGGCTACCTCCCAGGCGCTGTACCGCCTGCCGCACCAGGGCGAGCCCGATACCCCGGCCGCCGGGGCCCGCCGGCTTTGTACTGTATCCGTGGCGGAAGATGTTCCCGGCAGCGGATGGATCAAGCGGCGCTCCGGAGTCGTGGACAGAGATGTCGAGGCCTTCCTCATCGGACTCCACCGTCAATTCCACCCGTCGTGGAGCGGGACCCTCCGCCGCGGCATCGATCGCGTTGTCCAGCAGGTTCCCCAGGATAGTGACCAGGTCCTGCACGGCTATGCCTGCCGCCGTACCCGGTCCCAGGGTGGCGACATCCAGCTGGACGCCCCGCTCATGGGCTTCGGCTACCTTGCCCATAACCAGCGCGCCCAGTACCGGCTCGTCCACTGAGCTGACCATGTCATCCGTTAGCTGTTGGCTGAGTTCAAGGTCCTTGGTGGCGAAGTCCAAGGCCTCTTGGGTGCGCCCAAGCTCCAGTAGTGAAACCATCGTATGGAGCCGGTTTGCATGCTCGTGGGTCTGCGCCCGCAGCGCGTCGGAGAGGGTCCGCATGGTTGCCAGCTCGTTTCCCAGCGCCTCGATCTCGGTCCGGTCCCGCAGCGTGGCCACCGTGCCGTACACAGGGGTCCTGCCACGGCTGCCGGCGGTTTCCGGCCCCTTGGCAGGGGCCTGGTTCACCACCAGAACCCGGGATCCGGCCAGGACGATCTCGTCCTTGGCTGTGCGGCCGGACTCGAACAGGCCGCGGAGTTCATCATCGAGGGGAAGGTCGGCCAGCGATGGCGGTCGGGTGGGATCCCTGGTGCCGGCTTCATCAAGGCCCAGCAGTTCGGCTGCCTGGTCGTTGTACATAACAACACTGCCTTTGGTGTCGATAAGGATCAGGCCCTCACGCACCGAGTGCAGCACGGACTCGTAGTAGGCAAACAACTGCGCCAGTTGCTCCGGCCCCCAGCCCCGTGTGACACGGCGCAGATACCGGCCCAACAGCCAGGATGCCACGGAGCCGCCCACCAGCAGGGCGAGGCCGATGGCCAACAGGGCTGGCAGGCGGGCGGCGAAGGCAACATCCACGGTTCCCACTGTCACCCCGGCGGCCACCAATGCCCTGACCGCACCGCCGGCATCCTTAACCGGAACGATGGTCCTTACGGACGGCCCAAGGGTGCCGGCGGTGACCTCGGTGAAGGTTTCACCCTTGAGTGCTGCGTCAACGGAGCCGATGTAGCTGCGCCCTATCTCCTCGTCACGCGGATGGGTCCAGCGGGTACGGTCCGGTGCCATGATGGTGATGAAGTCGACGTCGGCCGCGGCCATAACGTCGCGCGTATAGGGCTGCAGGAGGGCCGTGGGGTCCGGAGCCGCAGCCGCTTCCAGAACCAGCGGATTTGCCGCCACCGAGGCCGCGATTCCTGCCATCCGCCGGCCGGCCTCGTCATAGGTACGGTCACGGGCGTCCACGTATGTGGCCGACCCAACGATGGCGATAAACGCCACCACAATCAGCAGGTTCGCCACGAAGAGCCGTCGGGCGATACTCCAGCGGTGGATCATCTGTACCTCCCGGCATCTTCCGCACAAATATGTGCTCCACGACCAATATGAACGCAACGGTGAGCTGGGTCACCACCTGCCCAATGATGGATATCACACCGGAGGACGCGTTCAGCCCAGAGATTGTGCCGCAGCGTCTATCAGATTATCCAAAGGAGACACATCATGGCTTCTCAACGAGGAGAGTCGCTTGACACCGTGACGACGCGGCGCAAGGGCATCGACAAATCGCACTACCTCTACATCGCTGTTATCGCCGCCGTCATCCTCGGCGCGTTGGTGGGACTGATGTTCCCTGAAGTGGGCAAGTCCATGAAGCCGCTCGGCGATGGCTTCATCAAACTCATCAAGATGATGATCGCTCCGGTCATCTTCTGCACCATCGTCCTGGGCATCGGCTCGATCGCGAAGGCTGCCACCGTAGGCAAGGTAGGCGGCCTGGCGCTGGGCTACTTCGTCCTGATGTCGACGTTCGCGCTCGCCATCGGCTTGGTGGTCGGCAACTTGATCCACCCGGGCGAGGGACTGAAGCTTGCCCCCTACGACCCCAACAAGAAGGCGGAAGTAGACAGCACCGTTGCCTTCCTCCTTGGCATCATTCCAGGAGATATTCCCGTTCTCCCCACCCTCTTTGCCGCAATCCTCGTAGGGTTTGCCCTCCAGAAGATGGGCCCGCAGGGCGCTCCCACCCTCAAGGCAATCGGCCACGGCCAGGTCCTCGTATTCCGCATCCTGATCATGATCATGTGGCTTGCCCCCGTAGGCGCCTTCGGTGCCATCGCCGCCGTCGTGGGAGCCACCGGATTCCAGGCAATTGTCAGCATGTTCACCTTGATGGCTGCCTTCTACATCACCTGCGCCCTGTTCATCGTCATCATCCTCGGCGGCCTGCTCAAGGTGGTCACGGGCGTCAACATTTTCAAGCTGATGAAATACCTGGGCCGCGAGTACCTGCTCATCTTTTCCACGTCATCATCAGAAGCTGCCCTGCCCCGCCTGATCGCCAAGATGGAACACCTCGGTGTCTCCAAGCCCGTTGTGGGCGTCACGGTGCCCACCGGCTACTCCTTCAACCTTGACGGAACGGCCATCTACCTGACCATGGCCTCCCTGTTCGTTGCCAACGCGATGGGCACGCCGCTTGACCTGGGCGCACAGGTCTCCCTGCTCATCTTCATGATCATTGCCTCCAAGGGTGCAGCCGGTGTCACCGGTGCCGGCCTTGCCACGCTGGCTGCCGGCCTGCAGGCCCACAAGCCCGAGCTGCTGGGCGGTGTGGGCATGATCGTGGGCATCGACCGGTTCATGTCCGAGGCCCGCGCCCTGACCAACTTCACCGGCAACGCCGTAGCCACCGTGCTCATTGGCACGTGGGTCAAGGAGATCGACGGCGGCCAGGTCACCCAGGTGCTCTCCGGTGAGCTGCCCTTCGACGAGCAAACCATGATTGCCGGCCACGCGGAGCCTGTAGATAGTGAAACCGAAGCGCGGCCGGTGCCGGCGAACGCCTAGGCCCCAGCACCCCGCAGACACCGCAACTGCCCCCGCAGCCTTTCGCTGCGGGGGCAGTTGCGTGCCGGGGAAAAAGGCAACCTTCGACCTCAGCTAGAGGGTCAAGGCTCAACATCCGGGGAAAGTCAAGTTGCCCGGAATACCGTGTCGGGCGCTGTAACCTTGGGAAGAAGAAGGAGCGTTGCTGGCCAGCCAGCGGCAGGAAATCACCGTCATCGAAAGTGTGGATAGATACGTGAGCAGCGAACAGGGTTCGGCAACTCTGGAGGGCACGCAATTCGACCTGGAAGACGCGGTGATGGGACCCACGGGGCGCCCATACCGCGAGTTCCCGGAACCTGCGCCCCTGGCCTCCCACGGTCCGGCCCGCGTCATCGCCATGGTGAACCAAAAGGGTGGCGTCGGAAAGACCACGTCCACCATCAACCTTGCTGCAGCGCTGGCTGAGTACGGCCGGCGCGTTCTTTTGGTCGACTTCGATCCGCAGGGCGCCCTGTCTGCCGGCCTGGGCGTGAATCCGCATGAACTCGACCTCACCGTGTACAACGTGCTGATGGACCGCAAGGTGGACATCCGCGATGCCATCCACCAGACCGGCGTCGAAAACGTGGACCTCCTGCCCGCAAACATCGACCTCTCGGCGGCTGAAGTCCAGTTGGTCAACGAGGTGGCCCGCGAGCAGGTCCTGGACCGCGCCCTGAAGAAAGTCGAAGACGATTACGACGTCGTCCTCATCGACTGCCAGCCGTCCCTTGGCCTTCTGACCGTCAATGCCCTCACCGCGGCGCACGGTGTCATCATCCCGCTGATCTGCGAGTTCTTTGCCCTCCGTGCCGTGGCGCTGTTGGTGGAGACCATCGACAAGGTTCAGGACAGGCTCAACCCCCGCCTGCAGGTGGACGGCGTGCTGGCCACCATGTACGACGCCCGGACGCTGCACAGCCGGGAGGTCATTACCCGGTTGGTGGAGGCCTTCGGCGACAAGGTCTTCGAGACCGTGATAAAGCGCTCCATCAAGTTCGCCGACGCCACCGTAGCCGCGGAGCCGATCACCAGCTACGCCGGCAACCACGTGGGCGCCGACGCCTACCGCCGGCTCGCCAAGGAACTGATCTCGCGCGGCGGCGCACCCTAGCTACCCGGTGGCCGAATCCAAGCCCGGCTTTGAGGTGCGGCTGGCCAACTTCACGGGTCCCTTTGACCTCCTGCTCGGCCTGATCGCCAAGCACCAGCTGGACATCACCGAGGTAGCCATCGCCACGGTGACCGACGAATTCATCAAGTACATCCGGAACCTGCAGAAGCTGGGCGAGGAGTGGGCCCTGGACGAGGCCAGCGAATTCCTGGTGATTGCCGCGACACTGCTGGACCTCAAAGCTGCCCGGCTCCTTCCTGCGGGGGAAGTTGAAAACGATGAAGACATTGCACTGCTCGAAGCCCGGGACCTGCTCTTCGCGCGGCTGCTCCAGTACAAGGCCTTCAAGCACGTGGCGGGACTACTCGGCGAAACCCTCCACCAGGAGGCCATGCGGTTCCCCCGGCAGGTCGCCCTGGAGGAACACTTCGCGGCCATGCTTCCCGAGCTGGTCTGGAAACACAGTCCGGAACAGTTCGCCCGCCTGGCCGAAGCCGCACTGCAGCCCAAGGCTCCGAAGCAGACAGAAGTAGGTCTGGCGCACTTGCACGGCGGCAATGTCAGCGTGAAGGAGCAGGCAGAAGTGATGGGCCTGCGGCTTCAGGTTGAATCACCGCTGACCTTCCGGGCCTTGATTGCTGATGCGGAGTCCACCCTGGTGGTGGTTGCACGGTTCCTTGCCCTCCTGGAGCTGTTCCGGGACAAGGCGGTTTCCTTCGACCAGCTGTCGCCGCTGGGGGACCTGGCCGTGCATTGGACTGCCGGGAACGGGGAATGGTCGGCGGAAAACCTGAGCGAAGAATTTGAGGAGCAGCTGTGACGGGGCAGGCAACAGAAGGTACCAGTGAAGGGAAGCCGGACGTCGCAAACCTTCCGGGCGGGGCCAAAGCCGCCCTTGAAGCGGTGCTGATGGTCATTGACCAACCGGCCACGGAGGAAGAACTGGCTGCCGGACTCGAACTTCCCGTTGACGGGGTCAGTGCCCTGCTTGCAGAACTTCAGCGGGATTATAGCGGCTATACTGTTAAAGCCCCGGATATGGATCAAGCCAGTGGAACTGGTTTCGGCTCCAGCCCCCGGGGTTTTGAATTGCGGAAGGTCGCCGGCGGCTGGCGGATCTACTCCCGTACTGAATTCGCCCACATCGTGGGCAAATATGTGCTGGAGGGCCAAACAGCCAGGCTTACCCAGGCCGCCCTGGAAACGCTCGCGGTCATCGCATACCGCCAGCCGGTCTCCAGGGCCAGGGTTTCCGCAATCAGGGGAGTCAATGTTGACTCTGTCGTACGGACGCTCGCCCAGCGCGGACTTATCGAGGACTCGGGAACGGATCCGGAGTCCGGCGCGGTCCTCTACCGGACCACCTCATATTTCCTGGAGCGGATGGGAATCAGTTCGGTGGCTGAGCTGCCGCAGCTGTCCCCACACCTCCCGGGGCTGGACGGTATTGCGGAGTTCTACGACGCCGAAGGAATGTAGCCAGGGCACCGCCCTGGCAGCACGCAAGAGTACTTATAAGGGCAGATTATTTCTGCACGGCTGGTTAAGGTTGTCCTTGGACACCTTTCCGGTCAACATATCGAAGGACGGGTCATGACACAGGCGGGACGCCAGGGTTCACCACGTAAAGGTTCGGGACATGACGGTACCGAACGCAACACATCACAGCGCAGCGCTTCACAGGGCGGTGCTTCCGGCGGCGGGTTCCGCGGCGGGGCCGCCAATCGTGGCGGCGGATTCGGCAGCGACCGCCCGCACCGCGCACCCAAGCCGCGCGAGGAGCGGTTTATCGATCCGGACCAGGCTCCGGCCGGTGGCCAGGGGGGCCGTGGAGCAACGGAACCCAAATCTGCAAAGCCTTCATCCCGGAAGCCTGCAGTACGCAAGCCGGGTGCCAAGAAGGCCCCGGGAACGCCGGGCGCGCTGAAGCCAAAGCCACGGACCGGTGCCCCGGGGGCGGCAGCTTCCCGTGCTTTCGGCAGCGAACGTTTCGGCCAGAACCTGGGTCCGGTCCGCCGGCCAAGCCGGAAGAAAGGTCCTCGCGGCGAGGTTCCCCAGTCGGAACTCCACGACGCCGACGGCGTGCGCCTGCAGAAGGTCATGGCCTCCGCGGGTGTAGCGTCACGCCGCGTCTGCGAGGAGATGATTGCCGAGGGCCGCGTGGAAGTGGACGGCCAGGTAGTCACCGAGCTCGGCGTCCGCGTCGATCCCAAGACCGCCGTCATCCACGTTGACGGACTGCGGATCCAGTTGGACGAGAACCTGGTGTACATGGTGTTTAACAAGCCCAAGGGCGTTGTCTCCACCATGGAGGACCCCGAGGGCCGCCCGTGCATCAGTGACTTCCTTCGCCACCAGCACGGCGAACGCCTGTTCCATGTGGGCCGGCTCGACGTCGCCACCGAAGGGCTGTTGCTGCTGACGAACGACGGCGAACTTGCCAACCGCCTGACGCACCCCTCCTATGAGGTGCCCAAGACCTACCTGGTCCAGGTCCGGGGGCCCTTCCCGCAGGGAATCGGCGCCCAGCTAAAGGAAGGCGTGGAACTGGAGGACGGCTTTGCCTCGGTGGATTCCTTCCGCCTCGTTGACTCCACTCCCGGCCACGTCCTGATCGAGGTCGTGCTGCACTCGGGAAAGAACCGCATCGTCCGCCGGTTGTTCGACGCCGTCGGATTCCCGGTCCTGCGGCTTGTCCGCGTCAAGGTGGGACCCATCGGTTTGGGTGACCAGCGCCAGGGAAGCATCCGCAACCTCGGCAAGCAGGAAGTCGGCCATCTGCTGGCATCCGTAGGGCTCTGAGGCATGTCCGCTTTCCACAGCCAGGGCCGCGGGCACCTGGACGGACCCGTGGTGGTGATCGGAACGGGGCTGCTGGGCACCAGCATCGGGCTGGGCCTGCGCGGCCGCGGCGTTCCGGTTTACCTGTCCGACCCTTCGCCCACCAACCAGGCGGTTGCGGTGGATATTGGTGCAGGCCAGCCCCTGGCCGGGCTTGCGGGTGCTGTGCCGCAGCTGGTGGTTGTCGCTGCCCCGCCGGATGTCACGGCGGATGTTGTGGCAAAGGCGCTGGCTGACTACCCGGATTCCGTGGTGGTGGACATCGCAAGTGTCAAGGCGGAGATCCTCTCGGCGCTGCGCAGCCGCGGCGTGGACCTCTCCCGCTATGTGGGCACACACCCTATGGCCGGACGGGAAAAGTCCGGGCCGGTTGCAGCCCGCGGGGAGCTCTTCACCTCTATGCCCTGGGTGGTGTGCCCGTCGGAGGAAACCTCCGGCGCAGCCCTCCAGACGGCCCGTTCACTGGCCATGGACCTGGGGGCGGTTGTTTCCCAGTTCACCGCGGACGAACACGACGAAGCTGTGGCCCTGGTATCGCACCTGCCGCAGGTCATGTCATCGCTCTTGGCCAGCCGACTGCAGGGAACTCCGCTGCACGCGTTGTCCCTTGCGGGCAACGGACTGCGCGACGTCACCCGGATCGCAGCCAGTGATCCCTCCCTCTGGGTACAGATCCTGGGCGGCAATGCCGCCAAGGTGGTGGAGATCCTTTACGGCGTGCGGGAGGACCTCAACCGCCTGATCGGCACTCTGGAGGAGCCCACCGCACCGGGTGCCCGCCTTGACCTCGCACAGCTGATGAGTGAAGGCAATGCCGGCCAGGCCCGGATTCCGGGCAAGCACGGCGGACCTCCCCAGGCGTATTCGTGGCTTACCGTCCTGGTGGACGATAAGCCGGGCCAGATTGCCCGTCTCCTCACGGAAATCGGGGAGATCGGCGTAAACCTGGAGGACCTGCGCCTGGACCACTCCTCGGGCCAGAACGTGGGTATGGTGGAAATCTCCGTGTTGCCGAACAAGCATGACCACCTGATCGAAGCACTTAACGACCGCGGATGGCGGGTACTCCAGTAATGACACAAGAACTTCTTGACACCCTGCCTGCCCTCCGGATCGGCAGGCCGCTGGTGGTGGCCATCGACGGGCCGTCGGGCTCCGGAAAGTCCAGTGTCAGCAAGGAAGTGGCCCGCAGGCTCCGGCTCGCCTATCTGGACACCGGTGCCATGTACCGGGCATTGACGTGGTTCTGCGTCACGAAAGGCATCGACCTGGAGGACAGTGCGTCCGTGGAGCAGGCGTCCCGGGACCTGGTCCTGGACCTGAGTACAAGCCCCCAGGTGGAGTACGTCCGGGTGGACGGGATCGACGTCACCAACGCAATCCGTGAGCCTGCCATCTCATCCGCTGTCAGTGCCGTGGCCACCACCCTGGGAGCCAGGACCGAGCTTATCCGGCGCCAGCGCGAACTGATCGAAAAGCACCACCGCCGAATCGTCGTGGAAGGCAGGGACATCACCACCGTCGTTGCGCCCGGGGCTGAAGTGCGGATGCTGCTGACCGCCAGCGAGGAAGCACGGCTGCGCCGGCGCGGAATCCAGCTCGGCGGCACCCAGGATGCCGAGCAACTGGCGGCCCAGGTGACCCACCGCGACGCCAAAGACTCCACAGTGGTCAACTTCACGCAGGCTGCTTCCGGCGTGGTCACCCTGGATTCCTCGGACCTGGACTTCGACCAGACGGTTGCTGCGGCCCTCGTGATTGTGACCAAGGTCCTGAACCGTGACTGAGCCAATCGTCGGAAAGTCCAGGCCGGAGATCCCGTCCGGTTGGACCATGGCCTGGAGCAGGCCTGTTGGCTGGGCCCTTGACCACCTGGTGTACCGGACGTCCGTCACGGGCCGGGACAACGTTCCCACCGGCGGGCCGGTGATTTTTGCCGGCAACCACATCAGCTTCCTGGACGGGCCGGTGATGTTCGGCGCGTCGCCGCGGCCCATGCACATCCTGGTGAAACAGGAGATGTTCAAAGGCTTCCTGGGCCGGGTGCTGACAGCGTCCGGGCAGCTGCCTGTTGACCGCACGGGGGACCGTGCTGCGCTGCAGCGCTGCAAGGAAGTGCTCGACGCCGGACGTTGCGTCGGGATTCTTCCCGAAGGTACGCGGGGGAGCGGGGCAGCGGCCGACATCAACGGCGGCGTTGCCTGGCTCGCGTTGAACTCCGGCGCTCCGGTGGTGCCCGTCGCGATCCTGGGCACGCGCAAGGGCAACGAGCACCTCGATTCGGTGCCGCGGCCTGGCAGGCGTTTCCACGTCAGCTTCGGTAATGCGCTGACGCTGGGCCGCAGGGCCGGGGAAAGCGGGCGTGCTTCAATGGACAGGGCGGCGCTGGAGATCCGGGCCGCATTGTCAGGGCACGTGCGGGATTCCATCCAGCTCACGGGGCAGCCCTTGCCGGCGGCAGATTTTTCCAAAGACTTCACAGCAGTAGCCGGGACGCCGGCAGATGACCACTAAGGACAACGCAATGAGCGATACAACCCAAACTTCCGGCCACTCCGGCGCCGGCGATGACGAATACACCCCCTCCGGCACCGACCAGGTGGCCGAGCGGCTGGCAGCGATAGACGACGACGAAGCCGAACTCCGTGCTGCGTCACTCCGGGCCGGCCTGGAGGACTACGAGCTTGACGAGGACGACGCCGCGCTGCTCAGCGGTGAATACGACGATGAGGACTATGACGGTCCGGTCAAGCTCGATCCGGTCCTGGCCATTATCGGACGTCCCAACGTGGGCAAGTCCACCCTGGTCAACCGAATCCTTGGCCGCCGCGAAGCAGTGGTGGAAGACACCCCTGGCGTCACCCGTGACCGCGTGATGTACTCCGCCAACTGGAACGGGCGAAACTTCACCCTCGTGGACACCGGCGGCTGGGAACACGACGCCCGCGGCATCCACGCCCGCGTAGCGGAGCAGGCCGAGATGGCCGTGGAGCTCGCGGACGCAGTCCTGTTCGTCGTCGACTCCGCGGTCGGTGCCACCGCCACCGACGAAGGCGTGATGAAGATGCTGCGCCGCAGCAAGAAGCCCGTCATCATGGTGGCCAACAAAGTGGATGACTTCGCCCAGGAGGCCGACTCCGCTGCGCTGTGGGGACTCGGTTTCGGCGAGCCCTACCCGGTCTCCGCGCTGCACGGCCGGGGCGTGGCCGACTTGCTTGACCACGTGATGGATACCCTTCCCGAGTTCTCCACCATCGAAGGACTGGAACGTTCCGGCGGCCCCCGCCGCATCGCGCTGATCGGGCGCCCCAACGTGGGCAAGTCGTCCCTGCTGAACAAGCTGGCCGGTACCGAGCGCGTGGTGGTGGACAACACTGCCGGCACTACCCGCGACCCGGTGGATGAATTCATCGAACTCGGCGGCCGCACCTGGCGGTTCGTGGACACAGCAGGCATCCGCCGTCGCCAGCACATGGCCCAGGGCGCGGACTACTACGCCTCCCTGCGGACCCAGGCCGCGCTCGAGAAGGCGGAGGTCGCCGTCGTGCTCCTCGCCGTGGACGAGGTCCTCAGCGAGCAGGACGTCCGGATCCTGCAGCTCGCCATCGAGTCAGGCCGCGCCCTGGTGCTCGCCTTCAACAAGTGGGACTTGCTCGACGACGAACGCCGGCGCTACCTCGAGCGTGAGATTGAACAGGACCTGGCCCACGTGGAGTGGGCGCCCCGCGTCAACATTTCTGCCAAGACCGGGTGGCACAAGGACCGCCTGGTTCCTGCCCTGGACCTGGCGCTGGAAAACTGGGACAAGCGCATTGCCACCGGCCGCCTGAACGCCTTCCTCGGCGAGCTCGTGGCCGCACACCCGCACCCCGTCCGCGGCGGCAAGCAGCCGCGCATCCTCTTCGGCACCCAGGCCTCGAGCAGGCCGCCGAAGTTCGTGCTGTTCACCACCGGATTCCTGGACCCCGGATACCGGCGCTTCATCACCCGCCGGCTGCGCGAAACCTTTGGTTTTGAGGGCACCCCCATCGAGGTCAACATGCGGGTGCGGGAAAAGCGCGGCAAGAAGCGCTAAGCGTCGTGATCTCCGCGACACACGGAGCTGCGAAAGCCGGAAAGTGTCACTTGCACCCTCCGGAATCGTGTAAGCTCTTCTAGGTGGTTCGGCCGGACTGCTGGTGGAAATTCCCGGGTTAGCCCGGGGATGAAGCACAGCGGAGAACGGCGGAACTAACGGGCTGTAGCGCAGCTTGGTAGCGCACTTGACTGGGGGTCAAGGGGTCGCAGGTTCAAATCCTGTCAGCCCGACCATAAAGGACCGGAACCACGCGGAAACGCGTGGTTCCGGTTTTTTTGTTTTCGGCACTTATGGTTTTGCCCTACTTGAGGAATTTGGATGTCCTGCGGTCGGCCAGGATCTTGCCCTTCGTCTGGCAGGTGGGGCAGTACTGCAGTGCAGTATCGGCAAAAGATACCTCCCGCACGGTGTCCCCGCACACCGGGCACGGCTCGCCGGTCCGGGCATGGACCCGCATGTGGCTGCGCTTGACGTCTTTCAGGTCCTTGGGCGGCTTGCCGCTGGCTTCTGCCAGGGCGGTGCCGAGCACATCGTGGATGGAATCATAGAGGACCTGCACCGCTTCCCGATCCAGCGACTTCGCAGTTGCGAATGGTGAAATCCTTGCGGCGTGAAGAATCTCGTCACTGTACGCGTTGCCAATGCCGGCGATCACGCTCTGGCTCCTCAGGAGCCCCTTGATCTGCTGCGAACTGCCGGCGAGGATTTCAGCCAACATGTCGGCGTCGAACGCCTCGGTGAATGGGTCCGGCCCAAGGGTGGCGATGCCCGGCACGTCCTGGGGATCCCGCACCACGTAGACGGCCAGGCTCTTCTTGGTTCCCGCCTCGGTGAGGTCGATGCCTCGTGGCCCTTCCGGGCCGGTAAAGGCAAAACGCGCCGCGATGTGGCCCTTGCCCATCCGCAGCTGTGCATCGGTGGGAGAGTCCGTGAAGCGCACCCAGCCCGCCCTGGCCAGATGGAACACCAGCGAGATCCCGCCGGTGTCGATGCTGACGAACTTGCCGAAGCGCCGCACTCCGGTCACGGTCCGGCCCTCCAACGCATTGAATGGCGGATCCGCTGTCTTGAGCACGGCGAAGGAAACGATCTGCACCTTGGTTACCGAAGTTCCCCGCAGGTGCTCATCAAGAAATTCAGCCAGGCCGGCCACCTCCGGAAGTTCCGGCATGGCTTACCCCGCCGCTTCCAGGAGTGCTGGAAGGGTGCGTGCGCTCATGGGTCCCATCTTGTCAGAATCCCCGGCGAACGCCCCGGCAGTTGTGCCTATACTTTCAGCGGCGGCCTGTTTGGGCCCCGTTGACATTGGTGATCGACCCCATGAAAGGCCCCTGATGAGCAACATTCCCGAAGACCTGTCCTATACCGCCGAACATGAGTGGGTTTCTGCTCCCAGTGCCGACGGTGTGGTGCGCGTGGGTATCACCGACTTCGCCCAGGACGCCCTCGGCGATGTGGTTTACGCCCAGATGCCGGAAGTGGGCACCAAGATTACGGCAAACGAGGTTGTGGGCGAGGTTGAATCCACCAAAAGCGTCAGTGACATCTACGCGCCGGTCACCGGTGAGGTAGTGGCGCGCAATGAATCCCTCGACACGGACTCGGCGCTGATCAACACCGATCCCTATGGCGACGGCTGGCTTATCGAAGTCAAACTTGCCGAAGCAGACGCTGTTGAGTCGTTGCTCAGTGCATCCGAGTACGAACAACAGGTAGGCTAAAAGCTATCCGGTAAATCCGGTTCGGCCAGCGGCGCAGACGCCACGTCTTCGCACGTCAGGCCGGATCGGGAGCCGGTGCCGGACCTGCGCGGCAGGCCCGGACGGCAAATGTTAATTGCAGGCGTCAGAGCTGCAGCGGAAGAGGAGGAATCCATGGCTGGCCACACACACAACCCTGCCGATGGGGAATGCGGCAATGGTGCGGCCAGGGCGTCGGAGACCACCTCGATCCACCTCACCCCGGTGCGGGATGAACCCACTATCGCCCCCAAGCTGTCATCCGAAGAGCGCAATTCCGTCGAGGCACTGCCGGCTGGGTCTGCACTCCTCGTTGCTCACAGCGGCCCGAACGCCGGTGCCCGCTTCCTGCTGGACTCCGACGTCACCACCGCCGGCCGCCACCCCGACGCGGACATCTTCCTGGACGACGTCACGGTCTCCCGCCGGCACGTCGAATTCCGGCGTACCGCCCGGAGCTTCGAGGTAGTGGACAAGAACAGCCTGAACGGCACGTATGTTAATCACGACCGCGTGGACAGCGTCGAGCTCAAGTCCGGCAGTGAAGTCCAGATCGGCAAGTTCCGCCTCACCTTCTACCTGAGCCCTGCCAGCGCTGCAGGCCGCGGCTGATCCGGGGACCGCTGCCTGTGGCAATGGCACAACCGGAACGCCGGGGACCGCAGGTCCTGAACATTGGGGAAGTCCTCGCCCAGCTTAGCGGCGACTTCCCCGGCATGACAGCGTCGAAAATCAGGTTCCTCGAGGAAAAAGGGCTGATCAATCCCCGCCGCACCCCGGCGGGCTACCGGCAGTATTCCGACGGCGACGTGGAGCGGTTGCGTTTCGTCCTGGCTTTGCAGCGGGACCAGTACCTTCCCCTGAAGGTCATCAAGGACTACCTGGACGCCATCGACAGGGGAGAACGCCCCGAAAACCTGCCGCCAGGCGTTGTGGTGTCCCCGCGCATTGTCTCGGACGAACTGGCCGCTGAACTCCAGAGCCGGGGGCGCACGCTGACCGAAGAGCAGCTGCGCACCGAGTCCGGGGCCAGCGTACCCCTGCTCCAGGCCCTCCTGAGTTTCGGCCTCATCAGCCACTCCAACGGGCAGTTTGATGAACACGCCCTGCAGGTGGCCAGGGCCTGCGTGCAGCTGGAAAGCCACGGGCTCGAACCCCGCCACCTCCGGCCCTTCCAGGCAGCTGCTGAGAGGGAGTTCGGTCTTGTGGAACGCGCCGTGGCGCCGCTTGCTTCCCGCAAGGACGCCGCTTCCCAGGCGCGGGCGGCTGAGGCTGCCCGCGAAATCAGCGACCTCTGCCTCACCCTGCACCGGGCTCTGGTGCAGGACCACATCTCACGCATGGACATCTGATGATTGAAGTCGAGATCGTAGGCGTTCGGATCGAACTGCCTTCCAACCAGCCACTGGTCCTCCTGCGGGAGATGCATGGGGAACGCCACGTGCCCATCTGGATCGGCACCCCTGAAGCAAGCGCCATCGCCCTTGCCCAGCAGGGTGTGGTTCCGCCACGGCCCATGACGCACGACCTTCTGGTGGACGTGGTGGAGTCGCTGGGCCACTCCGTGGTCAGCGTGAACATTGTGGCGGTGGAGGACAACATCTTCTACGGCCAACTCCAGTTCGAGAACGGCACCACCGTCAGTTCGCGCGCTTCCGATGCCCTCGCCGTCGCCCTTCGGGCCAAGTGCCGGATCTGGTGCGCGGATTCCGTGATGGACGAGGCCGGCGTTCGGATCACGGAGCACGATGAAGGCGAGGACACGGAGCCCGGCCCTACCGTCGACGAAGAGCGCGAACTGCGCCGGTTCCGGGAGTTCCTGGACGACGTGGAACCCGAGGATTTCGACGGCTAAGGTCACGTTAAGGTTAAAGTTGAGGATGAAAGTTTCGACACGCCTCTTCGAAGGACCCAACGTCTTTGACCTTGGGTCCCCGCGGGCCTAACGTCTAAGTATCGAGTTCCCATTGCTTACAGCAGCCGCGCAGGTCACACTGGAAGGTGCGCCCCGCGGAAATTACAGGCATGATCTTCATTCCTGTTAAAGCTGCTGCAGTTCTTCTCGGGGAGCTTATGACAAGGAGGATCCAGGTGAGTCCCAAAGGCGAAGCAGGCGGGCTGAAGCAGCCCACGGCCGGTGTTGCTGTGCCCGCAAGCGGTGCCCAGGGCCTCCTGTTCACCGAAGACCTGCCCGTCCTGGATGAAGACGCCGGCTACCGGGGTCCCACCGCCTGCAAGGCAGCAGGCATCACCTACCGCCAGCTGGATTACTGGGCGCGCACCGGGCTTGTCGAACCCGCCGTCCGCGGTGCGGCCGGCTCGGGATCCCAGCGGCTCTACGGCTTCCGCGATATCCTCGTCCTCAAGGTCGTCAAGCGACTGCTGGACACCGGTGTGTCGCTGCAGCAGATCCGCACGGCCGTCGAACACCTGCGTGAACGCGGCGTGGAGGACCTGGCCCAGATCACGCTGATGAGCGATGGCGCCAGCGTTTACGAGTGCACGTCCGCGGACGAAGTCATCGACCTCGTCCAGGGTGGCCAGGGCGTGTTCGGCATCGCCGTTGGCCGCGTGTGGCGCGAGGTGGAAGGCAGCCTTGCGTCGCTCCCGAGCGAACATGCCACGGAGCAGCCCTTTCCCGACGACGAACTGAGCAAGCGGCGGGCAGCCCGCAAGATCAGCTGACGCTGCACTACGGGTTCAACTTAACAGCAGAGGCCGCTCTCCACGGGGAGAGCGGCCTCTGCTGTTGACGTTCCTTCTCCTACCTGGCCCGGCTGCGCAGGCCGCTGCCTACCGCCATCACGTTGGCCAGCAGGTCATCGAACAGGGCCGCGGCGGCCTTGGCTGAGTCGCCGGGCCAATGGTGCACCGGGTGGGCGGCGCCCTGGATTTGCTGCCAGTTCGCCTGTTCCGGGATTCGTGGGCTCAAAAGGAGCTCGCCGAACATCGACTCCATCTCTGCCAGCCGGTAGGTGTGCTCGGAGGACCCTGACCGCACCCGGTTGGCTATGATGCCGGCCGGTGAAAGGTTTGGCGCAAACTCCTGGCGGAAAAGCTGGATGGCCCTCATGGTCCGTTCGGTACCGGCAACGGAAAACAGCCCCGGTTCGGCAACGAGGGCCACCTTGTCGCTGGCTGACCAGGCCATCCGGGTCAGGCCATTCAGGGACGGCGGGCAGTCGATCAGGACGAGCTGGTAGTTGTCTGGGGCGGCCAACACCGAAGACAACCGCCGCAGGTCGCGGCGGCTGAGGTCCGGCCGGTCGTAGATTCCCGTGTAGGCAGAGCCGACGGCGACGTCCAGGACCGCTGAACCGGAGCCGTTGGAAGGGGCCCGTTCCGTCCAGCTGCTGCCCACCACATTCTCGGCGAGCTTGGCTCGGCGGGGGCTTTTGAGCATCCTGCCGATATCGAGCTGGTCGCCCGGCTGCACGCCCAGGGCGGTGGTCGCGTCTGCATGGGGATCAAGATCCACCACCAGCGTGCGGATGCCTGCGGCAAGGGCTGCAGACGCCAATCCTGTGGTGACGGAAGTCTTGCCGACTCCACCCTTGAGGCTGCTGATGCTGACTACTTGCACTTGAGAGACCAAAACCTAACGCCGGATGCCGTGTTGGGAGTAATGTTTGCTCCGGCAGTGCCGAAGCCGGACGGTCCTGCCGCCCTACTCATCATATGTGGATGCGTCGGCGATTCCTGCTTTAACGGGCGTCGGCATGGCACCAGCTGTGCTGCCGGGGCGGTTTCTGCCCGGGCCGGCAGAAGAGCTCGGGACATGACGGGGAAATCTGTGATGGTGGCCACAAAGATTTGTGTTTGCCCTTATAGGTCCTAGACACTGTGACCACTCACCGATCCACCCGCAATGATGCAGGAGAAGTATGTTTTCCAAAGTTCTGGTGGCCAACCGCGGCGAAATCGCGATCAGGGCCTTCCGCGCCGGCTACGAGCTGGGCGCCAAGACCGTTGCCGTTTTCCCCCAAGAGGACAGGAACTCGATCCACCGCCAGAAGGCGGACGAGGCCTATCTGATTGGCGAAGAGGGCCACCCCGTCCGTGCTTACCTTGACGTTGCCGAAGTGGTGCGCGTAGCAAAGGAGTCCGGTGCGGACGCCATCTACCCCGGATACGGCTTCCTCTCAGAAAACCCGGACCTTGCCCGCGCCGCCAAGGATGCCGGCATTACCTTTGTCGGTCCGCCGGCCGAGGTGCTGGAGCTGGCCGGCAACAAGGTGGCAGCCCTGAAGGCTGCCCGTGACGCCGGTGTTCCCGTCCTGAAGTCCAGTGCGCCCTCCAAAGACCTGGACGAGCTCATTGCGGCGGCCGATGAGATCGGCTTCCCCATCTTCGCCAAAGCCGTGGCCGGTGGCGGCGGACGCGGCATGCGACGCGTGGATACCCGCGAGGCACTTCCGGAGGCCCTGCAGTCCGCCATGCGTGAGGCGGACGCGGCGTTCGGTGACCCCACCATGTTTCTGGAGCAGGCTGTCCTGCGCCCGCGGCACATCGAAGTGCAGATCCTGGCGGACGCCGAGGGCAACGTGATGCACCTCTTCGAGCGGGACTGCTCCATTCAGCGCCGCCACCAGAAGGTTATCGAGATCGCCCCGGCCCCGAACCTGGATGAAGGCATCCGTCAGGCGCTGTACCGGGATGCCGTCAAGTTCGCCAAGGCCCTGAACTACGTCAACGCCGGCACAGTGGAGTTCCTCGTCGATACAGTGGGTGAGCGTGCCGGCCAGCACGTCTTCATCGAAATGAACCCCCGCATCCAGGTGGAGCACACCGTCACCGAGGAAGTCACCGACGTCGACCTCGTCCAGGCCCAGATGCGCATTGCCGCCGGCGAAACGCTGGCGGACCTCGGCCTCTCCCAGGAGACAGTGAAGCTGCGCGGCGCGGCACTGCAGAGCCGCATCACAACCGAGGACCCCGCCAACGGGTTCCGGCCCGACGTCGGAAAGATCACCGGCTACCGCTCTGCCGGCGGAGCCGGTGTACGGCTCGACGGCGGCACTGTCTACTCAGGTGCCGAAATCAGCCCGCACTTCGACTCCATGCTGGTGAAGCTCACCTGCCGCGGCAGGGACTACCCGGCCGCCGTCGCCCGTGCCCGCCGCGCCCTTGCCGAATTCCGTATCCGCGGTGTCTCCACCAACATCTCCTTCCTCCAGGCGGTGCTCGACGACCCCGACTTCATCGCCGGGGATGTGGCCACGTCCTTCATTGACGAGCGCCCGCAGCTGCTCAAGGCGCGTGTCTCTGCCGACCGCGGCACCAAGCTCCTTACCTGGCTTGCTGAAGTCACGGTCAACAAGCCGAACGGCGAACTGACCGTGCACTCAAATCCTGCCAGCAAGCTGCCGTCCGTCAAGGACATGGAGGCAGCACCCGGCTCACGCCAAAGGCTGCTCGAGCTGGGCCCTGAAGGCTTCGCCAGGGCGCTTCGTGAACAGAACGCAGTGGCCGTCACGGACACCACTTTCCGGGACGCCCACCAGTCGCTCCTGGCCACCCGCGTCCGAACCCGCGACCTCGTGGCAGCCGGCCCGGCGGTTACTGCGCTCATGCCGGAGCTGCTTTCCGTTGAGGCCTGGGGCGGCGCAACGTATGACGTCGCCCTTCGGTTCCTGGGCGAGGACCCGTGGGACCGGCTCGCCGCCCTTCGCCAAGCGCTTCCGAATGTGTGCCTCCAGATGCTCCTCCGGGGCCGCAACACCGTGGGATACACGCCCTATCCGGAAGAGGTCACGGAAGCCTTCGTCAACGAGGCCGCGGCCACGGGCATTGATATCTTCCGCATCTTCGACGCCCTGAACGATGTCAGCCAGATGGCACCTGCCATCCGCGCTGTCCGGGCAACAGGCACTGCCGTCGCCGAAGTGGCGCTCTGCTACACCGGCGACATGCTGGATCCCGAAGAGACCCTTTACACGCTGGACTACTACCTTGGCCTGGCCCAGAAGATCGTGGACGCCGGAGCCCACATCCTGGCCATCAAGGACATGGCAGGCCTGCTCCGTCCCGCCGCCGCGGCGAAACTCGTCTCCGCCCTCCGGGAACGCTTCGACCTGCCGGTTCACCTGCACACCCACGACACCGCAGGAGGCCAGCTGGCCACCCTGCTGGCCGCCGTGGACGCCGGTGTCGACGCCGTGGACGTCGCCTCCGCATCGCTGGCCGGAACCACCAGCCAGCCGTCGGCCTCGGCGCTGGTCGCAGCGTTGGCACACACGCCGCGGGATACTGGCCTGAGCCTGGCAGCCGTCAGCTCGCTGGAGCCGTACTGGGAAGCGGTCCGCCGCGTCTACGCGCCGTTCGAGTCGGGCCTTCCGGGCCCCACCGGCCGTGTGTACCAGCACGAGATTCCCGGCGGGCAGCTCTCCAACCTCCGCCAGCAGGCCATGGCACTCGGACTGGGGGAGCGCTTTGAGGCGATCGAGGACATGTACACCGCCGCCGACCGCATCCTGGGCCACCTGGTCAAGGTCACGCCATCCTCCAAGGTGGTGGGCGACCTTGCCCTGCACCTGGTGGGCCTGAACGCGGACCCCGCGGATTTCAACGAGAACCCGCAGAACTACGACATCCCGGATTCAGTCATCGGATTCCTTTCCGGTGAACTGGGTGACCCTCCGGGAGGCTGGCCCGAGCCCTTCCGCACCAAGGCCCTCCAGGGCAGGAGCGTGAAGGTCCGCGACGTGGAGCTCAGCGCCGAGGACAGTGCCGCCTTGAAGTCCGACTCAAAGACCCGCCAGCACACGCTGAACCGGCTGCTCTTCGACGGACCCACCAAGGACTACCTGAAGAGCGTGGAGACGTACGGCAACATCTCTGTGCTGGACACCAGGGACTACCTCTACGGACTTCAGCGCGGCGCCGAGCACGAGATCCAGCTGGAGAAGGGCGTGAGGCTGATCGCGTCCCTCGAAGCCGTCTCCGAGCCTGACGAAAAGGGTATGCGCACGGTCATGTGCACCCTCAACGGCCAGTCCCGGCCGGTGGTGGTCCGGGACCGTTCGGTGGTCAGCAATGTCAAGGCAGCCGAGAAGGCCGACCCCGGCCAGCCCGGCCACGTGGCAGCCCCGTTCGCCGGTGCCGTCACCGTGGCCGTCAAGCCCGGGGACGAGGTCAAAGCCGGCGACACGGTAGCCACCATCGAGGCGATGAAGATGGAAGCGTCCATCACGACGCCGGTAGCCGGCAAGGTCGCGCGGCTCGCCATCTCCTCAGTGGAGCAGGTAGAGGGCGGAGACCTGCTGCTGGTCGTGGAGCAGTAGTGCACGGTAGCGAGTGATACGACGAGAGGGTCCTCCGTGCTGAACTGGTCCCCGAAAGTTGGACTGCCTAAATAAATCCTATGCCGCGAGGGCCTGGGCACGGTATTGCGCCGGGCTCAGGCCCTCGAGCTTTGTCGAGATCCTTTTGGTGTTGTACCAGTGGATGTACTTGTGCAGGGCCGTTTCCAGTGCACCGAGGCTGAGGAACGTGACCCGGTTGAAGAGCTCTTCCTTGAGGTGGCCAAAGAAGTTTCTCCATCACGGCATTGTCGTAGCAGTTGCCCTTGCGGGACATTGATTGGACCGCGCCTGCGCCGTCCAGGAGGGTCTGCCAGGAGGCGTGCTGGTACTGGAAGCCCTGGTCTGAATGTACGAGCGGTTGCTGCCCGTCCTCCAGCGTGGCCAGCGCATTGCGGAGTGAAGTGTTGGTGAGCTCCAGGTTCGGCGACGACCTGATGGCGTGGGAAATGATCTGCCGGTCGAAGAGGTCCATGACCGGTGAGAGGTAGAGCTTGCGGTCGCCGACACTGAATTCGGTCACATCGGTAACCCATTTTTCATTCGGTGCTGCGGCTTCGAATTTCCGGTTTAGCAGGTTCGGGGCAATCTTGCCCTGCTCACCCTGGTAGGAGTTGTAACGCTTCTTCAGCCGGACTTTACAGACGAGCCGCAGAGAACGCATCAGCTTCAGCACAGTCTTCTTCGCAACCGTTCACCCTTGCTTGACCATCTCGGTGTGGATGCGGCGGTGCCCGTACCGGCCATGGTTCTGTTCGAAAATTTCCGTCACCGCGGTCTTGAATCTCTCGTGCGGGTCTGGGGCCCGAAGGCGGGCCTGATGATAGAAGAACGTCGAGCGGGCCAACCCGGCTACGTCCAGGAGCAATTCAAGCCGGTGTTCGGCCTTGAGGGCGATGACGGCGCGGACCTTTAGCGCCGTTCCTCGTTCCTCAAGGCCTGCACTTTTCCCAGGAACGCGACCTCTGCCCGCAAACGCTCGTTCTCACGCCGCAGCCGCTCCAGCTCTGATTCAGGCATCCTGGGAGTCCCGGGGTTTGTCATCGGGCGGCCCTTTGATTTCGGACGCAGGCCGTCCTCGCCCTCGGTCCGGTACTGCCGCGCCCACTTCTCGATCAGCCCCGGTGACGACAGCTGGAGCTCACTCGCCAGGGCGGCTTTACTCTCCCCAGCTTCAAACCGCTGCACGGCATGGAGTTTGAACTCGAACGAGAAAGACCGCTTTGTCGGCTTTGCCACTAGTGTCGTACCTCCGCGAACTCGCCACCGGTCGTATAACCGGCGGATCGCTCTCGCGGGCGCCCCCAGCCTAGTTGCCACAGACTTAGCGCCCCAGCCGGTATCAAACAACGCTACCGCGGCCCGGCGTTGTTCCTCCGACAATGAACTGCGCACATGCATAAAACTGCTCCCCGAGAGTTAGAACTGAAATTTCAGTCCAACTTTCGGGGAGCAGTTCATGCAGGAGGGCCCTCTCGTTTGTTTGCGGCAGTGGCTAGCGGCAGGCCTGATCCTCTACGTGCTATTCCCCGCGCCCCGCTAAGGCCGCTTCGGGGCGAGCGGGGCCCCTTTTACGCACGCTGCCGGACCAGGCCAGCCTCATGTGCTGCCGGCTACGAGGGCGGGGGCCCCTTTTACGCACGCTGGGCCCCTTTACGCACGCTGCCGGATCGGGGCCCGCGTCCTACACCGGCGTCAGGAGCGTGGTGCCGAGTACATTTCCTCGATCACCGTCTCGAAGTCCTTCATCACCTGTGCCCGCTTGACCTTCATCGACGGCGTCAGGTGTCCTGAGGCTTCGGTGAAGTCAGCAGGCACGATCCGGAAGGACTTGATCGCTTCGGCCTGCGATACGGAGGCGTTCGCTGCGGTGATGAGGTCCTGGACAGCTGCTTTGACCACCGGGTTGTTGGCCGCATCCTCGAGCGAGGTGTCGGCCGGGAGGTTGTGGCGCTGCAGCCAGCCGGGCAGGGCTTCCTGGTCCAGGGTGACGAGGGCGCCAATAAAAGGCCTGTTGTCACCGACCACCAGCACCTGGGAGACCAGGGCATCGGCACGGATCTGGTCCTCAAGCAACGCGGGGATCACGTTCTTGCCGCCAGCGGTCACAATGATTTCCTTCTTGCGGCCGGTGATCCACACAAAGCCGTCATCGTCCAGGCGGCCGATGTCGCCGGTGCGGAACCAGCCGTCAGCGAAGGTTTCCGAGGTAAGGTCCTCCCGCTTGTAGTAGCCGCGCATCACGCAGACGCCCTTGGCGAGGATTTCGCCGTCCTCGGCAATCCGGACTGCGTTCCCGGGCAGCGGCTTGCCCACGGACCCGATCTTGATCAGCGACGGTGTGTTGACGGAGATGGGGGCTGTGGTTTCAGTCAGGCCATAGCCTTCGAGGACCTGCAGGCCGATGCCTTGGAAGAAATGGCCCAGGCGTTCACCCAGCGGGCCGCCACCGGAGACGGCGTGGGCAACGTGGCCGCCCATGGCAGCCCGCAGCTTGCTGTATACCAGCTTGTCGAAGAGGGCGTGGCGGAGCTTGAGGCCAAGGCCCACCCGCCCGTTCTGGCGCGCCTTTGAAAAGGCGATGGCAGTGTCGGCGGCCTTGTGGAAGATGGCGCCCTTGCCGCCGTCCTCGGCCTTGGTCAGCGCGGAGTTGTAGACCTTTTCGAAGACGCGGGGCACGGCAAGGATGAAGGTGGGCTCGTAGCTTTGCAGGTCAGCGAGGAGGTTCTTGATGTCCGGCGTATGGGCCACCGTGGTTCCGGCGGCCATGGCCAAAACTGAGATGAATCGTGCAAAAACGTGGGCCAGTGGCAGGAACATGATGGTCTTGGCGTTCTCATGGACGATCTCACCGATGATGGCGAGGGCGTTGTCCGAGAGTTCAACGAAGTTTCCGTGCGTTAGTTCGCAGCCCTTGGGACGGCCCGTGGTGCCTGAGGTGTAGATGATGGTGGCGACGTCGTCCAGGGTGGCCGTCGCGCGGCGCGCCTCGAGATCCGCGTCGCTGACGTCGCGGCCGGCTTCACGGAGGGCGTCCAGCCCCTGGCCTTCCAGTTGCCACACGTGCTGGAGCGCAGTGAGGCCCTCCGCCGTAACCGCCTGGCGGATCACGTCCTCATGGTGGGCTGCCTCGCCGAACGCTGCCACGGCGCCGGAGTCACCAAGGTTCCAGGCCACCTGCGACGGGGAGGAGGTCTCGTAAATCGGAACGGATACTGCTCCCGCAAACCAGATGGCAAAGTCCACCAGGGACCATTCGTAGCGGGTGCGGGACATGATGCCTACGCGGTCACCAGCAGCCACGCCGCTTGCCATCAGTCCCTTCGCCAGGGCCGAGACGTCAGCCAGGAAATCCGTAGCCTGGATGTCCTGCCAGGCACCGGCTGAGCCGAGCCGCGAAAAGAGTGCCGGGTTGCTGGGCTTCGCAGCCTGCCGCAATACCAGATCCGTGATGTTGGATTCCGGTGGGACAACAACAAGAGGCGGAACACTGAATTCGCGCACTATAGCTCCTTTGATATCCGAAGACCCGCGCAGGGGTATGCCTAAAGACTAGTACGCCTGTACCATGCCGTGCAGTATCTAAACCTACTGACCAGTAACTTTGGCGTCAATGGTGGATGGCGGTACATGCGGGGACGGCCTCCTTCACCCCCGGAACCGCCAGCCTAGAATGGTTGACTATGTATGCACCGCCCCCCGGCGAACAGGCCGGCCCCTTGCGACGACCGGTTCCGTGGAGGCGGCGCCCAACCACCGGCCGGAGCAGGTTGCGCCACGGCGAAGGCTTCCGCGAGCACCTGCGCCTTGGCCGGAAGGGCCTTGCCATCGGGATCGACATCGGCGGCACCAAGGTGGCTGCCGGCGTGGTGGACGCCGAAGGCAGGATCCTCAACGAAGCGCGCCGCTCGACGCCCGGCACGGATCCGCGGGCAGTGGAACAGGTGATTGTGGAGCTCGTGGAAGAGCTCGGCCGGGGGCACCGGATCTGGTCGGTCGGCATCGGTGCCGCCGGGTGGATGGACCTCGACGGCGGCACGGTACTTTTTAGCCCGCATCTCGCCTGGCGGAACGAGCCACTCCGGAAAAACCTGCAAAACCTGTTGCGCCGTCCCGTCCTGCTCGCCAACGACGCCGACGCCGCAGCGTGGGCGGAGTGGCGCTTTGGCGCCGGGCAGGGCGAAGCCCGGCTGGTGTGCATCACCCTGGGCACGGGAATCGGCGGGGCGATGGTGATGGACGGGCGGGTGGAGCGCGGCAGGTTTGGCGTGGCCGGCGAGTTCGGCCACCAGATCATCATGCCCGGCGGCCACCGGTGCGAGTGCGGCAACCGGGGGTGTTGGGAGCAGTACGCGTCCGGGAATGCGCTGGGACGCGAAGCCCGGATCCTGGCGCGGGCCAACTCCCCGGTGGCCCAGGACCTGCTCGCAGCTGTGGGTGGCAACACCGATACGATCACCGGAGCGATCGTCACCGAGCTGGCCCTGGCCGGCGACGCTGCTTCCCGGGAACTTATTGACGAAGTAGGTGACTGGCTCGGACTCGGGCTGGCGAACCTGGCCGCGGCGCTGGATCCCGGCCTGTTTGTTATCGGCGGCGGCCTCTGCTCAGCAGGGGACCTGTTGGTGGAACCCGCCCGAAAGGCCTTCGCCCGCAACCTGACCGGCCGCGGCTTCCGGCCTGCCGCCGGCATTCAGTTGGCGGCCCTGGGACCGAACGCCGGCCTGATCGGGGCGGCGGACCTTTCCCGGGTGAGCAGCAGGGTCCGCGCCTGAGGCACTAGACGCGGGCGCCGTCGTCGTTCTCGTCTTTTTCCTGCGGAAGCTTCATGATCAGGTAGACCGTTCCCAGGACAAACACGGCCACGATGCCCACGATCGCGAGCATCGGTGCAGAGCGCCAGAACATGGCTGACAGCAGCAGGGCCACGGGCCCGCCCACCGCGGCCAGCCAGGCCAGCATGGTCAGCGGGTCGGTTCCGGCCAGGCTCGGCGGCTCCTCGGGAATGAATTCGTCGTCGTCCCCGTCCACGTCATAGTCGCGTGGCCCCGCGGCCGCGTTGCCGTTCGCGGCGTCACCGGTGGTGGCGGCCGTCTCCTGCCGCTCGGCGGCGGAAAGCTCGGTGGGGGCGGACCCGGCCAGTCCCAGGGGGTCGAAGTCCCGGAAGGTGGCGGACCTGCCCGCGGGAGCGGGAGTGCCTTCAGGCGCGTCCGGGTCGTCGCCATTGTCTGTGCCGGCAGTACCTGTACCGGCAGGGCCTGCCGGGGAGTCTGCTTCGAGGCGGGCCACGAGGTCAAGCCAGACGGCGTCGTCGTGGTTGGAGCCCTGATCGGGGGAGCCAGAGTCAGGCCTGTTCATGGGAAGCCTCCTGGACGGGCGCAGCTGAAGCGGACGCAGCGCCGGCAGTGGACACCACGCCGCGGATGAAGTCCACGGATCCCGCAAAGATTTGGTCGGCGTCGTTGTCCAGGGTGGCCACGTGGTAGCTGTTTTCCAGCCGGACCAGCTCAAGGGGCGCATGGGTGAGGCCGCGGCGCAGCGCCACGATGCTGGAGTCGGACACCACATGGTCAACCGTGGAGCGGTAGACCTGCACAGGAGCAGTGACCCTGGGCAGGATCCTGATGGTGTCCTTGAACATCTTGTTAAGTTCGTGGGCGGCCGCTACCGGAGTTCGGGGATAGGCGCCTTCATCCATGCCTTCTTTGAGGATGTCGTTCGCGATGGCCGGTGTGCTTTTCATGACGAGCTTCAGGATTCCGGCGAGCGGAGCGCGTGGATCGTCAATCACCAGCCCCGGATTTACCAGGACCACCCCTGCCACCGGACGTGTGGCGGCGATGCGCAGCGCCAGCGCTCCGCCCATGCTGAGGCCGGCGGCAAAGACGTAATCGCACTCCGCGTCCAGCTCCAGGTAGGCGTCATCAAGTGCGGCATGCCACTGCTGCCACGTAGTCCGGGCCAGTTCCTGCCAACTGGTGCCGTGGCCCGGCAGCAGGGGCATGCGCACAGCGAAACCCGCGGCGGTGAAGGCATGGGCCCAGGCGCGCAGGCCGTGGGGGCTGCCGGTGAACCCGTGCGAGAGGACCACGCCGATCCGGGGCCCCTCGCCATTGAATGGACTGCTGTAGGGGCTGTGGTCCGGGCTGGAGGTCATGGGGTCTCCACTGAAGTGTTCTGGCGGGCGTGGGCATGGAAAAAGGCGCTGGATTTCGAAAAGATCTCCGGCGCATCCACGTCCAGCGTAGCCACATGGCCGCTGCTGGCAAGACTGACTACCTCTTCAAGCTGCGTGCCCAGGCGGTTTTTGAGTACTGCCAGCGAGGTGGGCGGGACTACTGCGTCCGTGTGCGACTTGAACACCTGCACGGGAGCTGTGACGCGGGGCAGGCCCCGGGTGGCAGCCCCGAACAGTTTCTTCAGTTCGTGCACGGCGGAGAGCGGTGTGCGCGAATAGTCGCCGTCTTCGGTGACAACAGCTGTGGGCTGCTCTTCCTGGATGGGGAGGGTGGTCTTCTGGAAATACTTCAGCACGCCAATGACGCGTACCCGGCGGTCGTAGAAGCTCAGGCCGGGGTTCACCACCGAGACTCCTGCCACAGGGTGCCTGGAAGCAGTCAGCAGTGCGATGGCTCCGCCCATGGACAACCCGGCGACAAAACACGTATCCGTCCGCTCCGATAGCTCCAGGTAGGCGCTTTCGAAGCTGTTGTACCACTCGCTCCAGCGCGTCCGGGCAAGCTGGCGCCAGGTGGTCCCGTGCCCGGGCAGCAGGGGAACGGTGACCGCGTAGCCTTGCGAAGCGAGGTGTTCCGCCCATGGCAGCACACTCAGGGGGCTGCCGGTGAAGCCGTGGCAGATCGCCACTCCGATGCGGGCGTTGGCTCCGTGGCCGGGATAGCTGAAAGCGGCAGGACGGGACGGGGTGCTGCTTTCGCTCATGACTCCATCGTGTCACTGTTCCCGGCAAATCTCACTAGAGTAGGGTTGCATTGAACTGCTGGCCAGGCCCGACGCGGGGCCTGAGGGCTGCCTTCCGGAGGGGTTTCGCACGTGTTCTATTGGGTGATGAAAAGGATCTTCCTGGGTCCGGTGCTGAAGCTGCTTTTCCGCCCGTGGGTGAAGGGCCTGGATAATATTCCGGCGGAAGGCGCGGCGATTATCGCCTCCAACCACCTCTCGTTTTCCGACTCGATTTTTATGCCCTTGATGGTCCGCCGTCCGGTGGTGTTCCTGGCCAAGTCCGAGTACTTCACGGGCACGGGAATCAAGGGCAGGCTGACGGCCCTGTTCTTCAGGCTCACCAACCAGTTGCCCATGGACCGGTCCGGCGGTGCCGCGTCGGAGGCGTCGCTGAGTGCCGGAATGGACGTCCTCACGCATGGCGGGCTGCTGGGCATCTACCCGGAGGGGACGCGCAGCCCCGATTCGCGCCTCTACCGGGGAAAGGTGGGCGTTGCCAGGCTCGCTCTCAAGGCCGGAGTCCCGGTGGTTCCGGTGGCGATGATCGGTACGGACAAAGTGCAGCCCATCGGCAAGCGTCTGCCGAACATCCGCAGGATCGGCATGATCTTCGGCGAACCGCTGGACTTCAGCAGGTACCACGACCAGGCAGAGGACCGCCTGGTCCAAAGGCAGGTCACGGACGAAATCATGTTCGAGCTGATGCGGCTCTCCGGGCAGGAATACGTCGATGAATACGCGGCCGTGGTGAAGCTCCGGCTCGCGGGCAAGCCCGTTGACCCTGCTGCGGCAGCGGAACCCCTTGCCACCCCCGTGCCTCTTGACGGCACCCATGCCGGCCCGGATGCAGATGCCCCACATGCCGGTGCCGGGCACCTTGCCCCCGACCCCGGAAAGCAGCAGGACGACGGCGGGGCTGCCGCCACCGCGTAGCCCACTGGCTCCCACCTGCCAGTCTTCCGGGCCCGGCTGATGTCTGTGACGCCAAGGCCTGGATGCGTGACGCTGTGGTGTTCCGTGTGCCTGCGCGACCGTTAGTCTTAGAGGGTGACTGAGCTATCTGCAAAACCTGCCTTTTCGCTGTCCAGCACCGCCCAGAGCGGAGCGGCCAATTATCCCGGACTCGATAACTGGCGGGACCTGCCCATTTCCCAGCAGCCCAGCTGGCAGGACAGGGACGTATTCGATGCCTCGGTAAAGGAACTCTCCGTCCTTCCTCCGTTGGTCTTCGCCGGCGAGGTGGATGTCCTCCGCGAGCGCCTGGCTGCTGCTGCCCAGGGCAAGGCGTTCCTGCTGCAGGGCGGCGACTGTGCTGAAACCTTCGAAGCAGCCACGGCGGACAAGATCAGCGCCCGCGTTAAGACCATCCTCCAGATGGCAGTGGTCCTGACCTACGGCGCCGCGATGCCCGTCATCAAAATGGGCAGGATGGCAGGCCAGTTCGCCAAGCCCCGCTCATCCAACGATGAAACCCGTGACGGCGTGACACTGCCGGCGTACCGCGGCGACATCGTGAACGGCTACGAGTTTACGCCCGAATCCCGCGGCCACGACGCCGCACGCATGCTCCGTGCCTACCACACGTCCGCCTCCACGCTGAACCTCATCCGCGCCTTCACCCAGGGCGGATTCGCGGACCTGCGCTCGGTACACCAGTGGAACAAGGGCTTCACCGAGAACCCGGCCCACGCCCGCTACGAGTCCCTGGCGCGGGACATCGACCGGGCCATCATGTTCATGGAGTCCTGCGGTGCGGATTTCGAGGCGCTCAAGCGCGTTGAGTTCTTCGCCAGCCACGAGGCGCTCCTCCTGGACTATGAACGCGCCCTCACCCGGATCGACTCCCGTACCGGATTCCCGTACGACACCTCAGCGCACTTCCTCTGGATCGGGGAGCGAACCCGCGAGCTGGACCACGCGCACGTCGATTTCCTGTCCCGCGTACGAAACCCCATCGGCGTCAAGCTGGGCCCGTCCACCACCGGTGACGATGCCCTCCGCCTGATCGACAGGCTGGATCCGGAGCGCGAGCCCGGCAGGCTGACCTTCATCACCCGCATGGGTGCCGCCAACATCCGCGAGAAGCTGCCCGCCGTCGTCGAAAAGGTCACCGCCTCAGGCGCGCAGGTCCTCTGGGTCACCGACCCCATGCATGGCAACACCGTGACGTCCCCGAACGGGTACAAGACCCGGAACTTCGACGACGTCATCGACGAAGTGCGCGGCTTCTTCGAGGTGCACCACGCCCTGGGCACTGTTCCCGGCGGACTGCACGTGGAAATGACGGGCGACGACGTCGCCGAGTGCCTCGGCGGAGCTGATCCGATTGACCAGGAAGCCTTCCTGGACCGCTACGAGTCAGTCTGCGACCCCCGGCTGAACCACATGCAGTCGCTGGAAATGGCCTTCCTGGTGGCAGGGGCACTCGCCAAGCACTGAGCTGTTCCAAGCACTGATGTCCGGCCGCACCTGCGGGTGTCAGGTGTGGGCGGGCTGGTCCCGCCTACACCACGGTCAGTGTGATGACCGATCCTTCAGGTACTTCTGTATCAACAGGGTCCTGGTCGCGGACTGTGCCGAAGAAGCCGCCCAGGATGTTGTTCACCTGCACCCGGAAGCCCAAGGCCTCAAGGGCCCGCTTCGCCTCCGTTGCCTGCTTGCCGATGTAGCTGGGTACCTCCACCATCCTGGGCCCCTTCGAGATGGTCAGGGTCACCGTTGCGCCGCGGGTGAGGGTCCCGTTGGCCGGGGACTGGCTGACCACGGCGCCCTCGGGGATGTTCCGGTCGAACACTTCTTCGCGCGCGACGTCAGCCTCCAGCCCGGCCGCTTCGATGGCGTCCCTTGCGTCAGCCTCATCCTGGCCCACTACATCGGGCACCGGGATCGGTTCGGGGCCCTTCGAGACCACCAGGTTGACGGGCGTTCCTCGCCGGGCAGGAGTATCGGCTGCCGGATCCTGCGACAGGACAACGCCCGCGGCTGCAGCTTCATCAAACTGCTCGGTAACAGTCCCAAGCGCCATCCCGGCGGCGTTGAGGCCGATCTTGGCTTCCTCGAGCGTGCCGCCCGTCAGCCCGGGCAGCGGGAAAAGCTGCGGACCCTTTGAGACAAACACCGAGACCGGCTGGAACTTCCGGATCTCCGAGCCGGCCGGCGGTTCAGTGCCCACCACCAGCCCGTTGGGAACGTCCTCGTCGAAAACATCCCTGGTGGTGGACCGGAACCCTGCCTGGTTAAGGAGCTCCTGGGCCTGTGCCACCGTCTTGTTTGCCACTGCAGGGATGGCCGCGGCCGAGCCGGGACCCATGCCGAAGAACCAGCCGGCACCTGTGGCCAGCAGCGCGGCGATGACCAGGACCACCACCCACAAGACGCCACGGCGGCGCGGGCTCCCTTCGCGGAGGTTCCTTGCCGGAGTGGCTGCAGCGCGGGCCCGGGCCTTCTCCTCCTCCTTGTCGGCCTTGCGCTGCGCCCGCTTGCTCATAGGTGCCGGCGCCGCGGCGGCCCACGGGGCATCGTCGTCCTTGTCGGGTGGAGTGAGAAGGTGCCGATGAGTGGACTCAGCGTTATGCGCCGCCCGGCCGGGAGCCTGACCTGCCGGCGGCTGCAGCGGCTGGTACGGCGGCGCCGCGGGCCGGCCAAACGGCATAACGCTTGTTGGATTATTTGTGCGGGATATGACTTCGGTCCGGTTCTGGTTTCCGGCGGGGCCGCTCGTGTCCAGGGCCGCGGGAGGCTGCACGTCCAGTTCCCGATCGCTGAGGTTGGTTCTGATGTGGCGCAGTTCCTGGAGCAGCGCGTTCCCGTCGATGGGGCGGTTCTCCGGATCGTTTGCCGTACACCACTGCACCAGCTCGTCCACCTCCGCCGCCAGGCCCGGCACCAGGGCCGAAGGAGGCCCGACTGCTCCATTGACGTGCTGGTAAGCCACCTGGATCGGGACCTCACCGGTGAACGGCTGTTGGCCGGTCAGCATCTCGTACAGCATGATGCCCACGGAGTACACGTCGCTCCGGGCGTCCGCGGATCTACCAAGGACGAGTTCGGGGGAGAGGTAGGCAACGGTTCCCAGCAGGGCGCCCGTACTGGTGGAGGTGGTGACTGCACGGGCCAGCCCGAAGTCGCCGATCTTGATTCTGCCGTCATCGGCTAT
The DNA here is from genome assembly GCF_059091165.1 of Arthrobacter sp. Hb9-2. Lineage (NCBI taxonomy): Bacteria > Bacillati > Actinomycetota > Actinomycetes > Micrococcales > Micrococcaceae > Arthrobacter > Arthrobacter sp. Hb9-2. Next base: position 8,669 of record NZ_JBNHGJ010000032.1, on the reverse strand, counting down.
CAGGACGTTCTCGGGTTTTACGTCCCGGTGGATGAACCCGGCCGCGTGGGCGGCGCCGAGGCCTTCCACTACGGGATCTATCAGCGCCAAGGCAAGCCGGGGCGGAAGCGCACCCTTGTCCCTGATAACGTCCCGCAGCGTATGGCCTTTGATGTACTCCATGACCAGGTACGCGGTACGGGCGTCAGTGCCCTGGTCCAGCACTCCCACTACGTGGGGGTGGGACAGCCGGGCGGCAGCCTTGGCCTCGCGGCCCAGCCGGTCAAGGAAACTCTCATCGGCGGACAGGTGGGGGTGCAGCACCTTCAGCGCCACGTCCCGCTCCAACCGCTGGTCCGTCGCCACGTAGACAGTGGACATGCCGCCGCGCGCCAGCCTGGACCTGACGGCGTACCGGTTGTCCACCAGGGTTCCTACCAGGGGGTCTGACACGTGTTCCTGCACCCTACGATCGTAATCCAGCAATGAAACGGGTCCGAACCTATACCGGTCCGGACCCGTGCCGACTTCTCCCCGCCGCTCCCGATGCCGGGAAGCGGACCGCTGTGCTAGCCGAAGTTCTTCTGGTGTGCCTTGATGGCCGCGACGTAAGCCTTGGTGTCGTCGTACATGCCGTACTTGCTCACAGAATACTGGCCCTGGTAATAGCCGGCGATGGCTGTGTCCCGGTCCTTGCTGGTGGCGAGGAGCTGGCGGATGATCGCCACCCCGGCCGTCGCATTGTCATAGGGATCAAGGAGGTTCAGCTTCCGTCCCACCAGGTCCGATGCCCACTGGCCCGAGCTGGGGATGACCTGCATGGTCCCGATGGCGTTGGCGGGGGATACCGCGCGCTGGTCGAAGCCGGACTCCTGGTGGGCGAAGGCGAGGGCGAGCGAAGGCTCCACGCCCATGGCGCGCGCGGTGTCAGCAACGATGCCGCGCATCTGCTCCCGGGAGGGGACGGGCGAAGCGTTCAGGAGGGCCTTGTTTTCGTTTGCGGAGCTCACCACGGCTGCCGGGTAGCTGAAGCCAAGGAAGGAACTGGGCACCAGCGGCGTGACGGAGGCAGCGGGCTGCGGGGCCTGCTGGCCGGCACCGGGGATGGCCAGCTTGTTGCCCGGGTAGATCACGGTGCCCATGTTCATGCGGTTGGCGGAGAGGAGCTCCGAAAGCTTGACACCGTGGCGCGAAGCGATGGCGGAAAGCGTGTCGCCTGCTTTAACCGTGTACGAGCCGGAAGCCGGGGCAGGGGCGGAGGAGTTTGCCAGGGCCGGAGCAGGTGCTGCGGGGGCAGGAGCCGGGGCGGCCGGGGCTGCAGCGGCATCACCACCGCCGACTTTGACTTTCTGCCCGGGGTAAATGATGGAACGCATGTTGAGGTTGTTCCAGGCGAAGACGTCCGCCAGGCTCACCTTGTGCTTTGCAGCAATGGCACCGAGCGTGTCGCCAGGCTTCACGGTGTAGGTGGCACCGCCAGCGGCAGTGGAGGGGGCGGCGGGAGCAGCTGCAGGAGCGGGGGCTGCGGGCGCGGCGGCCGAACCTGACAGCTTGATCTTCTGTCCCGGGTAAATGATGGTGTTCGCCTGCAGGTTGTTAAGCTTCAGGATTTCGCCCGTGTTCAGACCGAACCTGCCCGCAATGGCACTGATGGTGTCGCCCCGGGCGATCGTGTATTCAGCCGGTGCGGCCGGCTGCGCCGGCTTGAAGGCCGTGGGGATGGTAGTGGAGACGGACGAGGCCGGGATGACAGCCGCCGACGCCTGTGCTGCCGCCTGTGCTTTCATCGCCGCAGCCAACGTGGCAGGGACGGCCCGGGCGGGCTGCTCCGCGGCGGCGGGCTGGGCGAGGGCCAAGGATGACAATACGACCGCTGGCAGCGCTGCCGTGGTGGCAGCGATCATAGGCAGACTCGGCTTGGGGGGCTGCTTGGGCGAGCGGGACATCGTCATGGAAAGAATCCTCTTCTCAACTGCGGGCGCGGGCGGGGATGCCGCTGTGATTCCGATACTACTGTTACTCGTGTTATTGCTGTTACGAATGTGATCTATGTGAATCTCTCACGAATTTGCAGTTAGCACAAGAAATCACGCATTTCCTGCAAGAAGTAATTCGTGGAGTGTCCGCAGGTCAGCGCCGCTCCGGGAAATTTCCCGACTAGGCGCGGCGGTACGCCCCATGGCAACCTTGATTGGTGAGTAATGTAGAAAACCTTGTGGGCGAATGGTTGCCCTTGCCCGACGTCGCCCGTTTATTGGATGTTTCCATCACCAGAGTCCACAGTTTGCTGGATGAACATGCTCTGGCTGCTTTGCGGGTGGGAGAGCGGAATATCCGGTCGGTTCCGGCTGAATTCATTCAGGACGGCCAGGTGGTGGATAGCCTTAAAGGCACCATTGTTGTGCTGGCAGACGCCGGCTATTCGGACGAGGACCTCATCGTGTGGCTTTTCACGCCTGACGAATCACTGCGTGGACGGCCCATTGACGCCCTGCGGGAGGGCCGCAAAACGGAAATCAGGCGCAGGGCGCAGACCCTGGCCTGGTAGCTGTCCGGCTTTGCCTCCTGCTTTGTCCGCCTTCAGGAGGCGCGGCTGACAGTTGCTTCAGCCAGCCTCCGCAGGGCGGTTTTCGGCAGTTCATGCAGTGGAAGCGCCTCGAGGGCGTCGAATGCTGCTGCGCCGAATTCATTGATCAGGACTTCGGTGGCCTGCAAGGCTCCCGACTCTTCGATGATCCGGCGGATCTCAAGAATGTCGTCATCGGAGAGGTCGGGGCTGCCCAGCCTGGCGTCGATAAAGGCAGATTCGGCTGCCGACGCCTGGTCCAGAGCCAGCGCCACCAACACAGTCCGCTTTCCTTCGCGCAGGTCGTCGCCGGCGGGCTTGCCCGTGGTAAGTGGGTCGCCGAAGACGCCCAGCACGTCGTCCCGAAGCTGGAAGGCCTCGCCAAGGGGCAAAGCGAATGCCGAGTAGCCGCGGAGCAGTTCGTTCGAGGCTCCCGCCAGTGCTCCGCCGAGCGCCAGCGGATGCTCTGTTGAATACTTGGCCGACTTGAACCTGATGATCGACTGCGCCCTGCTGACGGCACCTGCGCGGTCCCGCACCGGGCCCGCAACTTCCTCCAGGATGTCCAGGTACTGGCCGGCCATCACCTCTGCCCGCATGAGGTTGAAGATCAGCCGGGCGCGGCTGCCGGCTGCGGCGTTCTCGCCAATATCCGTGAACGCCTCCTCGCTGAACGAGAGGCACAGGTCTCCAGCCAGGATTGCAGCAGCCTGCCCGAACCGCTCACTGTCCAGGGCCCAGCCGTGGGTCCCGTGGAGTTCGCTGAAGCGGCGGTGGACGCTGGGTCCGCCCCGCCTGGTGTCGGAGCGGTCAATGATGTCGTCATGGATCAACGCGGCAGCCTGGAACAATTCCAGCGCCGCTCCGGCCGTTACTACCTGCCGGGCCGCCGGCTCGCCGCCGGCGCCTCGCCAACCCCAATAGCACATTAGCGCCCGCAGGCGCTTTCCGCCGGTCACCAGGTTGGAGATGGAGCCCATGATGGGTTCGATGTCCGGTGAGATGGCGGACATAATGGACTGCCGGGAGGTGAGAAAGTCAGTCAGTTCACCTGCCACTGCCGCTACAAAGGCGGCCTGTTCATTCCTTAGCTGCTCAGCTGCCGTCACTTGGCTGACTCAGATGCCACGTTGGCGCCGATGGTGAAGGTGACAACACCGGCCGCTTCCACGGCGGAGAGATTGACGGTCTCATTGTCTCCCCGAACAAAGTCCTTCGAAGCTACCGCCCCCACGGCCTCGCCCGGGACTGCCTTGAACCCGCGGGCCTCCAGCTCCTTTGTGTAGAAATCCAGGACGGCAGCAGCGGGCGAGGTGACGGTGGCCACCAGGGCGGCGGTCGCTGGAGTCGACGCCTTGTCAAAGCTGCTGGACACCACGCTCGCGCCCGGCATGAGCGGCAGGAGCTGCTGGGGGAATCCTTCGACGACGGCGCCGACTGTGGCGGACGTGTTGGGCGCGGCGGACGGGCTGGGCGAGGCTGTCATGGTGGACTGAGCGGTTTCCGGCGCAGAAGCGGAGGCGGCGGGATCCGATGTTCCTGAGGGCGTTGGGCTGCAGGCAGCGAGGGCCAATGCTGCCCCGGCAGCGAAAGCCGCCCAGGCTGCTGGCTTAAGGTTTCCAATGACCGTCACAGGGACTTTCCTCCTGGTGTAGATGCCGGATTCAGCCTCCAGTTTAGTCAGTACAAAGCGATAGGATTGCAGCCGTGGGACCTGTGAGGACGAACGAGCCGGCCGGAGCAGGTCTCCAGCGCCGCCGGCGCAACTGCATTATGCACGTGGACATGGACGCCTTTTTCGTCTCCGTGGAACTCCGCACGCGGCCCGAACTGCGGGGCAAACCCGTCATTGTTGGCTATCCGGCGGAGCGCTCGGTTGTTTTGTCCGCGTCCTACGAAGCCAGGGCGTTCGGCGTTAAGTCCGCCATGCCTATGGCAGTGGCTATGCGCATGTGCCCACAGGCAGTGATTATCGAGCCCCGGCACAAGGTGTACTACGAAGTTTCTGCCGAGCTGATGGCGATCTTCGGCTCCGTCACCGAACTCGTCGAGCCGCTCAGTGTGGACGAAGCGTTCCTGGATGTCGGCGGTGCCATTCGTAGGCTGGGTCCGCCCCGAAGCATTGGTGAGCTCATCCGGAGCCGGGTAGCCGCGGATCTGGGCATCACCGCCTCCGTGGGAATTGCTGAGACAAAGTTTGTGGCAAAAATCGCATCCACCCGCTGCAAACCGGACGGCCTGCTCCTGATCGGGCCGGACGAAACAGTTCCCTATCTCCACAGCCTGCCGGTCGGGGCCCTCTGGGGCGTGGGCGCGAAAACCACGGACGTCCTGGCGAGGATGGGCATCAAAACTGTGGCGGACCTGGCAGCCACGCCGGTCTCCTCGCTCAAGAAGATGCTGGGCGCCACCGGAATCCACGTACACCAGCTCGCGTGGGGGATAGACCCGCGCCCCGTGACACCTGTCCGTCTTGAGAAGAGCATCGGGGCTGAGGAAACCTTCGCAGAGGACACCGCCGACGACGCCCTCCTCCACCGCGAGCTGCTGCGGCTTTCGCACCGTACTGCAGAGCGGCTGCGAAGTTCCGGAATGGTGGCCCGAACCATTGCCCTGAAGCTGCGCTTCGCCGACTTTTCCACCATCACGCGCAGCCGGACCGTCCAGACGCCCGTGGACAGTGCGCAGCTCATTTATGGAGTGGCGCTTCAGCTCCTGGACTCCGTGGCGAGGCCAATGGCTGTCAGGCTGGTAGGAGTGCGGGCCGAGCAGCTTGAAGAAGCAGCGCGGACCTCGCTCCAGCTGAGTATCGACCGCAGGGATGACAACTGGCGGGCTGCTGAGCAGGCCGTGGACCAGGTAGCACGCAAATTCGGTGGTAATCCGGTCCTTCCGGCCCGGCTTCTGGAGCCGGGCAGCGGCTCGGGATAAACGCGGCAAATAAGCGGCCGGAAGCGCGTCGGGAAAGTCATTGCCGTCTTTCAGAACCGCCCTGAACAAACTATCCTTATAGATACGAAGTTTTTGAGTGACGGACTTACTGCCGGACTCTCTTGGACATGCTCCCGCTCCGGCGTCTGCGTGCCAGGTTAGCGTTTTCGCCACAGCCGGCGGAGGCGGGAACCACTAAGGCATGCCGGACGTTATCCGAGCAGAAGTAGTGGCTGGGATCAGCCCGGACGTTGGCCTACAAAAGGAGGTCGTGATGCCGCTGTCGGAGCACGAACAGAAGCTGCTTGAGCAGCTGGAGAAGCAGCTTCACGAGGATGACCCAAAGTTCGCGAATTCCATGGGGTCGGACCCCGGGCGCTCGTGGTCAACGAGACACGTCGTGATCGGCGTCCTTTGTGCGCTGGCAGGTGTCTTCCTCTTACTGGTGGGCGTCACCCTTCAAAATATTTTTGTTGGTGTCCTGGGCTTCGTTGTGATGGGCGGCGGCGTCTACTTCGCCACGATGCGCAGCAGCTCGTCCGGCGCAAAGGGTGCCAAGACCGGCACGGGCAAAGCCGGCAAACAGCGGAGCTCGTTCATGAGCAGCCTGGAGGAACGCTGGGACGAGAGGCGCCGGGGCGAGCCCTAGCGTTAAGGAGCGCCCCTCATTCGGGGCGCCCCCCGATACCCCACTTCGCTCCCCTCGATGGGGGAGCGCGCCAAAAGACCCGCTTCGGCGGGTCTTTTCGCGTTTAACGGTGCTCCCAACCGGCAGCGGCCAATCGCGGCGATGCATTTGGGTGCCGCTCAGGCGGCTAGCGGTCTGGCCGCGGTCAAAAGTCCTCCACTTCCCACCACCACCGCAATTCCGCGCGATTTAGCGGCTGAATTCCCAATAATTGCGCCTCCACGCACCCTTTTCGCGTTGACTGTGGTGGAAAGTGGAGTAATGTGGAGGACATAAGAGGGTGGTTGCAACATAGGGGATGTGCAGTTCCTGACATCGGACAGGCGGTGGGCCAGTGTTTCTGGGCACGCATTCGCCACGTCTGGATGAAAAGGGCCGGATCATTCTCCCCGCGAAGTTCCGGGAGGAACTTGCCAGCGGACTGGTTCTCACCAGGGGCCAGGAACGATGCATCTACGTCTTCAGCGAGAAGGAATTTGCCCGGGTTCACGAGCAAATGCGGGAGGCGCCAATCTCCTCAAAACAGGCGCGGGACTATATCCGCGTCTTTCTCTCTGGAGCCTCTGACGAGGTACCTGACAAGCAGGGGCGCGTGACCATTCCACCGGCGCTCCGGGAGTACGCAGGGCTCGGGAGGGAACTGGCCGTTATTGGCGCCGGAACCCGCGCCGAGATCTGGGACGCCCAGGCCTGGGATGAGTACCTCGCGGAGAAGGAGACCGCCTTCTCCGAAACCGATGACCCCATTCCGGGCATTGTCTGACCGGAACAGGGCAGCGGGCAGCTTTCTTGGTTGAGATCTCCAGCCGGCCCATCGGCAGGCCAACCTGGCTCACTTCCCCGGAGCCAGGCGGGCAGGACGATAGGCGCGGATGGGGATCTGGGCCAAGAACCCACCAGGTGACAACGACGGCGAGAGAGGACGAGGCATGAACGATCAACCGAAGCCCACGTCCGAACGCCATGTGCCGGTCCTACGGGACCGGTGCATCAATTTGTTGGCTCCCGGTTTTGAAGCCGCCAGGAGCCGCGGTGAAACACCGGTGGCCATCGATGCCACGCTGGGAATGGGCGGCCACTCCGAGGCCATGCTGCAGCGCTTTCCGGACCTGCACCTGATCGGCATCGATCGGGATGAAGAAGCCCTTGCCCTCGCGGGGGAGCGGCTGGCGCCCTTTGAGGCACGGACCGACCTGGTGCACGCCGTCTACGACGAAATCCAGGAAGTCATGGCCGACCTCGGCGTCGCCGAAGTGCACGGAATACTGATGGACCTGGGCGTTTCCTCGCTCCAGCTGGACGAGCGCGAACGCGGCTTTGCGTACTCGTTCGACGCCCCGTTGGACATGCGAATGGACACCAGCCGGGGCCAGACTGCAGCCGACGTCGTGAACAACTACAGCGAAGAGGAACTCGTCCGGATCATCCGGAAGTGGGGCGAAGAAAAGTTCGCCGGGCGGATTGCGAACAAGATCGTGGCCTCCCGGGCCGTCAAACCTTTCACCACAACGGGTGAACTGGTGGAACAGATCCGCGCCGTCGTTCCCGCTGGCGCGGCCAAGTCCGGCGGCCATCCCGCCAAAAGAACCTTCCAGGCCCTTCGGATCGAGGTCAATGAGGAACTCGACGTTTTGGAACGCGCCGTTCCCGCGGCCGTGGATTCGACAGCACTGGGCGGCCGCATTGTGGTCATGTCCTATCACTCGCTGGAGGACAAGATCGTCAAGGGCGTCTTCCAGGCCCGCTCCAAATCCTCTGCTCCACTCGGTTTCCCCGTAGAGCTGGAAGAACATAAACCGGAACTGAAGACCCTGACCAAAGGCACCGAGGTGCCAACCGCCGTCGAAATCGCCGAAAACCCCCGCGCCGCTTCAGCAAGGCTGCGTGCGGTGGAACGTATCCGAACCAGGAGAGCTTAATGAGCACAGCTGCCGTCAAGAACTTTCCCGTCGTTTCCGGTTCGGCCGCCAAGCAGCTTCCTGCGGGTTCGCCGGCCGGGCCGCGACGGAGCCGCACCCCCCTCTCCGTAGTCCGGACCGTTCCCCGCAAGCGCCGCGCCCCCTTCGTGGTGCTGTGCTTCGCCATGCTTGCCGTCGCCCTGATCGCCGTTCTTGTCCTGAACATTTCGGTGTCCACGGCGCAGTACCAGCTGGTGGAACTGCGCGCCAAGCAGAGCACGCTGACCAAGCAGAACCAGGATCTCACCCAGCAGGTCCAGAACTTTGAAGCACCCCAAAACCTTGCCGCTCAAGCAACGAAACTGGGTATGGTGCCTTCCACCGTGAAGGGCCAGATTGACCTGTCCACCCTGTCCGTCACCGGCAAAGCAACTCCCGCCGTCAAGGACGGCGCTGCCGGGGCCGTTATCCCGGCGCCCGCTGTCGCCGGGCAGCTGACAGTGGTTCCGCCGGCAACCAAACGCGACCCCCTGGAAGCACGGAAGCCTGTGGAGGACACGCCCGCAGCGGCCCCCTCCGGCACTGCCCGTGACGCAGCCACCGGCAA
>NZ_JBNHGJ010000031.1:0-64289 GCF_059091165.1 Arthrobacter sp. Hb9-2 | reverse complement strand
AACACCTAGGCACAATGCCAGGTACTACGGTTCACAGCAAAGGACCCCGGAAGCCATTCGGCTTCCGGGGTCCTTTGTACTTATGGACGGGATCGTTTTGGTGCGGGCCACCTCGATGAGCGGCATCATCGACTGCCGGCGGCCGGAGCCGTCACCGCTACGCGGCGCTTTCTCCGCAGGCCCCAACTCCTCCGCCAGGGCCAGGAGCCTGTCCAGTTTGCCTGTGGCCTCGTCGATCCCTGCATGGGGGTCACCCACGTCTTTGAAGCGCGCGGGCACTGTGAGGACCGTGAATTGGTCGGGACGGAAGGAGCGCACCTCATCCCAGGAAAGCGGCGTTGAGACCCGGGCGTCGGGGAGGGGCCGGACCGAATATGCGGATGCCACCGTGCGGTCCTTGGCGTTCTGGTTGAAGTCCACGAACACGCTCTCGCCGCGCTCCTCCTTCCACCACCGGGCGGTGGCGAGTCCGGGGGCCCGGTTTTCGACTTCGCGCGCAAGGGTCTCCGCGGCAAGCCGCACGTCACGGTAGGGCCATTCCGGCGCGATGCGCACCAGGATGTGAAGTCCCCGGGAGCCGCTTGTCTTCGGCCAGCCCACCAGTCCCATGTCACCGAGTACCTCCCGTGCCACATAGGCGACATCCACGATTTGTGACCAGTCCACGCCCGGCATCGGATCGAGGTCCACCCGAAGCTCATCGGGATGCTCGAGGTCCTCCGCCCTGACAGGATGCGGGTTGAGGTCCAGGCAGCCAAGATTCACCACCCACGCCAGTCCTGCGGCATCCCGGATTACAGCCTCCTCGGCCGACGTGCCGGATGCGTAGTGCAGGGTGGCCGTGTCGATGAAGTCAGGGCGGTTCTCGGGCACGCGCTTTTGGAAGAACGGCTCAGCGTCAATGCCCTTCGGGAAACGCTTGAGCACCATGGGCCGCCCGCCGGCACCGCGGAGCGCGCCATCCGCCACCGCGAGGTAGTACCGCACCAGGTCCAGCTTCGTGAGCCCGGGCCCGGGGAACACCACTTTGTCCGGGCTTGAGATGCGGACCTCCGCGCCACCGATGTCGAGGATCTCGGCCGGGGTCTTCGAGGGCGTCATGCCGTCACGCTAGCAACGATTGGATTTCTCAGCCATAGTTCGGAGGGACGCACCGTGCCGGACGCACCGGCACGGTGAACGCAGCGGCGCAGCTTAAACAGCTGTGCCCGGCGCATTATGCACCGGGCACCGCGGAAGGCTGGTTATGCTGCAGGCTGGGAAGCTGCGAGGGCATAAAAAACGCCCTTGATTTGCTCCACGACCTCTGCATCGTCCTTCGGGTGGACTTCGGCGAAGCGCACCATTGAACCCGGCACTGCGAGCTTGACGTCCTCGAGGATCTGGGCGCCGGCGATTCCTGCTGCCTTGCGGGCCTCGTCCTGGGCCCAGACTCCACCGTACTGGCCGAAGGCAGTGCCGACGACGGCGGTGGGCTTACCGGCGAGGGCTCCGGCACCGAAGGGGCGGGACAGCCAGTCGATGGCGTTCTTCAGTGCTGCGGGTACCGTGCCGTTGTGCTCCGGGGTGACCAGGAGGAGCGTGTCGGCGTCGTTGGCTGCGGCGCGCAGGGCGGCAGCAGCGGCGGGAACTTGGCCTTCGACGTCAATGTCTTCGTTGTAGAAGGGGATGTTGCCAAGGTTTTCGTGGATGACGACGTCCACCTGCTCCGGAGCGTTCAGCTGGATTGCTTCGGCCAACTTCTGGTTGGTGGATTCGGCGCGGAGGCTGCCGACGAGGGTGAGTACGGTGCTCTTGGTCATGGGAACTCCTGGGGTAGGGGCGGCGGGAGGGGTCCGCCGGCCGGGTAATGGCTGAGGCTCTTGCTGCCTTCACCCATCTAAACGGACTACGGTCCGGTTCTTATTCCCGGGGTCTAGAATGTGGACTGTGAGCTTCATCCCAATGAGCCCCGGACTGTCGCCGGGTGAAGCGGTGGAACGCAGCGATGCCGCGCGGAATCGGGAGCGCCTGCTCGATGCTGCCCGGAGCCTCATCGGCGAGTGTGGGGCAGAAGGGCTGACTATGGACCGGCTCGCCGAGCACGCAGGGGTGGGCAAAGGCACCGTATTCCGCCGCTTTGGCAGCCGTGCCGGGCTCATGCTCACGCTCCTGAGCGAGTCCGAGGCCGCCTTCCAGGCCCGCTTTATGTTCGGGCCGCCACCCCTGGGCCCCGGCGCGCCCGGACTGGAACGCCTGGTTGCTTTCGGCGTGGAGCGGATTGCCTACGTGATGGAGTTTGGTGACTTGGCGCTCGCAGCGGAGAACACCTCCCGGGGCCGCTTTGAAGTTCCCGCAGCTGCCCTGTGGTACCGCCATATCGAGGTGCTGCTCAGGGAGGAGGGGTTCGGGGCCGACCCTTGGCTGATGGCGCGTTCGCTGGGCGCCACCCTGGCGCCGGACCGGCTCCTGAATCTGGTTCGGGTGCATGGGGTGAGTAGTGACCGGCTCAATGACTCGTGGCGGGAGCTTGTCACACGGGTTGTCACCGCTTCCTAGACTTCGCCGGTCATTGTTCTTGAGCCCTGTCACACCAAATTTACAAAATTATTCATAACGATCTGATACGGGCAGGTGGGTTTGCCCGCAACCAGCCCTTTTTGGGGAGCGGCTTGTGATAGTTTCCTCTGGAATGTGACCCGCGACATAGTCCACCAGGGCTAGGCCTGCAAAGGCTGCGGGAGCCCAGCTACCGCTGGCAGAGGACCCGATGAGGCGGCACAACCCCCGCTGATCCGGGGATAACGGAAGGATCCAGCACGTGATTGTTGATTTGCCCAACAGCCTGGCCCGCCTGCTGACACCGCGGGGTTTTACCGTCCAGCTGCCGGCGGCGAAGCTGAACTAGCGCCATGCTCAGGTACCTCGCCAAGCGTGGCATCACGTACGCTTTTATGATCTTCCTGACCACCTCGGCGGGTTACTTCCTGGCGGTCAGTTCCCTCAAGCCCGCGCTGCTGGAGCAGGAACGGATACCCCGGCCCACCCCGGAGCAGGTGGCAAACTCGATGCGGCTCAAGGGCCTGGACCCGGACCTGAGCCCGTGGGAGCGCTACGTGGAATGGCTGACTGCCATCGTTACCCGCTGGGACTGGGGCCGCAGCCCCAACGGCGCGTACATCAACGCGGAGTTCGGGGACCGGGTGTGGATCTCCACCCGGCTCTTCCTTGCCTCCATCATCCTGACACTCGTCATCGGCGTGGCACTCGGAGTCTATTCGGCAGCACGCCAGTACAAGTTCCAGGACCGCGTCATTACGTCCTACAGCTACCTCGCCTACATCGTGCCTGCCCCGATCGCGTACTTCCTGGTTCAGCTGGGGGCCATTAACATCAACGAAACCGTGGGGGAGCGCATCTTTTTTGTCACCGGCATCTCCACGCCCGGAATAGAGCCGGGGTGGGCGCAGTTCGTGGACATGCTGGCGCACTACGCGGTTCCGACCATCGCCATCACGCTGGTGGGGTGGGGTTCATACCAGATTGCGCAGCGCCAGTACCTCCTGGACAACGTGAACGCCGACTTTGTCCGGACCGCCCGGGCCAAGGGGTTGACCCGGAACCAAGCGATCTCCCGGCATGCACTGCGTGTCTCGTTCATTCCCGTAGCCCAAAGCATCGCCTTCACCATTCCGGCGATCTTTGCCGGCGGCTTCTTTGCGGAGAAGATCTTCGCCTGGCCCGGTGTCGGCTCCTGGAGCATCGACGCCATCTCGCTCCAGGACGTCAACGCCGCCACGGCCACGCTGGCCTACGGTTCCGTTATTTTCGCCCTGGGGGCCATCCTGGCGGACTTCGCCACCACCCTCGTTGACCCGAGAGTGCGGGTGCAGTAGCCATGACCAACCTCAACGCCGTGGACCCGGCCGCCGTCGCACAGGACGCCCACCTGGAAAACGCCGATGTCATCATCGGCAAGAACACCATCATCTTCCGCCGCTTTATGCGCAACAAGACGGCCGTGACAGGCCTTGCCATTTTCCTGGCCCTGACCGTCTTCTCCTTTGTCGGTGGCTACTTCACCCCCTGGGACAAGGAGACCATCGATCCCTTCAACATCGGTATGCCTCCCTCGGCCGAGCACTTCCTCGGAACGTCCCAGGCAGGCATTGACCTCTATGCCATGACGGTCGAAGGCACCAGGATCTCCATCCTCATCGGCTTGATCGTGGGGCTTGTCTCCGTCCTGATTGCCGCCGTCTATGGGTGCACCATGGCCTACTTCGGCGGCAAGGTGGACAAAGTGATGCTCTTTGTCCTCGAAGCGCTCATCATGATGCCGGCACTGCTGGTGGTAGCGGTTGCCACCAGCGGGGGAGGGGAAGGGCTGAAGCGGGACCTGCCCTCCTGGCTGCTGCTGATCATCGTTCTGCTGGTCTTCAGTTGGATGGGCACAGCCCGGCTGATCCGGTCGCTGTCCATGTCCCTGATGCAGCGGGACTACGTCAAAGCCGCCCAGTACATGGGTGTCCCGCCGCGCCGGATCGTCTGGCGGCACCTGGTTCCCAATATCGGTTCCCTGTTGGTGCTCGACATTACCCGCGGCGTCACCGGCGCCATCCTTGCGGAGGTTGCCTTCTCGTTCATCGGCATTGGCATCAAAGTTCCGGACGTCAGCCTGGGGGTCCTGATCGGCGGCGCAACATCGCAGGTACAGACCTTTCCCTGGATGTTCTGGGTGCCGTTGACCGTGATGTTCCTGCTCACAGGCTCCTTGGCCATGATGAACGACGGACTGCGGGACGCCTTCGACCCCAGCTCCAGCTCAAGCGGCAGCGCCAAAAAACGCAGCGCCCTGAAAACCCGTGTTAAGGGGAAGTCCTCATGAGCAGCGAAATTGCCGCCAGCCACGCCGAACAGCCACAGTCAACAGTGGAGCGGCTGCACGTCGCCGGCCTGCACGCCGCCACGGACGCAGTCCTCTCTGTCCGCGACCTGAACGTCCGCTTCAACACCGAGAACGGCGTAGTACACGCAGTCCGGGGCGTTGATTTTGACCTCCTGCCCGGGAAGACGCTGGGCATCGTGGGGGAATCGGGCTCCGGCAAATCGGTTACGTCCCTGGCCATCATGGGGCTCCTCCCCACCACGGCGGAAATATCCGGGTCCGTTCGGCTCAAAGGCAAGGAGTTGCTGGGCCTCAGCGACAAAGCCATGTGCGAGTACCGTGGCAACGAACTGGCCATGGTCTTCCAGGACCCGCTGTCGTCCCTGACGCCGGTGTACACCGTGGGCACCCAGATTGTGGAAGCGCTCACCATCCACAACCCCGCCATGAGCAGGCACGCAAAAGAAGCCCGCGCCGTCGAACTCCTGGCCATGGTGGGCATTCCCAGCCCCAAGGACAGGCTGAAGGCCTTCCCGCACGAGTTCTCCGGCGGCATGCGCCAGCGGGTGATGATTGCCATTGCGATCGCGAACAACCCGCGCGTCCTCATCGCTGACGAGCCGACGACGGCCCTGGACGTCACCATCCAGGCGCAGGTGCTGGAGGTGCTGCATACCGCCCAGGAGGAGACGGGCGCCGCCGTCGTGATGATCACGCACGACCTGGGCGTGGTGGCCGGGATGGCAGACGACATCATGGTGATGTACGCCGGCAAGCCCGTGGAGACGGGCGCAGTGGACGACATCTACTACAACCCGCGGATGCCCTACACCATGGGATTGCTCGGCGCCGTGCCGCGGGTCGACGTGGCGGAGAAGGCGTCCCTGGTTCCCATTGAGGGCATGCCGCCCAACCTGCTCCACACACCCACCGGCTGCTCTTTCGCACCCCGCTGCCCCCTCGCAACAGATGCCTGCCTGGAGGGCGAGCCGGCGTTGGCGGCGGTGCCCGGAAGTGCGATTCACCGCGCCGCCTGCATCAAGTCCGGGTCCCTTGGCGGCGACGTCGACGTCCACGACGTCTTCTCGGCCCCGCCGGTGGCGGTGTCCCGCTTTGATGCCATTCCGCGTACGGAACGCTCCACGGTCCTGCAGCTCAAGGACGTGCGCAAGCACTTCCCCCTGACCAGAGGTGCGCTGCTGAAGCGCCGGATCGGCACCGTCAAGGCCGTGGACGGTGTCAGCTTCGACATCCGCGAGGGTGAGTGCTTCTCGATCGTTGGCGAGTCCGGTTCCGGAAAGACCACCACCCTGCTGGAAATCATGGAGTTCCACAAGGACCAGGACGGCGAGGTGACGATTGGCGGCATCAGCAACAAGCAGGCTGCCGATGCCCGGACCAAGAGTGCGATGCGCCGCGAGATGCAGATGGTGTTCCAGGACCCTACGGGGGCGCTGGACCCGCGGTTCACGGTCTACGAAGTCCTCGCCGAGCCGCTTCAGAACGCCGGCATGGACAAGCAGGCCATCAGGACACGCATCATGGAACTGATGAAGCTGGTGGGCCTGCAGCCGGACCATGTCAACCGCTTCCCCAACCAGTTTTCCGGCGGACAGCGCCAGCGCGTCGGCATTGCCCGCGCCCTGGCCGTGAATCCGAAGCTGGTGGTCCTGGACGAACCTGTCTCCGCCCTTGATGTTTCCGTCCAGGCCGGCGTGATCAACCTCCTGGACAAGCTCCGTGCCGAGCTGGGGCTCAGCTACCTGCTGGTGGCCCATGACCTTTCGGTGGTCCGGCACATCTCCAACCGCGTGGCTGTTATGTACTTGGGCAAGATTGTGGAGATCGGTGAAGTGGACCGGGTGTTCGACAACCCCCGCCACCCCTACACCAGGGCCCTGCTCTCGGCCATCCCGGTGCCGGACCCGCAGGTGGAGAAGACCAGGGAGCGGATCATCCTGCGGGGTGACCTGCCCTCCCCCCTGGACGCCCCCAAGGGCTGCAACTTTGCCACCAGGTGCCCCGTTTTCGCGGCGCTGCCGCCGGTGAAACAGGAAAAGTGCCTCACTCTGGAGCCCCCGCTGGAACCGGTGGCACCCTCGGCAGCGGCCCAGGCCCTGGCCGCCCAGCCGCTGCCGGCCCTGGACCAGCGCTTCGCCTGCTTCTTCCCGGACGGGGAACTGGATGAGGACATGCTGGTAGTCCACGAATCATCGGATCACCATGCACCTTAAGTTTTTTCGACCCATCACAAGCATCACCACCTGCAACAACGAAGGGAACACCATGAGGAAACTGAACAAGATCGGCGGAGCGGCGGCCATTGCTGCTGCTCTGGCGCTGACGGCCTGCGGCAGCGGCGGTGGCGGGGCCACAGGGCCGGAAACGGCAAAGGGGCAGGAAGCAGGCAGCGACCTGTCCAAGCTCATCAGCGTTAACGAAAAGCCCGCCGCAGATCTTGAACAGGGCGGCAAGGTTACCCTTCCGCTGGGCAACATCGGCCCGGACTTCAACGGCTTCTCGAACAACGGCAACAGCGCAGACAACTCGGCGCTGCAGATTCCCATGAACCCTGTCGCTGTAAACAGCGGCGGCATCGGCGGTTGCTGGAAGCTCGACTTCGAGGGCAAGGCCTCGCCCAATAAGGACTTCTGCGAGGAGGTCACGAACGAAGTCAAGGATGGCAAACAGACCATCACCATCAAGGTCAACGAGAAGGCCACCTACAACGACGGCACCCCCATCGACGTCAAGGCCTTCCAGAACACCTGGACCATCCTGAAGAGCCCCGATGCCGGCTACGACATCGTCTCCTCGGGAGCGTACGAGTTTGTTGAATCCGTCGAGGCGGGCAGCAGCGACAAGGAAGTCATCGTCAAGACCAGCCGGCCGGTGTACCCGCTGGAGGACCTGTTCTTCGGCCTGATCCACCCCGCTGTCAACACTCCGCAGATCTTCAACGAAGGCTTTAACGGGGAATTGCACCCGGAGTGGATGGCAGGCCCGTTTAAGCTGGACCAGTACGATACCGCAGCCAAGACGGTAACCCTGGTGCCCAACGAGAAGTGGTGGGGCAACAAGCCGGTCCTGGAAAGCGTGGTGTTCCGCCAGCTCGAGACCAGCGCCCAGATCGCTGCCTTCAAAAACGGCGAGATCGACGCGATGTCAGCCAACACCATCGCCCTCTACAAACAGCTCGAAGGCACCAAGGACTCCGAGGTCCGCCGCGGCCAGCGTCTCTTCGCCGGCGGCATGAACATCAACGCCCAGAAAATCACCGATGTCGCAGTCCGCAAGGCGATCTTCGCGGCAGTGGACCGAGAAGCACTCCGCAAGGTGCGCTTTAACGGCCTGAACTGGGAAGAGCCCAGCTCCGGCTCCATGATGCTCCTGCCCTTCTCCGAGTACTACCAGGACAACTACCCCGTGAAGGAAACCGGTCCCGATGCTGCCAAGAAGGTGCTGACCGACGCCGGCTACACCGCGAACGCCAACGGCATCATGGAGAAGGACGGCAAGCCCGCCGCCTTCAAGATCAGCAACTTCGGTGACGATCCCACCACCCTCGCCTTCACCCAGACCCTGCAGAAGCAGCTCCAAGCCGGCGGCATGGATGTTGGCATCGACCAGCGCGCCTCCGCCGACTTCGGCAAGGTGATTGGTGGCCGCGACTTCGACATGAGCGTTTCCGGCTACACAGTCGGTCCGGACGCCACGTCCGCCGTCAAGCAGTACTACGACTCCAAGACCAACGAAAACCAGCTGGGCGATGCCGAACTGGACAAGAAGATCGCCGATCTGGCATCCATCGAGGACAACGCCGAGCGCAACAAGGCGGCAATGGAAGTTGAAAAGGAGCACATGGCGAAGTACTTCTCCATGGGCGTAGTGATGAACGGTCCGCAGATCTCCTTCGTCCGCACTGGCCTGGCCAACTACGGCCCGTCCCTGTTCCAGAGCCTGTCCCAGGTTCCGGACTGGACCACCCTCGGCTGGGAAAAGAAGTAAAACCCCGCCTCAGCTGAAGAGCAACTGACTACGGCAAATACGGCAACACGGCGAGGCCGGCATCTCCTGGAAAATCGGGGGTGCCGGCCTTAACCGTGCCCGAACCGCCGCCCCCCTTTCCGAACGCTCCATCACTTACCGCGGCTTTTCCCGGAACGCTCCATCACGTCCCGCGGCTTTCCAGGGACGCTCCATCACGTCCCGCGGCTTTTTCCGGAACGCTCTCTCACCTTTGAACACTTCGGGGACCGGCGCACACGTGCCGGAGTACCGTAGCCCTATGACTGACTCCGCCGCTCCACGCACCATCCGCACGGCCGTCGTCGGCTACGGCCTGTCCGGCAGCGTCTTCCACGCGCCCTTGATCGGGACGGACGCGCGTTACTCGTTGGACGTCATCGCCACGTCCAACGTGGAGCGGCAGAAGGCAGCCACTGCCCGCTACCCCGGCGTGAGGACAGTGCACGACGGCGATGCTGTCCTGGCGCGCGCTGCTGACCTTGACCTCGTGGTCCTGGGCACCCCGCCAGCCACGCACTACCCGCTCGCCAAGTCAGCGCTCGAGGCCGGCCTGGATGTGGTGGTGGATAAGCCGTTCGCGGTGACCAGCGAGGAAGGACAGGTGCTTGTTGCCCTCGCCCAACAACTGGGCCGGGTGTTGACGGTGTTCCAGAACAGGCGGTGGGACGGGGACTTCCTAACGCTCCGGAAACTCCTGGCGGCGGACGCCGTGGGGAAGGTGACCAGGTTTGAGTCGCGGTTCGAGCGGTGGTCTCCCGCCATCGCCAAAGCGTGGAAGGCGCACGCCACCGTCTCGGACGGGGGCGGCGTCTTGTTCGACCTCGGCAGCCACCTGATCGACCAGGCGCTCCTGCTGTTTGGTCCCGCGACGGTGGTCCACGCCGAGCTGAGGGCCCGGCGCGCGGACGAGCGGGCGGACGACGACGTCTTCCTGGTGCTGCGGCACACCTCAGGAGTGCTGAGCCACCTCACAATGAATATGCTCTGCGCGCAGCAGGGCCCGCGGTTCCGTGTGTTGGGTTCCGTCGGCGGCTACACCAAGAACGGTGTGGATCCGCAGGAGCCGTACATCGTTGCTGGCGGCAGCCCCTTGGACGCGGAGTACGGCGAGGAGGCACCGGAGTGGGCAGGGCTCCTGGGCCGCGACGGCCACCTGGATGCCCTCCCCACCGAGCGGGGCGCCTACCCTGAGTTCTACCGGCTCCTGGCGGACAAAATCCTCGACGGCGGAGCCACCTCACCCCTGCCGCTCCCGGTAGACCCCGCAGACGCCGTCGAGTCCCTCAAACTAATAGAAGAGGCGCGCGAACTGGCCCGCGGCAGGGTTTAAACGACAACGCTGGACCACAGACATCCGGCAGCGTGCCCCCCACCAGCTCCCTAACCTCACAAGCTCAGCCAGGGAACCCTGCTGGCGTGGGCCCAGGCGACGAAGGAGCCAGCACGCAGAGGATGTGTGTCGTCCAGCGCAGCGGGTCGAGTCAAGACTTACGCAGAAACCAGTTCGTGCCAGTCCGCTACGAGGGGCAGGTTGTGCGCTTCGGACACGGAGTGGTGTGCCACGTGGCCTGCGGCTATGTTGAGGCCGGCGGCGAGGGCGGGGTCGCGGTCGAAGGCGGCCTTGACGCCGAGGTTGGCCAGGGACACGGCGTACCGCAGGGTCACGTTGGTCAGGGCGTAGGTGGAGGTGTTGGGGACGGCGCCGGGCATGTTGGCCACGCAGTAGAAGATGGTGTTGTGGACCTTGTAGGTGGGTTCCTGGTGCGTGGTGGGGCGGGTGTCCTCAAAGCAGCCGCCCTGGTCCACGGCGATATCCACCAGGACTGAACCGGGCTTCATGCGGGCCACCAGCTCGTTGGTTACCAGCTTGGGGGCCTTGGCGCCCGGGATGAGGACGGAGCCGATTACCAGGTCGGCGTCCACCACGGACTTTTCGATCTCGTAGGAGTTCGATGCCACCGTCTTCAGCCGGCCCTGGTACTGGGCGTCCAGCTCGCGCAGGCGGTTGATGTTGATGTCCATGATGGTGACGTCGGCACCCAGGCCCAGCGCCATGGCGGCTGCGTTGGTTCCGGCAACGCCGGCGCCCAGGACAACCACCTTTGCGGGCCGGACGCCGGGCACGCCGCCCAGCAGCACGCCCTTGCCACCGGCGGGGGCCATCAGGGAAGCGGCGCCCACCTGCACAGAGAGCCGGCCGGCTACCTCGGACATGGGGGCCAGCAGCGGGAGGGTGCGGCCTTCCTGGACGGTCTCGTAGGCGATGGCGGTGACGCCGGAGTTGATGAGCTCACGGGTAAGTTCCGGCTCGGCGGCGAGGTGGAGGTAGGTGAAGAGGATCAAGCCCTTGCGGAAGCGGTGGTACTCGGCGTTGATGGGTTCCTTGACCTTCATCACCATGTCCGCACGTGCCCAGACGTCGTCGGCGTCGTTGACAATCTCGGCGCCGGCGATGGCGTATTCCTCGTCTGTGATCCCTGAGCCCAGTCCCGCGCCGCGTTCCACCAGCACGGTGTGGCCGTGGGTGCGGAACTCGTGGACGCCGGCGGCGGTGATGGCCACCCGGAATTCGTTGTTCTTGATTTCTTTGGGGACACCGATGATCATCGTGGGCTCCAGGTTCTCGGCTGGTAAGCCGGAAAGTGCGGAAGATTCTGTGTTTCCACGATAAATCCGATTGTGAGCCAGCCGACATGTGAAGCAAGGGTCGGTGAATTAAGAACCCCGCCATTCCGCGGATTACAGCACAAGAGAATCGACATTTGTTTAGCCTCTGGGCGTCATGTGTCGCCTCATGTCCGTTCGTGCAAGCAGGCGGAAAAGCAGTAGTGTTGGGCCATGCAGCAGCAGGGCGTGGAGCAACTGGTCGAGCAGGTGGCGCAGAAACTGGGCCGCGGCTTGTCCCTGGAAGACCTGGACGGCGTGCTGCTGGCGTACAGCTCCAACCAGTCCCACGCCGACCGGGTCCGCGTGAACTTCCTGCTCAGCAAGAAGGTACCGGCCGATGTCAGCGCCTGGCAGCTGTCCCACGGTATTGCCACGGCCGTCCGCCCCGTCGCGGTTCCCGCAAACCCTGACCTTGGAATGCTGGGCCGCGTCTGTGTCCCGCTGATGGTCCGCGGCTTCCGGGTGGGTTACCTCTGGGTGCAGCAGGACTCTGTGGAGGAGAATCCGACGTCGATCCTCACGCAACTGCCAACGGTCACCAACGAGCTCGAGATGCTCTCCGGTTTGCTCCTCGATTCGAACACCGCCGAGTCCGAATTCCGGCGCGGGCGGGAGCGGGAATTCCTTTCAGCTTGTGCGGGGGAAGCAAATGCGGTGGCGGCGGTGGCCGGCTGGAAAGAGGTTCAGGGCCGCGGGCCGTGGCAGATGGTTACAGTGCTCGACGCCGACGGGTGGGCGGGTGGGCCGGATCCCATCGCCTCAACCCTGATCCACCGTTCGGCAGCACTCCAGGCAACGGTGGGTGTTGATGCCGCCCTTTTCAGCGCCGGAACGGAGACCCACTCCGTGGTGCTGTTCCGCGAGTCATCGGGCCGCGCAAACCACGCCCAGGTCCTGGTCCACTACCAGCTGGAACTGGCAAAGCGCTCCGGCCGGCCGGTTCACCGCATCATCTTAGGTATCAGTGAAGGGTTTGCCCGGCCGCGGGAGCTCGCCGAGGCCTACCGGCAATCCAAGCTCGCTGCACAGGCCGCCGCAGTGGACGCCCAGCTCGGGGAGCTCGTGGACTGCCGGTCCACCGGCGTCTATCAGCTGCTGGCCTCTGCCGGGGGAGGGGCCGGCGCCTGGGCTGACTCCGGGTCCGTCTACTTCCGAACCCTTGAGGACCACGACCGCAACGGTGAACTGATCCCGGTCCTGGAACTGCTGTACGACAACGACGGTTCCGTCCAGGATGTTGCCGCCAAACTCCACCTGCACCGCAGCAGCATCTACAACAGGCTGGGCCGGATCCGGCAACTGCTGGGGGTGGATCCGCTGAAAGGGATGCCCCGCCTGGAACTGCATGCTGCCCTTAAGATGCGGCGCTGGGCCCTTCGGCCCCGAATCTGAGGTCCCCGTCAGCCTGGTCCGCAACCGCCTTTTTCTGCCGGTCCTTCTTCTGCCCCTCCAGCCACGCCATGATCGCCGCCAGGGGAATGCGCCGGTGGCTGCCCCGGTACTCCACGGGAATCTCGCCGCGGTCCGTCATGTTGCGCAGGTAGGTGTGCGAGATTCCCGCGAGTTCTGCAGCCTTTGACGTGGTCAGCATTTCCTCCACGCTGCTGACGGTCACAGCCTCGCCGCGGCTGAACCGCTGCAGGAGGTCTACCACGGCGTCCCTCGCCAGGGGCGGCAGGCGGTGGACAGTGCCGTCCACAAAAACGGTGATGTCGTCGCTGCCGGCCAGGGCCTGCTGCAGCTTTACGGCGTCGTCGGGCGGAAGGGCGCCGGCCATCCTGGGAGCAATCAGTGCCATGGCCCCAGCCTACCGGTGGATCACCGGCCTGCCGATGTGACAGGTTCACTCGTGCGTCCCGGCCTGCCGGTGGCTTTCCAGCTCCGGCGGTATGCTCGGCTGATGGCATTAACTGGTGGCCGGGACGTTGAATCCGGCGGTTTGCAGGGAAGGCTCTACGCCTCCGTCCAACCGGCAGAGATGGGAGCCCGGCCCACTTATGTGCTGCTGCACGGCATCGGTGTCTCCCACCGCTACCTGGCCCGGCTTCACGAGGAACTGGCAGAAGCAGCGGACGTCTATTCCTTCGACCTGCCCGGCTTCGGGAAGTCGTCAAACCCCGGGCGCCAACTGCAGGTTGAGGAATTTGCTGCCTTCGTAGGGGACGTCCTGACGGAGGCCGGGGTGGACAATTACGTGCCCGTGGGCCACTCGATGGGCACGCAGTTCGCGGTGGAACTGGCGCTGCAGGAACCTGAGCGGGTATCCGGCGCAGTCCTGATGGGGCCAGTGGTGGAATCGAGCAGAAAATCGGTGATCCGGCAGGCGATGGCGCTGACGCGGGACGCGATGTTCAGCGAGTCCCTGGCCTCCAACGCCATCGTGTTCGGCGACTACTTCCGGGCGGGCCCGCGCTGGTACCTGACCGAACTGCCGGTGATGATGGAATACCCGCTGGAGGAACGGCTGGCCGCGGTCAGCCAGCCCGTGCTGGTGCTTCGTGGAACCAAAGATCCCATTGCCCGCCGGCCCTGGTGCGTGCGTCTCGCAGAGGTGGCCCAGCAGGGAACGGTGGCCGAAATTCTGGGCCAGGGCCACGTCTTCCAGCACACTGCACCGGAAATCGCGGCCCAGGCCATCAGCGGCTGGGTCCGGGCCGTGAACGGGTTCGGCGTTACTGCCTGACGGACCCCCGCCGGCAGGGCGGGGGCCGGCAGCGTCAGAGTCCCAGTTCCTCCAGGACGGGCAGCCTTTCGCGCACCCACGCCCGGGCCTCCGTGGCGCTGGGCGCGGACAGGGCGAGCTTGGCGAGCTGCTGCGCTTCCTCGAGGGTCACCGTCTTAAGCACCGCAGCGACGGCGGCGAGGGAGCGGGCGGTCATGGACAGCGTGCTCACGCCGAGGCCGGTAAGGACGACGGCGAGCGCCGGGTCCGCAGCTGCCTCACCGCAGACGCCGACGGGTTTGTTGCTGCCCTCGGCGCGTGATCCCTCCACCGTCAGCCCCACCAGGCGCAGGACGGCCGGCTGCCAGGGGGTATTGAGGTTGGCGAGCGGGCCGAGCTGGCGGTCGGCGGCCATGGCGTACTGGGTGAGGTCGTTGGTGCCAAGGCTCGCGAAACCCACTTCGCGGAGGATGGCTTCCGCAGTAAGGGCAGCAGAAGGAACCTCCACCATGACGCCGGGGGTCTTGATGCCGGCATCGGCACACATGGAGGCGAAACGGGCTGCCTCTTCCGCCGTCGAGATCATCGGGGCCATGACCCACACGTCCGCTTCGGACTGCTTTTCGGCCAGCGCGATGGCTTCCAGTTGACGGTCCAGGACGCCGGGGGTGGTGAAGTCGGTGCGGTAGCCGCGGACGCCGAGGGCGGGATTGGGTTCGGTTGAGTCGGTGAGGAAGGGGAGCGGCTTGTCGGCGCCGGCATCGAGGGTGCGCAGGACCACTTTCTTGCCCGGGAAGGCATCAAAGACCTTCTTGTAGGCAAGGGCCTGCTCTTCAACACTGGGTTCGGTGTCACGTTCCAGGAAGCAGAACTCCGTGCGGAACAGGCCCACGCCCTGGGCGCCGAGCTTGGCGGCCGCCTCCGCGTCCTTGCCGCCGCCCACGTTGGCGAGCAGGGGGACCAGGTGGCCATCCGCCGTCGAGCCCGTGCCGCTGAACTCGGCCAGCAGCGAAGCCGTGGCCGCCCACGCCTCTGCGGCCGCGCGCAAGGCTTCGTCCGGCTCGGAGGTGACAGCGCCGGCGGCGCCGTCCAAGTACACTTCCGTGCCGTCCGGGAGTTCGTCCACCCCTACTGCCGCGACGACGGCGGGCAGGCCGAGGGAACGGGCGATGATGGCGGTGTGGGACTGGGGTCCGCCGCCTGAGGTCACCAGGGCCAAAACCTTGTTCGGGTCCAGGGTGGCGGTATCGGCCGGGGCCAGGTCCTCGGCCACCAGGACAAAGGGGGTGCTGGACGCCGGGATGCCGGGTGCGGGGACTCCGCGCAGTGCGGCGACGATCCGGGCGCGCACGTCCAGGACGTCGGTGGCGCGCTCGGCCATGTAGCCCCCCAGGTTGTGGAGCATTTCGGAAACGGAGGAGCCGGACTCCCAGATGGCGCGTTCGGCCGATGTTCCGCGGGCAACGAGTTTGGCGGCACCCTTGATCAGCATGGTGTCCTTGGCCATCAGTGCCGTGGCTTCCAGGACTGCCTTGCCGTCGCCGGTGGCATGGGCGGCGCGCGCTTTGAGCTCATCGTGCACGGCCTGCGAGGCCGCCTTCAGCGCTGCTGTGGCTTCCTCGGCGGTGGTGCCTGCTGCCAGTTGCTCGCCGGCCGGAGGCTCGCTGATGGGTTTGGGCATCTGCCGGACGGTGCCGATAACGCGGCCTGGGCTGACGCCTACTCCTGGGAAGTTCTGCACTGAAGGTCCTCATTCTCTGCCGGTTGCCAGGCCCGCCGGTATTGTCCGGCGCCATGCCGGTCCGCCGGAGGACTGCTACGTCCGGAGGCGGGAAACGTGCCTGAAAAAATTGTATGTGATTCAGTTCATATAGCATTGCTATAGGTGCTAGGGTAGCGGTTATGAGTTTGGATGGCCAGCTTCCCCCCAAGATGCGGCTGCTGCGTGCAGCCGCCGAGCTGCTGGCAAACTCTGCGGGAGCGCCTGTTTCCACCCGCCAAATCACCCAGCTGGCAGGGGTGACGGCTCCCACGCTGTACCACCACTTCGGTGACAAGGAAGGGCTGTTCGACGCCGTCGTCGCCGCAGGGTTTGAAGAGTATGTTGCGGGCGAAAGGGATTTCGCCCCCTCCGGACAGCCGCTCGAAGATATCCGGAGAATGTGGGACAACCACGTGCAGTTCGGGCTCAACCAGCCGGAACTGTACCTGGTGATGTTCGGCAACATCCGCCCGGAAAGCCGCCCCGCCATCGTTGCCGATGCCGAGGCGCTGATGGAGGAGATGCTGAACAAGGCAGCGGTGGCAGGCCAGCTGAATGTCCAGCCCCGGGAAGCGGCCAGGTCCATCCTGGCCGCGAACGTGGGCGTGACGCTGATGCTGATTGCGGAGCCCGCCTCCGACCGGAACCTCGAATTGTCCACCATGACCCGGGACGCCATGATTTTCGCGGTGTCCGCCGAGCCGGCCAGCGGCGCGGCCCCGGACGACACCGGGAAATCATCGGTGGTGGTGGCAGCGATCGCCCTGAACGCCGCACTTCAGGCCTCGCACTCAGACCAGCTCTCCAGCTCGGAACTCAAACTCTTCCTCGAATGGCTTCACCGCATCTCCACCAGCCCGGCGGGCTGAAAAGCGCCAACAGTTCTATCAGTACGTCGTCGTAAGTATCGGACCATCCTGCGGAGCAGCGGGAATGACGGTTAGGAAAGCACATGGCAACAGAGACAGTTGCGAAACCCCGCACCAGTATGCGGGTTGGCGTCCAGAAGTTCGGGACGTTCCTGTCCGGGATGATCATGCCCAACATCGGCGCCTTCATCGCCTGGGGCATCATCACAGCCCTCTTCATTGAGAAGGGCTGGCTGCCTGTTCCACAGCTGGGCGGCTTCGGCGAGACAAACGGGGTGCCGAACACCGGCCTCGTGGGACCAATGATCACTTACCTGCTGCCGCTGCTGATCGGCTATACCGGCGGCAAGATGGTCTACGACGTCCGCGGCGGCGTGGTGGGCGCCATCGGCACCATGGGTGTGATCGTGGGTGCCGGCATCCCCATGTTCATCGGCGCAATGATCATGGGCCCGCTGGGCGGCTGGACCATGAAGAAGATCGACTCGATCTGGGACGGCAAGATCCGCCCCGGCTTCGAGATGCTGGTCAACAACTTCTCCGCCGGCATCTGGGGCGGACTGCTTGCCCTGCTGGGCTTCTACGGCATCTCGCCGCTGGTTTCGGCGTTCAGCACCGGCGCGGGCAACGTGGTGCAGTTCCTGGTCAACAACGGCCTGCTGCCCCTTACCAGCATCTTCATCGAACCGGCCAAGGTACTCTTCCTCAACAACGCCATCAACCACGGCGTGCTCACCCCGCTGGGCGTCCAGCAGTCACTGGAGCAGGGCAAGTCGATCCTGTTCCTGCTGGAAGCCAACCCCGGCCCCGGCTTCGGCATCCTGCTCGCCTACATGTTCTTCGGCCGCGGTGCCGCCAAGGCCTCCGCTCCCGGTGCCGCCATCATCCACTTCCTGGGTGGCATCCACGAGATCTACTTCCCGTACGTGCTGATGCGTCCGCTGCTGATCCTGGCGGCCATTGCCGGCGGCATGACGGGCATCGCCACCCTGGCCATCACCGGTGCAGGCCTGGTGGCTCCGGCCGCGCCGGGGTCCATCATCGCCGTTCTCGCGCAGACTTCGCGCGACAGCTACGTGGGCGTCATCCTGGCGGTCCTCCTGGCCACCGCGGCGTCCTTCCTGGTGGCCTCGGTCATCATGAAGACCACCAAGCACAGCGATGAGGGCGACCTCAGCGCGGCCACGTCCCGCATGGAGCAGATGAAGGGCAAGAAGAGCTCCGTATCCTCCACCCTGACGGGCGCGGGTTCCGCTGCCGGTGGCGGCGGGGTTGCTGTTCTGGCCGGACCTGTGCGGAACATCGTGTTCGCGTGCGACGCCGGCATGGGCTCCAGTGCCATGGGCGCCTCGGTGCTGCGGAACAAGATCAAGGCGGCCGGGTTCCCCGACGTGAAGGTCACCAACGCCTCCATCGCCAACCTCAACGACGACTACGACGTTGTGGTCACCCACCAGGACCTGACCGAACGCGCCAAGCCGGCCACCTCCAGCGCCGTCCACTATTCCGTTGACAACTTCATGAGCAGCCCGCGCTACGACGAAATCGTGGAACTGGTCAGGGAGAGCAACACCGACGGTGCCTCCGTAATGGAAGGTCCGGACGCCGGTGCGGGAACACCGGGCGGAGCGTCCGCATCCGGACCGGCGACGGGACTAGCGGCTGGAACTGCAGCTGGAGGAGCCGCCGGCACCGCCGTCGGAACGTCCGAAGCCGAACCCGCGGGGACCGGAACGTCCGAAATCCTGGCCCGGGAGAGCGTAGTGCTCCGCGGAGCAGCTACCACCCGTGATGCCGCCATCGACGAAGCCGGCCGGCTCCTGCTGGCCCGCGGTGCGGTGGATGAGGACTACGTCAGGGCCATGCACGAGCGGGAACAGTCGGTGTCCACGTACATGGGCAGCTTCCTGGCCATCCCGCACGGCACCAACGCGGCCAAGGACCACATCCGGAAGTCCGCGGTGTCCGTGATCCGTTACCCGGAGGGCATTGACTGGAACGGCAAGCAGGTCAAGTTCGTGGTGGGTGTCGCCGGCATCAACAACGAACACCTGCACATCCTGTCCTCCATCGCGAAGGTCTTCACCAACAAGGAACAGGTGGCCCGGCTGGAGGCCGCCACGTCAGAGGACGAGGTCCTGGAGCTCTTTGGAAAGGTCAACGCATAGTGAAGGCGGTACATTTCGGGGCCGGAAACATCGGGCGCGGCTTTGTGGGCCTGCTCCTGCACAACGCAGGCTATGAGGTGGTGTTTGCCGACGTAGCGGAGGACCTCATCGCCGAACTCGCCAAGGCCGAGAGCTACGCCGTGCATGAAGTAGGGGAGAACCCTGCGGTGCGGACGGTGAACAACTTCCGGGCGTTGAATTCCACTACGCAGGAGGCCGAGCTCGTTGCAGAAATTGCGACGGCGGACATCGTTACCACCGCGGTGGGCCCGCACATCCTGAAGTTCGTGGCGCCTGTAATTGCCAGGGGCATCGTGGCAAGGGGGGCAGAACTGGCTCCGCTACAGGTCATGGCCTGTGAGAATGCCATCAACGCCACCGACATCCTGGCCAAGGAAGTGGCTTCCCAGCCGGGGGCCGCCGCAGGGGCGCTGGACGGCAAAGCGGTGTTCGCGAACACTGCAGTAGACCGGATTGTGCCAAACCAGGAAGCAGGCCAGGGCCTGGATGTCACGGTGGAGACGTTCTACGAATGGGTCATCGACCGTACTGCTTTTGCCGGTGCCGCCCCCCAAATCCCGGGTGCCACGTTTGTGGACGACCTCTCGCCGTATATCGAGCGGAAGCTGTTCACGGTGAACACCGGCCACGCGTCGGCGGCCTACTTCGGGTTCGAGGCGGGCCTGGAGAAGATATCCGACGCCATGGCGGACCAGGACGTTGCCGAGGACGTCCGGGCGGTGCTGGAGGAGACCAAGCAACTCCTGGTCTCCAAACACGGTTTCAGTAACGATGAGCAGGAAGCGTACGTCCAGAAGATCCTGGTCCGGTTCTCCAACCCGTACCTGCCGGACACGGTGAACCGGGTGGGGCGTGCCCCGCTGCGGAAGCTGAGCCGGCACGAGCGGTTCATCGGCCCGGCCGCGGAACTCGCTGAACGCGGGGTGGTGCCTGAGGCACTTCTGGGAGCCATTGCCGCAGCCCTCCGATTCAACGATCCCGCTGATACCGAGGCAACAGAGCTCGCCCAAATCCTCGCTTCCGCCAGCCCGGCTGATGCCACGGCGAGGATTACAGGCCTGGAGCCCGGGCATCCGTTGTTCAACGCCGTCTCCACCCTGGTGGAGGAACGCCAGGCGGAACTCGCCCAAACCCCCGCCTAGACGCTCTCCCAGTTCCTGCGGGTTTTTCGGCAACCCTCTCGCAATTACGACGCCGGCACTTCCCCAAGTGCCGGCGTCGTTGTGTGTGATCTCTCCCACTTATGACTCGATACTGCCACTTCCGTTTTGAAGTTAGCCTTCCCTTACTTATAGGCTCTGGACCATTAGGCAACGAAGTTGTGACGTATTACCCGAGCGGAGAAAACGTGAAGAAGAGGCTGTCGAGCTACCTGGGGGCACTTGCGGCGGGAGCGGCGCTTTTGACCGTCACCGCTTGCGGAGGAAGCGCGACGGCGACTCCCGCTGACGAAGCAACCACCATCACCGTGGAGCACGCCCAGGGCACTACCGCCAACGTCCCGGTGAACCCGGAGAAGGTTTTCACGTTCGACCTCGGCGTCTTGGACACGCTGGATGCCCTCGGTGTTGAGCCCGCAGGCGTGCCGGAAGCTGCCTACCCGGAAGCGCTCAGCAAGTACGCCGATGCGAAGTACAGCAAAATCGGGTCGCTGAAGGAGCCCGACTTCGAGGCCGTCAGCGCCGGCGAACCGGACCTCATCATCATCTCCGGCCGTACCGCGGGAGCCTATGAGGAACTGAGCAAGATCGCCCCCACTATCGACCTGTCCATCGATGCTGCCCAGCCGATGGAAAGCTTCAAGGCGCAGACCGGAAAGCTGGGAACCATCTTCGACAAGGCAGCCGAAGTGGAAGAAAAGCTCGCCGCAGTGGACGCCACCATCTCCGACACGAAGGCCAAGGCCGCCGACGCCGGCAAGGGTTTGATCGTCCTGACCTCCGGCGGAGAGTTGACGGCTTACGGCGCCGGCTCGCGCTTCGGCATCATCCACGACGTCCTGGGCGTCCCCACGGCAGCAGACGTCAAGGTTGACGGCAGCCACGGCGAGGCAATCTCCTTCGAATACATCAAGCAGGCCAACCCGGACATCCTCTACGTCATCAACCGCGACACGGCGGTAGGCACTGAAGCTTCCGCCGCCAACCCCATCCTGGACAACGAGCTCGTCCAGTCCACGAACGCCGCCAAGAACAACAAGGTCATCAACCTTGATCCCGCCGGCTGGTACATCGTGGGTTACGGCCTGAACAACGTCAAGGCAATGGTGGACGCCGTCGCCGAGTCCGTGGCCTAACGCCACCCAACTGAGCACCAAGCTCCATGACCGCCACCGCCGTGCGCCCGCTTGCGCCGGCAACCCGCAGCCTGGCCCGCCGCAGTGCAGGCCTGGCTGCGGCCGCAGTTTCCGTCCTTGCCCTCGCGGCCGCCAGCATGTTTGTGGGCGTCAGCGACGTCTCACTTCCGGCCCTCCTGTCGGGCGAACCGGCCACGGTGGAGGTTTTCTGGATTTCCCGTGTGCCACGGACCCTCGCCGTGGTGCTCGCCGGCATGGCGGTGGCTGTCGCCGGCCTGATCATGCAGCTCATGGCCAGGAACCGCTTTGTGGAGCCCTCAACGGTGGGGACGGTTGAATCAGCCACCCTCGGGATCCTGGTGGTTACCGTCTTCGCCCCGCAGGCCCCGGTGCTGGCCAAGATGCTGGTGGCCAGCGCCTTCGCCATGCTGGGAACCGCGCTCTTTTTGGCCATCCTGCGGCGGCTCCCGGCCCGCAACACCCTGCTCATCCCGCTGGTGGGAATCATGCTGGGTGGGGTGATTGCTGCCGTCACCACGTTCTTCGCCTACCGCTACGACCTGCTGCAGACCCTCAGCAACTGGATGATGGGCGACTTCTCCGGGGTCCTCCGTGGCCGGTACGAGCTGCTCTGGATCGTCGCCGTCCTGATGCTGCTGGGCCTCCTCGCCGCCGACCGTTTCACCGTGGCGGGAATGGGCCAGGACTTCACCACCAACCTGGGACTCAACTACGCCCGGACCATGCGGCTGGGCCTGGTTATCGTCTCGTTGATCTCGGCGGTTGTGGTCACCACCGTGGGCGCAGTCCCCTTCCTGGGACTCGTGGTGCCCAACATCGTGTCCCTCATCTTCGGCGACAACCTGCGCCGCGCCGTTCCCTGGACAGCCCTGTTCGGTGCCGCCTTCGTGCTGGCGTGCGACATCATCGGCCGGACCATCCGCTACCCCTACGAGGTCCCCGTGGGAATGGTCATGTCCGTGCTGGGCGCCATTCTCTTCCTCGCCCTGATCCTGAGGAAACGCAATGCGTGAAAGCACAACGCTGCTGCCACCCGCCAAAAGCCCTGGCAATGTGAAGGGGCAGGCCGTGGGGGCAGCGCACAAGCTCAAAGCCGCCATCCGTAACGCCTCCCCCCGACTGGTGGTGGGAGTCCTGCTCGCGGCCGCTGCCGCCGTCGTCTGCCTTTTCCTGTTCTTCGAACTCAAAGGCAATATCGCCTATATCCTGCCGCGCCGAGCCATCAAAGTGGCCGCGATGCTGCTGGTGGCCGTTGCCGTAGGGGTGTCCACCCTCCTGTTCCAGACCGTTACGGCCAACCGGATCCTGACGCCGTCAATTATGGGCTTCGATTCGCTGTACATCCTGGTGCAGACGGTGATGGCGTTCACGCTCGGGGCCGCCGCGGTGGTGGCCGCCCCGCCCGCGCTGCAGTTCGGCGTTGAAGTGCTGCTGATGGTGGCGTTCAGCGCGCTGCTGTACCGCTGGATGTTCACCGGCCCCACCCGCTCCCTCCACCTGCTCCTGCTGGTGGGCGTCATCCTGGGCAGCCTGTTCCGTGGCCTGTCCTCCCTGCTGCAGCGGTTGATGGAGCCGAGCGAATTCATCATCCTCCAAGACCTGTTCTTCGCCAGTTTCAACAATGTGGATCCCGCGCTGCTGGGCGTCTCCACGGTCATCGTTGCTGTTGTCTGTGCTGTTGTCTGGCGGGCGCGCCACACGCTGGACGTGCTCGCGCTGGGGCGCGACGTGGCCATCAACGTGGGTGTGGACCACCGGAAAGTGGTGATGCGGGTCCTTCTGGGGTGCTCGCTGCTCGTGGCGGTGTCCACAGCGTTGGTGGGGCCAGTGACGTTCTTCGGGCTGCTGGTGGTGAGCCTGGGCTATCAGCTGTGCCGCGGCTTCAGCCACGCCTGGTTGCTGCTCATCGTGGTGCTGATTGGCGCCGTGGCCCTGGTGGGCGGGCAGTTGCTCCTGGAAAAGGTGTTCGGCTTCGGCACCGCCCTGAGCGTGGTCATCGAATTCGCCGGCGGCATCCTGTTCCTCTACCTCCTCCTGAAAGGCTCCCTGAAATGACCATCGCGGTCCGCAACGTCTCCAAGAGCTACGGCGGGCAGGCGGTACTCGACGACATCAGCTGCGTGATCCCCGAGGGCGGCATCACCTCGATCATCGGCCCTAACGGGGCGGGAAAGTCCACCCTCCTCTCGCTGATCAGCCGGTTGCAGCCGCTCGAGGCAGGCACAGTGTCCGTGGCCGGCCTGGATATCGCCGCCACAGACAGCCGGGAGCTGGCGCGGACCATGGCCATCCTGCGGCAGGAGAACCACCTCACCATGCGGCTCACCGTCCGGGACCTTGTGGCTTTTGGCCGCTTCCCCCACTCCGGCGGCCGGCCCACTGTGGAGGACCTCGCCAAGGTGGAGGAAGCCATCGCCCACCTGGACCTGACGCCCATGGCGGACAAGTTCGTGGACGAGCTCTCGGGCGGCCAGCGCCAGCGCGCGTTCATCGCCATGGTGCTTGCGCAGGACACCCGGTACCTGCTCCTGGACGAGCCGTTGAACAACCTGGACATGAAGCACTCGGTGGAAATGATGCGGCTCCTGCGCAGGCTGGCTGACGAGTTCGGCAAGACCATCGTCCTGGTGGTCCACGACATCAACTTCGCGTCCTGCTACTCGGACACCATCCTGGCCATGAAGGACGGGCGGCTGGTCCACCAGGGCAGCCCCCGCCAAATCATGCAGCAGGCCATGCTCCGGGACGTGTACGACATCGACATCCGCATCGAGGACATCGACGGCAACCGGATCGGCGTCTACTTCGCCTGACGTTCCCCACGCTCTCTCACTTGATGCGTCCTTTCCGGCGACCCTCTCTCACTTGACGTGGGTTTTCCGGCGACCCTCTCTCACTTGACGTGGGTTTTCCGGCGACCCTCCTCCACCTTCTGCACGAAAAGCACAAACCCTCCCGCACTAAAAAACGTGGGGGAGGGTCTGCCGTTGAGCTGCGGAAGGTGAAGGAGCGTTCGGTGAAAGGCCCCGTTAAGTGAGAGAGCGTTCCGTGAAAACCCCCGTTAGGTGAGAGAGGGTCTAGCCCTTGGCGGAGCCCTTCGCCACAAACAGCATCTCTGCCTGCTCCAGCGACATGCCGTTGGTCTCCGGCACTTTGAACATCACAAAGAAGAACGACGCCGCCGCGAACAGTGCGTACATGGCGTACGTTAGCGGGAGCGAACCGGCGGCCATAACCGGGAAGCTGAGCGTGATGGCAAAGTTCGCCACCCACTGCGCAGCCGCGGCAAGGCCGAGGGCCCGGGCACGGATCCGGGACGGGAAGATCTCGCCCAGGAGCACCCAAACCAGCGGGCCCCAGGACGCGCCGAAGCTGACCACAAACACGTTGGCCGACACCAGGGCCACCGGACCCCAGGCTCCAGGCAAAGAAATCTCGGTGCCGGATCCAACTGCGGAAGCGAACGCCAGGGCCATGGCAGCAAGGGACACGGCCATACCCACCGAGCCCGCCAGCAGGATGGGCCTGCGGCCGATGCGGTCCACCAATGCGATGGCCACGAGGGTTACCAGGATGTTGGTGACGGAGGTGGCCACGGAGATGGTGAGCGAATCTTTTTCCTGGAAGCCCACCGCCTTCCACAGCGTGGTGGAGTAGTAGAAGATCACGTTGATGCCAACAAACTGCTGCAGCACGGACAGGATGATGCCAACCCAGACAACCGCCTGCAGGCCGAAGGTCTTGCCGCGGAGCGAGCCTTTCTGGCCCGCCAGCTTGTCCTCTTCGATTGCTTCACGAATTTCGCGGATGTGCCGGTCGGTGTCCTCCGCCGGGGCGATGGAGTCAAAGACTTCGCGGGCTTCCTCTTCCTTGCCCAGGAACACCAGGAACCGCGGCGATTCCGGAAGCGTGTAGGCCACCCAGCCGTAAACCACCGCTGGCACCGCTGCGGCCAGGAACATCCAGCGCCAGGCCTCGATCCCCAGCCAGAACGCCTGGTCGGCGCCGCCGGCGCTGGTGGCGAAGAGCGCGTCCGAGAGCAGCGCCGCGAAGATGCCTGTGGTAATGGCGAGCTGCTGCAGCGAGGCCAGGCGGCCGCGGACCTTGCGCGGCGAAATCTCGGAAATGTACGCAGGGGCGATGACCGAGGCAAGGCCGATGCCCAGCCCGCCCACCAGGCGCCAGAAGATCAGGTCCCAGACACTGAAGGCGAAGCCGGTGCCGAGGGCGCTGACCAGGAAGAGCAGTGCGCCCAGCTTCATGGCGGGGATGCGTCCGTAACGGTCGGCGACTTTTCCGGCCAAGTACGCACCGGCAGCACAGCCCAGCAGGGCGATGGCCACGGCGAAGCCTGTGACAGCCTCGGACAACGCGAACTCGTCCTTCATGGCATCCACTGCGCCGTTCACCACGGACGAGTCGAAGCCGAACAGGAATCCGCCCACCGCACCTGCGAGCGCCAGCCAGATCACCCGCCGCGGTATTTTGGCGGTTGTCTGCTCCTGGGCAGTGGGCATGGTTCTCCCTTGGTTTGGGTTCGGGTGGACGCGGTGTGCGGACGTCGTCGGCTGCGGAACCGGCCACCTGGCCGGCGCACACGCGCTAAACAGTGTTCCACGCCACCGCGGACTGTTCCAGTCGACAGGAGCCTGCTTGCCCCGGAACAGAGGACGACGACGGCGGGAGGCGTCCGCCGTCGTCGTCACATGGTGCGGGGCAGGGCAGGTCAGTGAACCGCAGCGGGCTCCTGCTGGGCTGCCTTGGAGTCCGTGAGCTTCTTGTTGGGCAGTGCGAAGCTGATCAGGAATGCGATGCCGGTGAGCACGGCCGCCGTGAGCATCACGGCGTCGATGGCGTAGGCGAAGCCCTCGGTGATGGGGCGGGTCAGCGTGCTGTTGGCGGTGTGAAGCCAGCTGGTGTCGTTGAGGGATTCGTTGGAGGCGCCGTCCCGGAAGAACTCGTACAGCTTGGCATTGGCGGGGTCTCCGGCCACCGCAGGATCCTGAAGGACTGCCTGGTACTCCGCGCTTCCCATCGCGGACTTCATGGTGTCGGCGATCCGTGTGGCGGCCAGGCTGAACAGCATGGAGATGAAAACGGCGGTGCCCACCGCGCCGCCCATGGAGCGGAAGAACGCGGCGGAGGAGGTGCCCACGCCCATGTCACGGCGCGGGACGGACACCTGCATGGCAAGGGTGAGGGGCTGCATGCAGAAGCCCAGACCCATGCCGAAGAACACCGCGATGACCCCGGGAACCCACAGGCCGGTGTCCACGCCCAGGGACAGGCCCATCACCAGGGCGGCGGCCGTGAGGATGGCCGTGCCCATGATGGGGAAGATCCTGTAAGTGCCGGACGCCGAAATGGTGCGGCCGGCCGTGATGGAGCCGCTGAGGATGCCGACGGTGAAGGTGATCATCATCAGGCCGGCCTCGGTGGGGGTGAGGCCCTTGACCAGCTGCAGGTACATCGGGAGCATGGCGATGGCCCCGAACATGCCGATGCCGATGATGAAGTTCAGCAGCGACGACAGGCCGAAGGTCGCGTTACGGAAGAGCCGCAGCGGGATCAGCGCGTAGTCGCCGGCACGCTTCTCGGCGAGCAGGAACCAGGCAATGCCCACCACGCCCAGGCCGTAGCAGAGGAAGGAGTTCAGGGACGCCCAGCCCCAGCTGCGCCCCTGCTCCGCCACCAGCAACAGCGGCACGATCGCCAGCGTGATAGACGCTGCGCCCCGGTAGTCGATCTTTTGCTTCACATGCTTTGCCGGCAGGTGCAGGAACAGGAACACCACGGCCAATGCGGCTAGGCCGATGGGCAGGTTGATAAAGAACACCCAGCGCCAGCCCTCGAACCCCAGGATGTTGGCGGAACCGGCGAAAGCGCCCCCCACTACGGGGCCAAGCACCGAAGAGACGCCGAACACGGACATGAAGTAGCCCTGGTACTTGGCGCGGTCCTTCAGTGAGACGATGTCGCCGATGATGGTCAGGGCGAGGGCCAGCAGTCCGCCGGCGCCCAGGCCCTGGACGCCGCGGGCCAGTGCCAGTTCGGTCATGGAGTGGACCGAGCCTGCGTACAGGGACCCTGCCAGGAAGATGACAATGGCGGTCAGGTACAGAGGGCGGCGGCCGAATATGTCGCTGAGTTTGCCGTACAGCGGGGTGCTCACCGTGGACGTAATGAGGTACGCAGTGGTGGCCCAGGCCTGGAGCGAGAGCCCGTCCAGGTCATTCGCGATGGTGTAAATGGACGTGGACACAATCGTTTGGTCCAGCGATGCCAGGAACATGCCCAGCATCAGGCCCACCATCACGGTGACGATTTGGCGCGGGGTCAGGGTGTCTCCTGCGGCGCGCGCGGCAGCGGGTTTGGGCATGGGTGCTCCAGGGGAAGAAAGGAATCAGGCGGATAGTTGCTTTCAGTAACTATGTTACGCGCAGGTCTATTCCCCGTAGCCAGAAATTTCTGCTGCCGGAGCTAGCGCTCCACGAGGATGCCGTCCGGGTCGCACCAGATCATGGCCCCGGTCCGGATGGTCACACCGTCGATCTGGACGTCCACGGCGACTTCGCCAGCCCCCGCCTTCGCACTCTTCCGCGGGTTGCTGCCGAGGGCCTTCACGCCGAGGTCCAGCCTGGCGATCGCTTCACGGTCGCGGATTGCTCCGTTGATGACGACGCCGGCCCAGCCGTTTGCCACGGCGCTTTCGGCGATCATGTCCCCCATCAGGGCTGTGCCCAGCGAACCGCCGCCGTCCACCACCAGCACGTTGCCGTTGCCCGGGGTTGCCAGGGTGGACTTCACCAGCGCGTTGTCCTGGAAGCAGCGGATGGTGCGCGCCTGTCCGCTGAAGTGTGAACGGCCGCCCAGGGACTGGAACTGCAGTGATATCGAGGCCAGTTCCTCACCGCGCTCGTCGTAGAGGTCCGCGGTGTTGACGGCGGTGCTTGCCGCCGGAGTGGACGCTGCGCTCATGTGGTTCTCCTCGATGCTCGGGCTGCCGCCAGTGGTCGCCGCGCGCCCTCTGACAGCGGCGGTAAAGCCCACGATAGTCTGATTCCCTAGCCAATCAGCCGTACGGGGGAAACGCCATGAGCCTGTCCAACACTCCAGCTCCCCCTGACCGTGGCACCGGGCCGGACGGCGCTGCTGCGCCGTTCGCGGAGCCCACACGCAAGGTCACGCCCCGGTGGGTCACCGGACTGGTCCTGGTCAACGTGGGGATTAACGCCGCCTTCTTTGGACCCATCAACATCTTCATTGGCCAGCAGGCCATCAGTATCGATGAACCCAGCAAGGAAGCGGTCCTTTCCCTTGCCACGGCGTGCGGCGCGGCGGTCTCGCTGGTGGCGAATCCGCTCTTCGGAGCACTCTCGGACCGCACCACGTCCCGCTTTGGCCGCCGCGCGCCGTGGGTGCTGGCGGGCGCAGTACTCGCTGCCATTGCGCTTCTGGCGATGTCCGGTGCCACCACAGTGGCGCTGCTGGTGGCCTTCTGGTGCCTGATGCAGCTTGGGGCGAACGCGGCGTACGCAGCCATCACGGCCGCGGTTCCGGACCGGGTCCCGGTACCCCAGCGTGGCAAAGTTGGGGGGCTCGCCGCCATGGGCCAGACGCTGGGAATACTCACGGGCGCGGTGTTCGGCGCCGTGGTGTCCGGCAACTTCATGGTGGGCTACTGGCTGTGTGCCGGCGCCCTGCTGCTGTCGGTACTCCCCTATCTTGTGCACCGCAATGACCCAGTGCTGCCCAAAGGCGTCCTGCCCCGGTTCCGGCTGGCTGCTTTCCTCCGGGGGTTCTGGATCAGTCCCCGGCTGTACCCGGATTTTGCCTGGGCCGGGCTCACCCGCTTCCTGGTGAACGTGGGCAACCAGCTCACCATCGTCTACCTGCTCTTTTTCCTGCGGGACATCCTGAAACATGAAGATCCCCCGGCAGGGGTGCTCGTTCTCACCGGCATTTACGCGGTGATGGTGATGGTTACCGCGGTGGTGGCGGGCCCCTGGAGCGACAGGGTGGGGCGCCGGAAGCCGTTCGTGATCGGGTCTTCTGTCATCATTGCCATGGCCGCCCTGATCATGGCCTTCTTCCCGGTCTGGCCCGGGGCGTTGGCCGGCGCTGCCGTATTGGGCGTCGGCTTCGGGGCTTACGTCGCGGTGGACTACGCGCTGCTCACGCAGGTCCTGCCCCTGGCGTTGGACCGGGGCAAGGACATGGGCATCATCAATGTTGCCAACTCGCTGCCCCAGGTGGTGGCGCCCGCGCTCGCTTTGGTTGCTGTCACGTACTGGGGCGGCTACAGGTCGCTGTTCCTCGCTGCCGCGGTCATCGGCCTGCTCGGGGCTGTTTTTGTGGTGAAGATCAAGGGTGTCCGTTGACCTGCCGGGATGCCGGAAGTAAGGCAGGCTGACTAATTACGGCACACTACCGTGCCGTATAGTTGAACCGGATTGCAGGCGGTCCGGGATGGGGACGCTCCCGGCTGCTGCACCGTCAAACACAACCCCGGAATACTGATGCCTGAGACCTTTCCAGACCATCCGCCCATGACTGCCATGCCCTCAGCTCCACGCCAGCGCCTGCGCTATTCGCGCATCCTTGAAGCCGCCGGCGGCTTTGCGCGGAAGGGCCTGGACGCCGTGGAACTGCCCGAGGTGGCGGCGAAGGCCGATGTACCCCTGGGCACGCTGTACCGGCACTTCCCCACCAGCACCCATCTGATGCTCGCGCTTTACCGACACCAGCTCGGGGAGCTGCAGGTTGCCGGGCGGACTTCTGCGGCGCGGTTCCGGGGCCGGGCGCTGGGCGGACTGGTGATGGAGCTCTTCCACATGCGCGTCATGCAGCCCGCGGTTGAACAGTGCTTGAGCCGGGGCGTCTACCTTCCGGACAGGGACACCACAGCCCTCCTGCGCGAAATCGACGCGCTAAGTGAAAAAGTGGTGGCCAATGCCTGCGGCGACGCCACGGCCGCCAGGGTGCTCCTGCTGACCGTCACTGGTCTGGTCCAGTCCGTCAGGAACCGCCGCCTTTCACTCTTTGAGGCCGAGGAGGACCTTAAAAAGGCCTGCGCACGGCTTGCTCCGGCCACTGAAGGCAGCTACACACTCCATCAAAGCGCGTAATCGGTCTAGACCAATCGCCCCTTAAATCGGCCTTATTGCCGTGACGTGGGCCACAAGAGTCGTTGCAGAACCGTTTTGGCGCCGGTGCCGGCAGTCAAATCGCGCAGAACCACCTCACGCCGCTGCCTACCATGGTCGAACGGAGCAGCAGGGCGCATCCCCGACGCTCCTTCCAGACCCGCCACCCCTGGGTTTCCGCCGCACCCCTCCGCCTTAGGCCTGTTTGGGCCTGGGCCCCACGCGCCGTGTGCCCACGGCGAGCACCAGGAGACAACGACGTGTCCATTGACGCAATTGCAGCCACTGACAATTCCGCAGCCACCGCGCTGAGCGAAGCTGAGATCTTCGACGCCCACCAGGGCGGTAAGCTCTCCATCGCCAGCACCGTCCCGCTGTCCAACAAGCGGGACCTGTCCATCGCCTACACCCCTGGAGTGGCTGAGGTCAGCCGCGCCATCCACGCCAGGCCCGAACTCGCCCGCACCCTCACGTGGGCCGAGCGCCTGGTGGTCGTCGTGAGCGACGGCACCGCGGTCCTTGGCCTGGGCAACATCGGCGCGAGTGCTTCCCTGCCCGTGATGGAGGGAAAGTCTGCCCTGTTCAAGACCTTCGGCGACCTGGACTCCATTCCGCTGGTGCTCAACACCACGGACGTGGACGAAATTGTGGAGACCCTGGTTCGCCTGCGCCCCAGCTTCGGTGCGGTCAACCTCGAGGACATCTCCGCTCCCCGCTGCTTTGAGCTTGAGGAAAAGCTCATCGAAGCGCTGGACTGCCCCGTGATGCACGATGACCAGCACGGCACCGCCGTCGTTGCCCTCGCCGCGCTGACCAACGCCGCCAAGGTCACCGGCCGAGAACTGGAAACCCTGCGCGTGGTGGTCTCCGGCGCAGGAGCGGCAGGCATCGCGGTTGCCGAAATCCTGCTGGCAGCCGGCATCACCGACGTGGTCCTGCTGGACTCCCGCGGCATCATCAACAGCACCCGTACGGACCTGGCCGCGGACCAGGCCAGCAAGAAGGCCGACATCGCCGGCCGCAGCAACCCCCGCAGCCTCGAAGGCGGCCCCGCCGAGGCCCTGGCCGGAGCCGACGTCTTCATCGGCGTCTCGTCCTCCAAGCTGGACGAGGAACACCTCGCCCTGATGAACCAGGACGCCATCGTTTTCGCCCTCTCCAACCCCGACCCTGAGGTGCTGCCCGAGGTGGCCGTGAAATACGCCGCTGTGGTGGCCACCGGCCGGAGCGACTTCCCGAACCAGATCAACAACGTGCTGGCCTTTCCGGGTATCTTCCGCGGAGCCCTGGACGCCGGGGCGCGCCGCATCACCCCTGCCATGAAGCTTGCAGCTGCGTATGCCATCGCGGAGCTCGCGGCGGAGGACCTCTCGGCCGACTACATCGTGCCCAGCCCGCTGGACCCCAGGGTCGCCCCGGCCGTCACCGCGGCTGTCGCAGCCGCCGTGGAAGCGGAGTAACTTCCTTTCCCCTGCGGAAATTACGACGGCGGTGCCTCCCCTGAGCGGGAGGCACCGCCGTCGTTGGCTAAGCGGGCCGAACCATAGACTGGGTCCATGAACTCCGAGACCGTGGTGACCGTCCTGTGCGGCCTGGCAATTCTTGTAGGCGTGGCAGGCACCGTCATCCCGGTGCTTCCGGGCAGCATCCTGATCGGTGCAGGCCTGCTGGCATGGGCCATCTGGGGCGGAGCAGGCACAGCGGGCTGGGTTGTGTTCGCCATTGCCATGGTGTTCGTGGTTGCCGGCATGGCTGCGGGCGCCGTCCTCACGGGCAGGAAGCTCAAGGAGCATGCCATACCCAGCAGGAGCATCGCAGCCGCGCTTGTCACGGGCGTCGTGGGAATGTTCATCATCCCCGTCGTGGGGCTTTTCGTCGGTTTCGCTGCCGGCCTCCTGCTCTGCGAGTTCCTTCGGACCCGGAACATCAGTACAGCGGCGACCTCCAGCTGGGCCGCACTCAAAGCAACCGGGCTGGGCATGCTCGCCGAGTTCGGGCTGGCCTGCCTCGCCGCCAGCACGTGGGTGGTGGGCGTGTGGATCGCCGCCGCCAACGGCTGAAGCGCTTGCGGGCCGGACCCGCCAGGGCGTAGAACGGCAGCATGACCGAGCGAAGTTCAGCACGTGAGCACGTGTCCGCGTGGATGGAAA
Organism: Arthrobacter sp. Hb9-2; assembly: GCF_059091165.1. Lineage (NCBI taxonomy): Bacteria > Bacillati > Actinomycetota > Actinomycetes > Micrococcales > Micrococcaceae > Arthrobacter > Arthrobacter sp. Hb9-2. The sequence continues at coordinate 31,631 of NZ_JBNHGJ010000031.1, read as the reverse complement.
AGTACCAGGCCGCATGGACCAGCAACAAGCCCGAGGACATCCGTGCACTCTTTACCGAGGATGCACGGTACGAGACGCGTCCCCATGACCCGCAGGCGTGGCAGCGGCAGGATGGAATCGTCGACGGCTGGCTCGCCGCCCGCGATGAACCCGGCGACTGGACCTTCAGCTGGGAGCTGCTGGGCACGGACGGTGACACCGCCTTTATCCAGGGCGTGACCACCTACTCGGGCGAACGCCCCACGTATGACAACCTCTGGGTCCTTCGCTTCGACCCGTCCGGGCGGGCTTCCGCCTTCACCGAGTGGTTTATGGAAAGGCCCTGAGTTAGAGGCCCAGTCCGCCCAGTTTGTCCCCGAGCCCGCCGGGAAGCTTCCCCAGCAGGTCGGCGGGGTTGATGCCCAGCTTGGACAGGAGTCCGGCATGCTGGTCGGTGTCCACCTGGTCCGGCAGCTCGGACTCGGCCTGGGCTGCCTTGTCATTGTCTCCCTGGTTCCTGAGGAGCTCGAGGATCTGGGACTTGTCGATTTGCACGGCATTCTCCTGTTCTGATGAGGAAACTGCTAAGGGTGGTTACCACCCTTACGGAATTGTCCTGAGCAGGCAAGGCCCTCAGGCGGTCCCGTCCCTGCGCCGCCATCTTCAGGGGCCGCCCCGGCTGTCAGGAGTCCCGGTTAGCATGGAAAGATGACCGCCGGGGATACTGCACCGATCTATTGGGACAGGCGCGACCTCACGCCCTTCGGCCAGCCCCAGCTGCGCACGCCCGTCCATGACCTCGCCGGGGGAGTGGGCGGCCTGCTCACCGGCGTACTGGGCGGCCGCAACCCGGCGTTGCTCTCTGTGGACGGCGAGGTTCCGCGGCTGAAGCGGATGCTGCCCAAGCCGGCCAAGGCGGTGCACGAGGCGGTCTTCACGAGCCGCCAGCCCGAACAGCTGATCACGCTGGCGCGCGCCTACCCTGGGTGGGCCGGCCTTTGCTACCTCATGTCCGGGCTGCTGGTCTACAAGCAGGGCGGCTACCTGCGCGCCTCCGAGCTCCTCCAGCGCGGGCTGACAACCAGGAATGAAGACGAAGCCAACCGCTATTCATCCACCTACCTCACCAGGATCGTCACGCGCATCGAGCTGGCCGAGCGCGTGGAGATCCCTGTCCTGTTCAGCGAGGAGTCCGTGTTCCTGGCACTGGCTCACGCGCTGCGGGAGACGGGGCGCACTGAGGCGGCGCTGGACGCCTTGACCGGACTGCCGCCGTCGCTCCCCATGGCCTTGGCGCGCTGCTCGCTCGCCCTGGCCCTGGGACGGAGCCGGACGGTGATCGACTGGACCGACGGGCTGCTCAACGCGGACGACCTCTCTGCAGCACTGTTGCTGGTGCGTGCGCGGGCCCTGCGGCGGGAGGGCCGGCTGGATGCGGCGAACCAGGCGCTTGCAGAGGTCCTGCGACGGCGGAAGACCCACCTCACCCTGCGGAACGACGCCCTCACGGACCGGGCACTGCTGCTTCTTGATTCCAGCCGCAGGTCACTCAACCCGCGCGACTGGGGACGGCGGCACGAGGATCCGGTGCCGCAGCGGGAAATCGCAGCGCCGGTTCCCATCCGCAAAGACGAGGAGATGCGCCGGATCTGGGAACAGGATTGGAAGAAGCTCAGCGACGAGTAAGTTCGCCCTTGCTAGCTCCCCGAGAACCGGGATCCGGAAACCATCGGCAGGAGCTGTTCGCCGAGCAGTACGGCGCCGAGCGCCACCATGATCACCCCGCTGGCCAGCGTCACCATCCGGGCGGCCCCCGGCCTGCTCTGCAGCAGGGTACGGGACAACAGGGCGACGGCGGTGTACACGAGCCCTGCGAGCAGCACGAACGTCAGGCCCAGCAGGCCCGACTGCACCGGGACAGGCAGGGACGCTTCAGCGCTCACGAACTGGGGAACGAGCGCCACATAGAAGAGCAGGCCCTTGGGGTTGATGCCGCTGGTTCCCATGCCCTGCAGGAAGGTGCGGAGCCGGGTGCTGCCGTCATTGCCGGCCCCGGCCGAAAAGCTGGCTGCGCGCCAGGAACGAAGCGTGCTCACCCCCAGCCACATCAGGTACCCCGCGCCGGCCAGGGTAATCCAGCCGAGGACGCCAGGCATTCCCGTGAGCAGGGCAGCAAGTCCCGCCACCAGTAAGGCTGTATGCAGGACGTATCCGCTGCACAGCCCTGCAACAGCGGGCACAAAGCTGCGCTGCCTCAGGCCCGCAGCGATGGAATACGCCCAGTCCACGCCGGGCGTGCAGGCCAGGGCCGCGGCTACCAGCACAAAGGCCAAAAACAGCTCCGCGTTCATCGTTTCTCCTGCCAGGTGGTCCGTCAGGAGAAACCTTAGATACTTTTGCTCCGGAAGTGCTTTCCCTTTTCGCGCGCAATGCAGCGCTGGCGGTAAGATCTTTGCGTGATTGACCATATTGACCGAAATATCTTGCGCCACCTCAAGGAGGATGGCCGCATGACAGCCACCGCACTTGCCGGCAAGGTCGGTCTAACTGTGGCCCCTTGCCACCGGCGGCTGCGCGATCTGGAGCAGTCGGGCGTCATCCGGGGCTATCGGGCGGACATCGATCCATCGGCTGTGGGGTTGGGGTTCGAAGCGATCGTGTTCGTGACCTTGCGGCAGGTGGACCGCTCCACCATGGAGGTCTTCGAAAACCGGGTCGCAGATAATCCGAACATCGTGGAGGCCCAGCGGCTTTTCGGTTCGCCCGATTACCTGTTGAAGGTTATCGCCGAGGACCTGCCCGCCTACCAGCGCTTTTACGACGCCGAACTCACCTCCCTGCCGGGCGTGGAACGGCTCACCTCCACCCTGGTCATGAAGAACCTGAAGTCCAACGCGGGGCCGCCGGTCTAGCCGTGTCAGTTGTTGAGCAGGCCGGTGGTGCGGTAGGGGATGACCTCGCGGAGGAACATGCTGGTGGAGGTCCGCACGATGCCCGGGCAAAGCCTGATTTCCTCCGAGACCCGGTAGAGGTCGTCCGGGCTTGTCGCGACCACGCGGATCAGCAGGTCGGTATCGCCGGCCGGCGCGTGGCATTCCAGCACCTCCGGAATTTCGCGGAGCGCGGCAATGGCCTCGTTCAGGTGGCTCTGGTCCAGTTCGGCGCTTACGGAAGCGGCCACTCCGCGTCCCAGCGCGGCGGGAAGCACCCTGCTGCTGTTGGGGCGCAGGGCTCCCGACGCCGTCATCCGTTCCAGCCTGCTCTGCACCGTTCCGCGGGCCAGGCCCAGCCGCTGGGCCAGCACCATGATGGGGACGCGCGGGTCTTCGTCCAGCCCCTGCAAGATGCGCTTGTCGGTGGCGTCCAGTTCCTGCACAGCCCGGCCCTTCGTTCAGGATTCAACACCGTTACCCCGGTTCAGGAGCGGACAAAGTCAGCTAGGCCAACTGTATTAGCCGGAAGGCACCAGGCCTAGCTGGCGGGCAATTACCACGGCTTCGAGCTGCGAATGGACTCCCAGCCGGGAATGGATGGCCTTTACATAGCCCCGGCAGGTGTTTTGGGAGATCCCAAGGGTCTTGGCATTCGCTCGCACATCCTTACCCTCCGCCATCAGCCGCAGCACTTCCATCTGCCGCTTAGTCAACAAGGGGACGGCTGACACAGGCTCTGGTGGCTGCGCCTGTTCTCCGAAAGCCGCCAGGATCTGCGGATCGACTTCGATGATCCCGGCATGCGAATGCCGGACCGTAGCAAGGAGCTTGGTAAGGGGCGTGTCCCTGGCCAAGAACGCGGAGGCACCGGCAGCGGCTGCCTGCGCCAAGCCCTGTCTCGTGGGCTCGCTGGCCAGCATCACCACCCGTATTCCCGGCAGCGCAGAAACGATCTCTGCAGCAATTGCGGGGCCCCGGTGGTCCAGCTGGCCCCAGCCCATGACCACGACGTCCGGCTGAAGAGTTCGGCACATATGGAGGCCGAGCGATGCGTTCCTGGCGTAACCCAGGCCCTGCAGGTCCGGTTCACGGTCAACTGCCAACGTCAGCAATTCCGCAAATGAGGTGTGGTCATCAATTACCAGGACAGTCGTTTGGGATACGCCGCTGTCAAGAGCTTCTGCCGTCATTGCCATTTCCCCAATCACCGGTTCCTGCGCGCATCTTTGCGCATCAAGTACACGGTTCCCCTAAATCTTGTTATGCCAAAGTATGCTCCGCTTCGAGCCCCGGGGTATAGGTGAATGACCCCCTTCCTGAGGGTGAAAACCCCCTATTTTGGGGGTTCGCCTAACTAATCTTGGGACTGTTTGCCGGTGCTGCGCAGGGGGAAGCTTAGAGCACTGGCAATGAGGCCACCACCCTGCAGCTTGGATGAGCGATGACCGGTTTGTTTGCACGATGGAGTTTCCAATTCCGGCTGCTGATCCTGGCATTGGCCGCAGGAATAATAGCGATGGGATTCTGGTACTTTCCCAGGTCCTCAGTAGACGCGTTGCCCGAATTCGAGCCTCCCCAAGTTGAGATCCAGACCGAGGCCTTGGGACTGTCCGCCCTTGAAGTCGAACAACTGATAACTTCACCGATGGAAGTGGACCTCCTAAATGGAGTCGCGTATCTGGATGAGATCCGGTCGCAGTCGGTTCCGGGCCTTTCCTCCATCCAGTTGCTCTTCGAGCCGGGGACGGACTTGCCACGGGCGCGCCAACTTGTTGCCGAGCGCCTGGTTCAGGCCCACTCGCTGCCGCGGGTTTCCGCACCTCCCGTCCTGATGCAGCCGAAGTCCTCCACCAGCAGGGTCATGATGGTCCGGCTGTCGTCGTCGGACGTTCCGCTCATCGACATGTCCGTCCTTGCGCGATGGAATATCAGGCCACGCCTGATGGGTGTTCCCGGGGTTGCGAACCTTTCAATCTGGGGCCAGCGTGAGCAGCAGATGCAGGTGGAAGTGGACCCCCAAGCGCTTCAGGCGCGGGGGGTAACACTCAATCAGATCATTCGGACAACGGGCAATGCGGTCTGGGTATCGCCACTGACGTTCCTCGAGGCCTCAACACCGGGAACGGGCGGCTTCCTGGAAACGGATAACCAGCGCATCGGGATCCAGCATGTCCTGCCGATCACCACACCCAGCGACCTGGCGCAGGTCAGCGTCGAAAACGTGACAGGCGCTCCGCTCGTACTTGGCGATGTGGCAACGGTGAAGGAAAACCACCAGCCGCTTATTGGTGACGCAGTGGTGGATGAGGACCCCGCCCTCATGCTGGTCATCGAGAAATTTCCTGAGGCCAACACGGCTGAAATCACAGCAGCGCTCGAAGCGGCATTGGAGGACTTGAAGCCTGGCCTTTCGGGAATCAACGTGGACACAAGCGTCTACCGGCCTGCAACTTTCCTTGAGTCCGCGGTGCAGAACCTGGGCACGGGCTTCATCGTCGGTTTGTTGCTGGCGGCCCTCCTCCTCGGACTCTTCTTCAAGTCCTGGCGGATGGCCCTTGTGGGTCTAATTGTCCTGACAGTATCCGCGGCGGCAGCTTTGCTCTTGCTGTTCGTGCTCGGCATCGGGCTGAACGTCATGGTCTTCGCCGGGCTGGTTCTGGCTCTGGTCGTGGTTGTGACCGACCTCGTGACTGACCTGAACGGGTTACGCCGGCGGCGGGAGCTTTCCACCCCCGGTTCAGGACGGCGGGCGGCGGCTGCGACTTCCACTGACGTCACGGACGGCGGGAGCATGGACGGCGGCCCGGCGGAGGCAGAGGTGAAGACGGAGCCACGGATGGCACTCATTACTGCCGCCCTCCAGCAGACCCGCAATGCAATCATCTTCGCCGGACTCACCATGGTGCTCGTCCTGCTGCCCGTGCTGTTCCTGACAGGGTTGAACCGGGCCCTTTTCGTTCCCTTGGTCCTGTCCTTCCTGCTGGCGCTCGCGGTCGCCCTGGTCGTTGCATGGCTCCTGACCCCGGCATTGGCCCTCACCTTCTTGGGGGGCGAGGAGCGCGCTCCGATGCTCCCGGGCAAAATTAGGGCAGGTATCCGGACAGCATCCGAACGGAGCGCCGCGAAATCCCGGTGGGTGCTGGCGGCAGGTGCTCTGCTCGTAGTAGCTGCGGTAGCGGGGGTTCCGCTCCTGGCTGCCGGGCAGCCCTCGGTAACTGCACTTCAGGACCGGATCCTGCTGGTGGAGTGGGACGGGATGGCAGGGACGTCGAATACCGAAATGAGCCGGATATCCGCACTTGCCAGCAAAGAACTGGAGAACATCCCGGGAGTCGCCAATGTAGGGGGGCACGTGGGCCGTGCCATCACTTCCGACCGGGTAGTGGGGGCAAATTCAGGCGAGCTCTGGGTAACCATGGAGGCGGACGCCGACTACGTGAATGTGGCCGAGGCTGTGCAAGAAGTTGCGGCAGGCTACCCAGGGATCAGCGGCAGCGTCGTCACATATGGTCAGAACCGGCTCGATGCGGAACGCAGCCGGTCAGAACATGAGTTCTCGGTCAGGGTCTTCGGGGTCGATCCCCAAGTCCTGCGGGAAACCGCGGAAGACGTCAGGGAGATGATGTCCACCACGCCTGGTCTGGTTGACCCGCAGTTGTCCCTTCCCCAGCTCCAGCCCATCACCGAGATCGAGGTTAACCTGGACAAGGCACAGCAGGCTGGCGTCAAACCAGGTGATGTGCGGCGTGCAGCGGCCACTTTGCTGCAGGGTGTGGACGTCGGCTTCCTTTTCGAGCAGCAGAAGGTCTTCCAAGTGGTGGTCAAGGGAACTCCGGCGACCAACTCGAGCCTCACCAGCATTCAGGAGTTGCTCATTGACAAGCCTGGCGGTGGCCACGTGCGGCTCGGGGAGTTGGCGGATGTCCGCATTGCGCCCAACGAATCGGTTATCACCCACATCGATACCTCCCGCCACATCGACGTGGTAGCCCAAGTGGACGGCAGGTCCACCGGGGACATCACATCAGATGTCAACGCCAAGCTGGCCAACCTTGATTTCCCCATGGAGTATCACGCACAAGTACCGTCCCAATACTCGGAGCGGCAGGACACGATGCAACTGGTCCTGGCCGTCGCCGGAGCAGCCTTGATCGGTGTCCTGGTCCTCCTCCAGACCGCGCTGGGAAGCTGGCGCGTGGCACTGGTTGTATTCCTTGCACTGCCCCTCGCCCTGGCAGGCGGTGTCTTGGGCGCATTCGTCACAGGCGGGATCGGCTCCCAGGTGACTCTCCTTGCCTTCGCGGCGCTGTTGGCCATGGCCGTGCGTGACTCCATCCTGCTGGTCCGGCGCGCCCAATCGCCGGGCGCTTCCAACACTGCGGCAACTGTAGAGGCGCGGGAGGAGGCCCCCGAACAGGGTGGTTCGCGCTCCTCAATTCTGCAGGCAGCCCAGGAACGCGTGGTCCCGCTTGTGATTGCTGCGGTTATCAGCGCTGCATTCCTGATCCCCTTGGTGGTACTGGGGGGAGTGGTTGGCAGGGAAACTATCCTGCCCTTGGCCGTCGTGGTATGGGGTGGCTTGGTGACACACGCCCTGCTTGTTCTGTTTGTCCTTCCAACCCTCCTGATCCTGTTTGGCACTGGCGCTCCGGAGGATCCCCTGAAGCCACAAGGCCCCACCGACGCCGCGGGGCGCACTGTAAGAACGGAAGTATCATGACGACTGCGAACGTGCCTTGGAAGCGCCACCTGTTCGGTGCCATGGTTATGGCTTGCCTGGTCTGTGGCCCTGTGGCCGCATGCGGGGAAGTGCCTGAGGCGGCGCCGGCCGCAACCGGGCTGGAAGCGGCCACCCTGGAGGAGGTTGACGGTCAGGAAGTCAGCCGCATCACCTTGACGGAGAAAGCTGCAGAACGGCTGGGGGTGGCAACAGGCGCGGTGGAAACCGTCGAGGGTAAACTCCAGGTTCCCTACTCGGCCCTGATCTATGACGCCACTGGCGGCACCTGGGTCTACACCAACCCGGAGCCGCTGGTGTTTGTCCGGGCGCCCGTGGCGGTTGAACGGATCGAGGCCCCCGCCGTGAAGTTGGCCAGCGGGCCCCAGCCTGGCACCAGGATTGTAACGGTAGGCGCAGCCGAACTCCTGGGTGCTGAACTGGATACGGCGCACTGACCAGCTATGCGCAAGCTTATTGCTTTCAGTCTCAAGTTCCGCTCGGTGGTGGTAGCGCTCGCCGTCGGAATCATGATGGTTGGTGCCGTCCAGATCAGTTCAGCTTCGGTGGACGTGTTTCCCGAGTTCGCACCGCCCCGGGTGGAAATCCAGACAGCAGCCCTGGGCCTGACGGCCGCGGAAGTGGAGGAGCTGGTCACGGTTCCGCTTGAGGACGCACTCAACGGCTTGGAGGGGCTGGACGAGCTGCGCTCAAAGTCGGTTTCCCAGCTGTCCTCAGTTCTGATGATTTTCGATCCCGGTACTGATCTGCTGAAGGCGCGGCAGCTGGTTGCGGAAAGAGTCGCAACGGTCACTCCGACGCTGCCCAGCTGGGCAACGCCACCGGTGATGCTGCAGCCCTTGTCCTCCACGAGCCGGGTTATGAAGATCGGCTTGTCCTCGGACGAGCTGAGCTTGATCGAAATGTCCATGTTGACCCACTACAAGCTGCGGGCACACCTGCTCTCCGTTCCGGGGGTGGCCAACGTTGCCATCTGGGGTGAACGGAAGGAAACGCTCCAGGTGCGCGTTAGGCCTGACCGGCTGCTGGCCGAAAAGGTCTCCCTGGAACAGGTGATGTCAACCACCAATGACGCCATGCACGCCGGACTGCTGAAGCACTCATCCGGCAACATGGTAGGCACGGGCGGTTTTGTAGACACCCCGAACCAGCGCCTTGGCATTTCACACGTCCTGCCCATCCGCACTCCTGAGGATCTCGCCAAGATCACTATCCTGGAACGCGACGGGAACCCCCTGCGGCTGGGCGACGTGGCCGACGTCGTGATGGACCATAACCCCCTGATTGGTGACGCCGTCATCAATGACGGCGAAGGCCTGATGCTCATCGTGGAGAAGCTGCCGTGGGGCAACACCCTGGAAGTAACCAGGGGAGTGGAGGAGGCGCTGGAGCAGATGGCTCCGGCATTGTCGGGAATCGACGTCGACACCGCCATTTTCAGGCCGGCCACCTTCATAGAACAGTCGCTCGAAAACCTGAGCTTGGCTCTGCTGCTGGGAATCGTGCTGGTCATGATGGTGCTGGGGGCCTTCCTTTTCCAGTGGCGGACGGCCCTCATCAGCCTGATTGCCATTCCCTTGTCCCTCATCACAGCAGGCGTGGTCATCATGATGACCGGCAGCACGGTGAACACCATGGTGCTGGCCGGTCTGGTCATCGCTGTCGGCGTTGTGGTGGATGACGCCATCATCGATATCGAAAACATCATTCGCCGGTTGAGGCAGCATCGGGAAAGCGGGAGCGGCCAATCCACCGCATCCGTTGTGCTTGAGGCTTCCATGGAGGTCCGCGGGCCAATCGTGTACGCCACCCTCATCATTGTGGTGGCCGCGGTGCCCATCTTCTTCCTTGAAGGCCTAACCGGGGCTTTCTTCCGTCCACTGGCCAGCGCTTATACATTGGCAGTTTTCGCCTCCATGTTGGTGGCGCTCACGGTCACTCCAGCCCTTGCGCTCATCTTCCTGCGCAAGGCTCCGCTGGATCCGCGGGACCCGCCATTGGTCCGGGTCCTCAAGCGCGGCTACCACAAGGTCATGTCCAGGGTTATCCGGCGCCCAGGGCCTGGCTACCTCGCTTTTACCGCCCTGACTCTCTCCGGCGTCCTGGTGGCCCCGTTGCTGGGCCAGGCACTGTTGCCTTCGTTCAAGGAACGCGACTTCCTCATGCACTGGGTGACCCAACCGGGCACGTCGCTGGCCGAGGAGGTCCGCATCAGCGAACGGGCCTGCAGGGAGTTGCTGGCGGTAGAGGGAGTCCTGAACTGCGGCGCCCACATCGGGCAGGCGCTGGCGGCAGATGAGGTGGTGGGGGTGAACTTCGGTGAGAACTGGATCAGCGTGGATCCCGCGGCCGACTACGACAAGACCCTGGCCGCCGTGCAGGAAGTGGTGGACGGATATCCCGGGATTCACCGCGACGTGCAGACCTACTTGAAGGAGCGGATCCGTGAGGTCCTCACCGGCGAAGGCGACGCGGTCGTGGTCCGGGTTTACGGCGATGACCTGGAAACCCTGCGCGAGCTGGCCAAGGAAGTCGAGGAGGTGATGGGTGGCATAGACGAGGCCGTCGAGGAGCACATATCGCTGCAGGTGGATATTCCGCAGGTGGACGTCGAGGTCAACCTCGAGGCGGCAAAGCGTCATGGCATTAAGCCCGGCGACGTCCGGCGGGCTGCGGCAGCGATGGTCGCCAGCGAGGAAGTGGGCGACCTGTGGCGGGAGGGCAAGGTCTTCGACGTCCGTATCTGGAGTCCCCCGGAGACCCGCTCAGATGTAACCAGTCTCGGCAACCTGCCCATCGATACTCCATCCGGAGTGCCGATCCGGCTCGCCGAGGTGGCGGACGTAAGGGTTAACGCAACTCCGGGCGTTATTGACCGGAACAACAACTCCCGCAGGATCGATATCAGCGCCAATGCGGCATCCGATGGTGAACTGGGTGCCTTGGTGACGAAACTGCAGGAAGAGCTCGCCGAGGTGGAATTCCCCGCCGGCTACCACGCCGAGGTCCTTGGGGAGTTCGCGGAACGCGAAGCTGCCACCCGCCAGCTCCTGACCTTTGCCGCGGCTGCTCTCCTGGTCATTTTCCTGCTGCTCCAGGCATCATTTGGCAGCTGGCGGTTGGCTGCGTTGATCATGTTTACACTCCCTGTGGCGCTCGTCGGCGGAATGTTCGCGGCCTATCTGAGCGGCGGCGTTCTCTCGCTCGGCTCGATCGTAGGGTTCCTGACGGTTCTGGGCATCGCGGCACGCAACGGCATCCTCCTCATCAGCCATTGCCAGCACCTTGAAAAATACGAAAATGAGAAGTTCGGGCCCGAGCTGGTGCTGCGGGGTGCGGGGGAACGGCTCTCTCCCATCCTGATGACGACGCTCGCCACCGGGCTGGCGCTGGTGCCGCTGATCATGATGGGCACTATCCCAGGCCATGAAATCGAACATCCCATGGCTGTAGTCATTGTCGGCGGACTGGTGTCCTCAACGCTCCTCAACCTTTTCATCCTGCCGTCCCTGTACCTGCGTTTCGGGAAACGGCGGACCAAGGCCGAGCCACCCGCTGCCCCGGTGCCCGCACCGGTGGGATAGGCCGTTGGACAGAAATGGAAGCATATCGATCAATTCGCATCCTGCATGCCGTGAGACATTGGTCAAATTGATCAACGAGAACAGTGCCTGTTGGTCCTCCCTGCCTGTTTTATGCTCAAATAGTGGCAACGAAGGCAAAAGCTACCGCTGATTCCCTCAGGCTTACAGGTTCCCGGCACACCACCCGGAAACTGGACACCGCTTCCCGCAAGGAAGCCGCCGCTGATTGACACTTGTTCACACCTCGGTCATTCTGCAAACACTGCAAGAGCCCCTGAGCTACCGACGTCGGTTCTTCCGAAGTCAGTAGCTGAGGGGCTCTTGTGCTGTCCCGGCACATTTCCTTCCCGCATAGGGTTGACCCATGACCTCCGCAGGCCGCTTTGCCCCCAGTCCCTCCGGTGACCTCCATGTAGGGAATCTTCGGACGGCAATCCTTGCCTGGCTGTTCGCCCGGTCCACGGGCCGGAAGTTCCTGCTCCGGGTGGAAGATCTTGACCGCGCACGGGCCGGAGCCGAAGCTGGGCAGTTGCGGGACCTGGCGGCCATTGGTGTTAGTTGGGACGGCGAGGTGGTTCGCCAGACTGCGCGCGGCCCGCTCTACGCCGCCGCGGTTTCGCGGTTGGAGGCTGCCGGACTGACGTACGAGTGCTTCTGCACGCGGCGTGAAATCCAGGAGGCACCGTCCGCTCCGCACGCGCCGCAGGGTGCGTATCCGGGGACCTGCCGGCATCTGGACCCCGCAGAGCTTGAGTTCAAGCGCTCGACGCGGCCCGCTGCCATCCGGCTTCGCGCCGAGGTCGCGCACTACAGCGTCCGCGACCTGCTTCACGGCACCTACACCGGCATGGTGGATGACTTCGTGCTGCGGCGCAACGACGGTGTGACGGCCTACAACCTCGCAGTGGTGGTGGACGACGCTGAGCAGGGCATCGATCAGGTGGTCCGCGGCGACGATCTCCTCCCGTCCACTCCGCGGCAGGCGTTCCTCGCAGCGCTCCTGAATATTCCATCTCCGGAATATGTGCATGTTCCGTTGGTGGTGAATGCAGCCGGCGTCCGGCTGGCAAAGCGGGACGGTGCGGTGACGCTCCAGGATCTGGCAGATGCGGGGAGCCCCGCCGCTGCCGTGCGGGACCGGCTGCTCGAGTCGCTGGGACTGCCTGCCGGTCCGCTTGAGAAGGCCCTGCGGGCCTTCGACCCGTCCGCCCTGCCGCTGGAACCGTGGGTGTGGAGGGGGATGGACGTTACGGGCCTCGAGCCTCGGCTTCATCAGGACGCTGCGTGCACCGACTGATCGTCAGCTTTAGTTGACACCCGATTGAGCGTCAACTAATGTTGACGCAATGGAGGTGGATCGCATGAAGACCCTTGTGGGATCAATGGATGGAATGGGGCCGGCAGAGGCCCTGCACGCCGTCGCTGAGCTGCAGAAGGAAGTGAGCCGGACAGAGTCCTCGCTTGTCCGGAGCGCAAGGCAGGCCGGATTGTCCTGGGAAGCCATTGCGCAGTGCCTGGGGGTGAGCAAGCAGGCGGTTCATCGGAAGTACGGCAAGCAGTAGGCGCGCAGGCCGGTTTCCGCCGGTTCAGCCCAAGCCGCCTCTTCAGCCTAGGCTTAGGTCATGTCAGACCAGCATGCCGCGGAGCAGAGCCCGGCGCCCAGATTCACGGTTGAGACCGCCAAGGTACTCGCCGAGGTGGCCCACAACCGGCAGAAGGACAAGCTGAAGCGCCCGTACCGGGAACATGTCCTCGCCGTTGGCGATGCCCTCGCCGATTTCGATGACGATATCCGGATCGCCGGGTACCTGCACGACATCGCCGAAGACACTCCAATGACCCGCCAGGCGCTGCTGGACATGGGCGTGTCCGAGCGGGCTGTGGAAATTATCGAACGCGTCACCAAACGGCTGCACGAAAACCCGGACGACTACGAGGCCGGGATCCGCGAAATCGCTGAAGACCATGATGCTGCGTTGGTCAAGATCGCCGACAACGCCCACAACTCACTGCCCGAGAGGGTTCAGGCGTTGGCGGAGAAATGGCCGGACAAACCGCCTGTCACCAAGTACCGCGATGCCCGTCCCGTACTGTACGCCGCCGTCGAGGTGGAGGAGGTCCGGAAGATCCTTGCACGGGTCAACCCGTGGCTGCTGGAAGAGCTGGACAACCAGCTGGACGAGGCAGACACCACCGACTACGAGAACCTGTCCTACGGGGAACCGGATGCCGCCGGTGGCGCGGGCCTGGATGCTAGGACGGCCGGGGAGCAGTAGCCTCGAGCTTTTCCAGGGCGTGATGCAGTCGGTCGGAACCGCGGCGCTCATCGACGACGATCGACATGCCGAGCGCCAGCACGATTACCAGCATGCAGGCCGGGACCGAAACTCCGGCTGCCGCCATGCCGACTGATGCGGCCAGGGCCGCCAGCACGCCTGCTGCCACGATGATGACTGTCCGGTCCGGGCCCACCATCACGCTGTACAGCCAGGTCAGCGAACCCTTGAACAGTGCCACCGGAACCGCGATGCTGGCCACCGCAACTGCGCCGCTGATGTGTGCCTCGTGGTCGATGAAGTACGCCGCCACGTGCAGCCCGGCGCCGGTGGCGGCAATCGCGGCGAAAATAGGGATGTGGCCGTAGCCGAACAGGAAAGACCGGTGGCGCCGCAGGTGCAACGCGCGTCCGGTGGGAAGCATGAAGTAAATCCACCACATACCGAAAGCCAAGGCTGTGCCGCCAAAGCCAACCAGTGCGGCGTCCACGCTCCAGCCGTGGTTGGCCACGATGGCGCGGAGCGTCTCGATCGCACCGATGAGGCATTCACCCAAAGCGATGATGGCCAGCAGCCCGTACCGCTCGGCAATATGGTGGGCATGCCACGGGGTCCGCGCTTTGCGTTCGGCGGCGTACGGGGTGGCCATCTCCAGGACGATCAAGGGCACAATCATGAAGAATGTGGTGGGAACGTCCGCCTCGACGATCAGTACCGCAATCCAACCGAGCTGCACCACCGCAAGGTATTTGGCGTAGCGCAGGCATGTCTCGCGGCGGGCAGGATCCTGCCTGGCTGCGCGAAGCCATTGGGCAACCAGTGCCAGCCGCATGATCACGTAGCCGCCCACGATCACCGCGTTGTCCACATGTTTTCCCTCCACCAGCGAATGGAACATGGGCTCGATTCCCATGGCAAGGATCAGGACGCCAACGATCTGGATCAACGTGACCACGCGGAAGATCCAGTCATCGGTGTCGTAGGCGCTGGCGAACCACGTGAAGTTAATCCATGCCCAGATGACGGCGAACATCGCGAAGGAGAACCCCATCAGCCCGGCAACGATGTGTGCTTCGGCGATTTCATGGGCGAACTGGCTGCCGGCAACGCCGAAGGCGATTACGAAGGTCAGGTCGAAAAAGAGTTCAAGCGGTGTGGCGGCTCGGTGCTTTTCATGCGGATCGCGGCCGCCCATGCGCGCCATTGCATGCCGGAGGGGGTTGGAGGACATGCATCAAACGTTACTGCCTTACACGCGGCCCAGGGCGTCGATGTCCTCCAGGAAGTCCTGGTGCACTTCGGCACTGACCGTGGTGCGGGTGTCACCAATTGCGTCCAGGTAGTCCTGGGTGGAGGGCCCCTTCCGCACCGCCTCCCGGACGGAAAGTGCGCCGCCGGAAGCGAGCCCGCCGTCGTCGTACACTGCCTTTTCCAGCGCACGCTGGGAGGCGCTGCGGGCGGCGTACTCGATGTCGGCGGGAGAAAAGCCCTCGGTTTTGTCCACCAGCAGTTCCACGTCCACGTCATCCACCACCGGGGCGGGGATGAACCGCTGCCACATGGCCTCGCGGGCCTGCCGGTCGGGAAGGCCGATGGGGATGACGTAGTCGAACCGGCCGTGGCGCAGAAACGCGGAATCCAGGGCGCGGATGAAGTTCGTGGCGCACACCAGCAGCCGGCCCGGCTGTTCACGGAACGCCGGGATGATCTTGAGCAGCTCGTTGGTAACCCCCTGCAGCGGCGACGGCGGCTCGCCCGAGCGCTGGGACGCGATCTCCTCCACCTCGTCGATGAACACCACGGCGTGCTCCAGTTCGGCGATCTCCAGAAAGGTCTCGCGCAGGGCGCCGGCCAGGCCCTGCGGGTCTGCGGCCAGCCGGGAGGGGAACACCTCAACGAAGGGCCATTCCAGGCGGGAGGCGATGGCCTTGGCGAAGGTGGTTTTGCCGGTGCCGGGCGGGCCGAAGAGCACCACGGCACGGGGCGGGACGACGCCGAATTCGTCCGCGAGGTCGGCCTCGGCCAGGGGGAGGACCAGGCGGCGTTCCAGCAGTTCCTTTTCCTTGCGCATGCCGGCCACGTTTTCCCACAGGTCGCGGGCCAGGACTCGGCCGCCGAGCTGGCCCAGCGCGCCGAGCTCCTGCCGCTGGACGGGGATGGTCCGCTCGAAGTAGCGCAGGTTTTTCTTGAGAGCGAACCCGCGGCCCAGGAAGGCCTCCACACGGGTTTCCGATTCGGGCATGAGCGCCGAGAGTTTGTTCAGCCCATGCGGCGCCATCCGGCTTTCGACGGCGGCCAGCAGCGAGGTGCCGATCCCGCGGCCACGGTATTCGGGCAGCGTGGCCAGGAAAACGATCCAGCCCTGGTCGTGGGCGGCGCGTCCGACGGCGGCCCCCACCACCTGCTCGCCCTGCACCGCCACCACGGCATGGTCCTTTTCACACGATGCGAGGACCTCGGACAGTGCGTACACGGGTTCGACGTTGTGGGATTTGAGGGTCTCCCAGAGGTGCAGGATCCCGTCGAGGTCGGCCGAGTGGAAATCCCTGATCCGCCAGTTGGTCATACTGTCTCCCGGTTGGTTCGTCGTTGAACTGCTCCTTACGCCACCCCCGCGGGCGCCGGCGCCAAGGGGCACTCTGCTGAGCATAGGGGATCGGCCCCCGGCCCGGAGTCGCCGGGGCGTTGCGTTACGCCAGGAAGGTTCGGGCGGCTAGAGCTTCGCGGCGCCCTTGTCCTTGGAGCCTCTCCAGAGATGGTGGTGGCGGTGGCTGCTGTCGGCATGCACCACCAGGACCGGGCAGGCGGCGTGCGAAACGCATGCTGAGCTCACTGACCCAAGGTGCATGCCAATGAAGCCGCCGTGCCCGCGGCGGCCCACCACCAGGAGTGCGGCGTCAGCGCCGGCTTCCACCAGTTTCGCCGGCGCCGGGCCGCGGACTATGGCCTGGGTAATCTCCACGGGGGCATCCGGCCCGAACGCTTTGCCGAGAGCCTCGGCCAAGGTCTGCCTTGCGGCTCCTTCAAAGGCGTCGAAGTCGGGCGGAACGTAGCCAGCGTAGATCTGGGGGAAATCCCAGCAAGCCACCGCATGGATCCGCGCGTCGAGTGCAGGCGCCAGCTTGGCCGCCAACCGCAGGGCCTGCACGGAGGAATCAGAACCGTCCACACCCACAACAATCTTTGCTTCCGGATTGTTCAACACGGTCCTCCTCGCAAGCCGTTGAAACGGCAGGATGGGGCGAGGATAAACCCGGGTTTGGCGTGCGTCAAGAGGGGTAGTCGCAGCCGTTGAGAGTAGATGGTGCGAGGAGTAGCGTGTGATTCACCTCACTCGAACCCATTCAGGAGCAACCATGCCACATCTGGGACGCCGGGGAGCTGCCATTACGGCGGTGCTGGCGATGAGCGTGACGACTGGAGTATTGGTAAGCCCGGCCTCTGCCCATTCATGGGAGGCCGACGACTCCGAAAAGGCCCCTGTCGCCAAGGGGTACGGCGGAGCCGTCAGCACCGTTGACCTGGACGCCTCCGCGGCGGCCATCGAAGTCCTTCGCAAGGGCGGCAACGCAGTTGACGCCGCTGTCGCCGCGGCAGCCACCCTCGGCGTAACCGAGCCCTACAGCGCCGGCATCGGCGGCGGTGGCTACTTTGTGTTCTATGACGCGGACACAGGCAGGGTCAAAACCATTGATGGCCGGGAAACCGCGCCTCAGGCGATGCCTCGGGACGCCTTCATTAACCCCGCCACCGGGACGCCTTATGACTTCAAGAAGCAGGCAACCAGTGGAATCTCGGTCGGCGTGCCGGGTACACCGGCAACCTGGGAACGGGCGCTGGACCGCTGGGGCAGCATGAGCCTCAGGGAAGCCTTGGAGCCTGCCATTGACGTGGCGGAGGATGGCTTCCTGGTGGATGAAACCTTCCGCCTCCAGACGCTGGAGAACAGGGAGCGCTTCCTGCCATTCGAGGCGACGAGGGAGCTTTTCCTGCCCGGCCCGGATAACGATGCACCTGCAGTCGGAGCCGTTTTCAAGAACGAGGATATAGCCGAGACATACCGCCTCCTCGGGCACAAGGGTGTCGACGAATTCTATGAGGGCCCGCTGGCGGAAGAGATCGTGTCCACGGTGCGCAATGCCCCCAGCACTCCGGGCCAGACTGCGTTGCCCGGACCTGCGGGCGTCATGACCACCGAGGACCTGGACGACTACAAGGCCCTTGACCAGGACCCCACCCACATTGTGTACCGCGGGTATGACGTCTATGGCATGGCGCCTTCGAGCAGCGGCGGCACTACCGTAGGCGAGGCGCTGAACATCCTTGAGGTGTTTGACCTGCCGTCCCTTCGGGAGGACAAGCCAAAGGTCCTTCATCACTACCTTGAGGCCAGCGCGCTCGCGTTTGCCGACCGTGGAAAGTACGTGGGCGACCCGGCATTCGTGGATGTCCCCACGGAGGAATTGTTGGACCCGGTGTTCGGAAAAGAACGGTCCTGTGCCATTGACCCCCATCGGGCGGCCACAAAGCCTGTGGCTGCAGGGGACGCGGGGTCATACGACGGCGTGTGCCCGGCAAGGCCGGCAGCGCTTACTGACGCCTCGGATACGGAAAACATCAACACCACCAACCTCACGGTTTCGGACAAGTGGGGCAACGTGGTGGAGTACACGCTCACCATCGAGCAGACCGGCGGTTCCGGCATTGTGGTTCCAGGCCGCGGCTTCATACTGAACAATGAGCTGACGGACTTCTCACCGGTGTACAGCGAAACCGACCCCAACCGTATCGAGCCGGGCAAGCGGCCGCGTTCGTCCATGTCGCCCACCATCGTGCTCGAGGACGGCGAACCGTTCCTGGCGCTTGGTTCCCCGGGCGGTTCAACCATCATCACCACCGTCCTGCAGACGCTGATTAACCGAATCGACCTGGGCATGAGCCTTGAGGACGCCTTGGCGGCTCCCCGCGCCTCACAGCGCAACACCGCAAACGTAACCGCTGAGCAGGCGTTCATCGACGCGCCGTACGGCAAGGACCTTGCCACACGGTACGGCCACAATTTCGCCGCTGCGGGTACGCCGGGTACTTCCGCAGCCGAAATCGGCGCAGCTACTGCCATCGAGTTCCTCGATGACAACAAGGTCATTGCTGTGGCCGAACCGGCCAGGCGTGGCGGTGGTTCGGCGATGGTGGTAAAACCATCCCACTAAGCGGGAGTTGAACAACAACGAACGACGGCGGCACCCCGGCTTCTCGAATTCGAGAACCTGGGGTGCCGCCGTCGTACGCCGTAGAGGGAATTACTTCTTGAAGGTGTCCGCCGGTGGGTTGGCGATCACGGGGGCGGTGCCGGTGTAGCCGTCACGGGTTTCGGCGATTTCGCGGATGCGTTTGCGGCAGGCGTACCAGCCGAAGACCATCAGGATGGAGGCGATGGCGGTGACGAGCATGGTGAGGGGGGATTCGATGAAGACCATGATCAGCACGCCTGCGAGGAAGAGGAGGGAGAGGTAGCCGGTGTAGGGGGCGCCAAACATGCGGAAGGAGGGGCGTTTGAGCCAGCCTTTGTTGGCCCAGCGGTGGAGTTGGATCTGGCATAGGACGATGGTGGCCCAGGTCATGATGATGCCGACGGAGGCGACGTTGAGGACGATTTCGAAGGCGTCGGCCGGGACGAGGTAGTTCAGCGGGACGCCCAGGAGGGAGACGCCGGCGGTGATGGCGATGCCGCCGTAGGGGACGCCGGCTTTGTTCATGCGGGAGGCGAATTTGGGGGCGGAGCCGTTGACGGACATGGAGCGCAGGATCCGGCCGGTGGAGTAGAGCCCGGCGTTGAGGGAGGACAAGGCGGCGGTGAGGACGACGAGGTTCATGATGACGTCCACGCCCTGGATGCCGATGGAGCCGAAGAAGGTCACGAAGGGGCTGACGCCTTTTTCGTAGGAGGTGTAGGGCAGCAGCAGGGCCAGGAGGATCACGGAGCCGACGTAGAACACCGCGATGCGGAAGACCACGGAGTTGATGGCTTTGGGCATGATTTTTTCGGGGTTTTCGGTTTCGCCGGCGGCGGTGCCAACGAGTTCGATGGAGGCGTAGGCGAACAGGACGCCCTGCATGAGGATGATCATGGGCAGCAGGCCGTTGGGGAAGATCCCGCCGTTATCGGAGATGAGGCTGAAGCCGACCTGCTGGCCGTCCACGGGGGTGCCGAAGATGACGAAGTAGGTGCCCACGATGAGGAACACGACCAGGGCTGCGACCTTGATCAGGGCGAACCAGAATT
This sequence comes from Arthrobacter sp. Hb9-2, assembly GCF_059091165.1. Taxonomy (NCBI): domain Bacteria; kingdom Bacillati; phylum Actinomycetota; class Actinomycetes; order Micrococcales; family Micrococcaceae; genus Arthrobacter; species Arthrobacter sp. Hb9-2. Next base: position 11,838 of record NZ_JBNHGJ010000031.1, on the reverse strand, counting down.
CCATTTCGCCAAAGACCTTGACCGAGACCAGGTTCAGGGCCAGGACCACGACCAGGGCGATCAGGGCCCAGGCCCATTGCGGGACCGCTGCCATCCAGGGAATGTAGTTGCCGAAGAAGTTCATGTACAGGGCCGCGGCGGTGATGTCCACGATGGTGGTGGTGGCCCAGTTGATCCAGTAGAACCAGCCGGAAACGAAGGCTGCTTTTTCGCCAAAGAATTCCCGGGCGTAGGAGACAAATGAACCCGAGGAAGGGCGGTGAAGGACCAGTTCGCCCAGGGCGCGCAGGATCAGGAACGCGAAGAACCCGCAGACGGCGTACGCGATAACCAGGGACGGGCCCGCGGCGTTGAGCCGGCCGCCGGCGCCCAGGAACAGGCCGGTACCGATCGCACCGCCGATCGCGATCATTTGGATCTGCCGCGGCTTGAGGTTCTTGTGATAACCCTTGTCCTCGGCATGCAACGCCGACTCAGAAGCATGCGCCTGTGGCGGGACGGTGTGGTCTGTGATGGGGGGATTAGTCATGGGGATGTCCTTTTAAGATGCCGTTTGATTTGGGGCCGGGACCGGTTTGCTGAGGTTGGCGAGGCGTTCGGGGCTGAGGAGTTCCTGCAGTTGGGTGCTGGTGAGGAGTCCGTGTTCGAGGACGAGCTCGGCCACGCCCTTGCCGGTGGCGAGTGCTTCCTGCGCGATGGCGGTTGCGGTGGCGTAGCCCAGGTGGGGATTCAGGGCTGTGACAAGGCCGATGGACTGTTCCACGGTGAGGCGGAGGTGTTCCGTATTGGCAGTGATACCCCGGATGCAACGGGCCGTGAGGGTGCGGCACGCGGCTTCGAGGTGAGAGATGCTCTTGTGGAGGCTGTGGACGATGACGGGTTCGAAGGCGTTGAGCTGGAGCTGACCGGCTTCGGCGGCCATTGTGATGGTGACGTCGTTGCCGATGACTTCATAGGCAACCTGGGAGACCACTTCCGGGATCACCGGGTTGATCTTGCCGGGCATGATGGAGGAACCGGACTGCACGGCCGGGAGGTTGATCTCGCCGAAACCGGCGCGCGGGCCAGAGGAGAGCAGTCGGAGGTCGTTGCAGATCTTGGAGAGCTTCACGGCCACGCGCTTCAGCACTCCCGAGAGGTGGACGAAGGCGCCCACGTCCTGGGTTGCTTCGATGAGGTCCGGGGCGGTGACCAGCGGGAGGCCGGTGATGCCGGCGAGGTGCCGGCAGGCTGCCTCGGCATAGCCCAGGGGTGCGTTCAGGCCAGTGCCGATCGCAGTGGCGCCGAGGTTGATTTCGTGGATCAGCAGGTCGGCTTCGGCAAGACGGAGCCGGTCCTCGCCGATGGTGATGGCGTAGGTACCGAATTCCTGGCCCAGGGTCATCGGCACGGCGTCCTGCAGCTGGGTGCGGCCCATCTTGACCACCGTGCGGAACTCCAGCGCCTTAGATGCGCAGGCTTCCTCGAGTTCGGCCAAGGCGTCCAGCAGCTCCCGGGCAGCAAAGATGGTGCCCAGCTTTACTGCCGTCGGGTAGACGTCATTCGTGGACTGGGACAGGTTGACGTGGTCGTTGGGGTGCAGGCGGGCGTAGTCGCCTTTGGGGTGACCGAGGATTTCCAAGGCACGGTTGGCGATGACCTCGTTGGCGTTCATGTTCGAGGACGTTCCGGCGCCGCCCTGGATGACGTCCACCACGAACTGGTCGGCAAGCCGGCCGTCCAGGATGTCCTGGCACGCCCGCTCGATGGCGTCGGAACGTTCAGCGTCCAGCAGCCCGAGCTCCCGGTTGGTGCGGGCCGCCGCAAGCTTGACTGCTGCCAGGCCCCGGACCAGGTGCATGTTGGATGAGAGCTTCTGGCCGGTTATGGGGAAGTTCTCCACGGCCCTGAGGGTGTGCACGCCCCAGTAGGCATCGGCGGGGACGTCGCGATCTCCGAGCAGGTCGTGTTCCGACCGGACGGGCGCGGCGGTGTTGATCGTGGTCATGGGGTCCTTACAGGGCTTCGTTGACGGGTATGGACATTGTTGATGTGGGCAGGAAGTCGGCGGCCTGCAGCAGGCCCACCTGGTGGCCGCCGCCGAGAACGGGTGCGGTTGCGATTGATGAGAGCGGCGTGGTGTCCACGCCCAGCGCGTCGAGGAGCTTGACCGTGGCAGGCATCCTGGCGCGGTCACCGCCGTCGGAAATCTTCACGGCAACGGCGGCACCGTCCGGCAGGCCCACCAGCTGCACGCCTTCGAAGCCGTCCTTGGCCACGGAGCCCGGGAGCAGGCGCATCAGCGTGGTGACGTCCCGGCCTTCCCCGGCCACCATGTCCGGGTGCTGCTGCATGGCGAGGCCGACGGCGGCTTCCGCACTTTGTGAAGCCGGCCCACCGTCGTCGTCCGCGGCAGCCTTCGCAATCACACCGAAGGCACGGGCCATGCCTCGCAGGGTGAGGGCAAACAGCGGGGTGCCGCAGCCGTCGGTGCTGGCGGCGAGTGGTGTCTCTATGGTCAGGTCCAGGACGGTCCTGGCAACCAACTGCTGCAGCGGGTGGGACGGGTCCAGGTAACCCTTGACCGGCCAGCCATTGATGGTGCAGGTGGCAACCATTGCGGCATGCTTGCCCGAGCAGTTTTGGGTGAGCTGGGTGGAGCGGCCGCCGTTGCGCAGCCACTCCTCCCGCTCACCCGCACCGTAGGGGAGGTCCCTGCTGTTTTCGAAGTCGCTGACGCTCAGCCCGTATTGTTCGAGGATCCGCAGGGCTCCCTGGCGGTGCTTTGCGCCGCCGGAGTGGCTTGCCGCGGCCAGGGCGAGCAGATCAACCGGCAGCTCGAGGCCGGCGCGCACCATGGCTACGGCCTGGAGCGGCTTGAGGGAGGACCGGGGATAAAACGGCGCCCGGGGAGCACCCACGGCCGCCACTGTTGTGCCGTCAGCTTCGAGTGCGATAGCTGACCCGTAGTGGACGCTCTCCACCAGTCCGTCGCGGGTGGCAGTAACCAGCGGCGTGTGCTGCGGGAGGGCGGCAGCACTGAGGGCAGGTGAAAGTGCAGGGGAGAGCATGGATTCCTTGGCTGGGGCTAGTTGTTCAGGATGGATTCGAGGGCAACGCCGACGGCGTGCAGGTGGTGTGCCATGGCCTCGCGGGCTTCCTCGGCCGAGCCTGCCTCGATTGCGGCCAGGATGTGCTGGTGTTCGATGTCTGAGGCGTGCTGCCGGTCCGCCACCATATTCAGGGTCTCGGACTGGTGGGCCAGAGCGCCACGGATGTCCGCCACCACGCTGGCGAATACCTTGTTGCCGCTGGCACGGGCGATGGCAGCATGGAAGCTCGAGTCCAGGGAAACCCAGGACTCGGGGTCGGTTTCGGTGGCCATGGCGGCGACGATGTGGCGAAGAGTTTCCAGCTCTTCGTCGCTGCGGCGTTCCGCGGCCAGTCCGGCTGCGGGTACTTCGATGTGCGGGCGCGCTTCGGTGAGGTCCCGGGCTGAGTACTGGCCCAAGGTGAGATCGTTGGCCACTTTGTTGGCGACGACGAACGTCCCCTTGCCCGTTTTGGTGACGGTGAGGCCAAGGGCAGTGCAGGAGCGGAGCGCCTCCCGGATGACTGACCGGCTTACCCCGTACTGCTGGGAAAGCGTGGCCTCCGAGCTCAGTTTGGCACCCACCGCCAGCCGTCCCGACTCGATGTCCTGCCGGATCGCATTGAACACCGCTTCGGCAGCACTAAGCCGGGCGAGCGGAAGGGCCGCAGGCTGTCCTGCTGTCCGGCTGTCTGACAGGTTCACGCCTTAAATATGGCAGGGGTCACAGCTGCTGTCAATGCGGGGCGGCTGGCAGTCCTTCCTGTCGCGCGGCTACAGCCCTTCAACCCACGCCTCTTGAAGGCGGGATGTTGCCCAGATCCGGCACGTTCGTTCCGGGGACGTCCTGTACAGCGAGAATGGGCGGCTATAGAGTTTGTGAAGCGCATAAATCGGAACGTTCGTACCGAAGGGAATGGAATTATCAAAACGTCCTTCTCCAACTATCTTGCTGCGGAAGTCCGTGCACGGCGGGCCGCCCTCCGGCTCACGCAGCACGATCTCGCCCAGTTGGCCGGGGTGTCAGAGCGTTTCGTGCGGTTTGTCGAACAGGGGAAACCCAGCGTCCAGCTGGACTCACTTTTGGCGCTTCTTGGGACCCTTGGCCTCGAGCTGCAGTTGACTACACGAACACGTACAGCCGCCCTTCACGACGGGACGGCGGCAGCTGCCCAGCGGGAGCAGACGTGAGGCACCGGATCGCCGACATCTATAAGGCGGGGGTCCTCGCCGCCCGGCTTGAACGGCACGACGGGGGTACCAGGTTCAGCTACCTGGCAAGCTACCTCAGCGCCGGTGGACCCGCCGTCGCCACCTCCCTGCCGCTGGCGAGCAGACCTGTGCTGTCCAGTGCAGGGGCCGCTCCGCCCTATTTCACCGGGCTGCTGCCTGAGGGCCGCCGCCTCAACGCCCTGCGTCGATCCATCAAAACCAGCGCGGACGACGACCTGTCCCTTTTGATCGCGGCCGGCGGCAACCCGGTGGGAGACGTCCAGATCGTCGGCCACGGGGAACCCTTGAACCCTGATGATCACGCGGTCCGCCTGGATCCACGCAGGCCTGTCGATTTCGATCAGTTGCTCGGCGACCCTGACCTGATTGATCCGGTAGCCCTGGCCGGTGTGCAGGACAAGTTGTCCGCCGGAATGATTTCCGTGCCGGTGGCCAGCACCGGGCGCCAGTTCATCCTGAAGCTCAACGCGCCGGAGTTTCCGCATGTAGTGGAGAACGAGTACGTCATGTTCGGCTACGCCGCCAGGCTTCGAATTCCGCTGAGCCGCGTCCGGCTGATCCGGGATGTTGCCGGGCGGCCGGGGCTGTTGGTGGAGCGTTTCGACCGCGTGCCGCTCCCGGAGGCAGGGTCCGACGGTGTGCGGCGCCTCGCTGTGGAGGACGGGGCGCAGGTGCTGAAGCTCTACCCGGCGGACAAGTACAACGTGGGGTACGGCCAGGTGTGCCATGCGCTAGCGGACCACTGCTCAGCACCGCTTCCAGCGCTTCGAAACCTGGCGATCCAGGCGGCGTATGCCTGGTTGACCGGCAACGGGGACTTGCATGCGAAGAACGTTTCGATGGTCCAGCAGCCCCACGGAGAATGGGTCATCGCGCCGGTGTACGACATCCCCTCCACGGTGGTTTACGGCGACAAAACCCTGGCCTTGGCCATGGACGGGAAGAGGACCGGGATTTCGCGCCGCCACTTCCTGGGCTGGGCCACAGAACTGGGACTCACAGACCGGGCGGCTGCCCAGGTTCTGGAGATTGCGCTAAAGGCGTCTGGCCCGCTGATCCACGATCTGGAGGCCGGGACGGCCTTCCGTGCCCTAAAGGGGCCCGGCCAAAAAGGTAACGACGACGGCGGCCCGTTTCCCGGCATGGTCACCAGGGCATGGGTCAAGGAGTTGAAGCACCGCCGGAGGTTGATGGAAGGCTAGGCCGGGCGGCGCATGCCGTCATGAACCCTCGTACCAGCGCAGTACGCGCAGAGCGCGGAGGGTGTTCCACCGGCTTGGTTGTCCGTCGCCGTCCTCCAGTGGGAAGTGGACCTTGCCGGGGTGGGTGTTTTCCAGCAGCCACCTGCCGTCCGGTTGTTGCTTTGACCGCAGCACCTCCACCGCCTCTTCGAGGCGTTCATCGCGGGCGCCGCCGGCGGCACGGAAATAGTCCAGCCCGCGAAGGACGTCGTAGAACCAGCGGGTGGGGTAGGAGAACTGAAGCCAGTCCCGGCTAATAAGCTCGCCGCTGGACTCCCGCCTCAGCAGCCGGCGAGCCAGGAGATACTCCTCGGCGCGGTGCCGCGCCTCCCGCGATTCAACGGTGCCTCCAGTGCTCCGTTCGTGCTCGAGAAGTCCGTCCAGCACGCAGATGGTGGTGTGGAAGGAGGAGCGGGTGGAGCCTCTCTCCGCCTCGCAGTTCCAGCCGCCGTCAGCCAGTTGTTCGCGGGTCAGCCGCTCCACCACTGCGTCCACGTTCTCTCCGAAGCATGCCCCGAGTGCCACGGTCATCCCATTGATGCACGGTTCCACTTCGCCGTCGAAGAAGCGCTGGTTGCCTTCCTCCCAGCGGCAGTTCGCGCGGACCAGCGCGATAGCTTGCCGGGCTTCCCGGCTGGAGGGGTCCAGGCCGAAGTCGCGCAGGAGCAGCAGGCTGTAGGTGGTGGCCGTCCATGGCTGACCATCGGGGTCGTCGTCGTAGGCGGGCCAGTAGGTACCGCCCGCCCACTGCCCGTCCGTGTCCTGCAGGGCGAGGAGCCTGGCGCCCCAGCCCTGGTTTGCCACCCGCTCCCGTTCGGCCTGAACCTCCTGAGGCGACGCGTCGGTGAGGTCGCGCAGGACCTGCCAGCGAATGGCGGGGTCGGAGTCGAGCAGCCAGTCGAGCACGTCCGGTCGCGTCACTGGCTTAGAGGTGCTGGATGCCTGCCCGCTGCATCGCGTCTTTGTAGATGTCTACGCTCTTGGCCAGAAGCTCTTCCTGCTTCGCCTCGGAGACAGCGAACGCCCGGCCGCCCAGGGCCGTGGCCTTGTAGACCTTGATGCCGCTGTTCTTGAGCGATGAATGGTAGGTCTTCTCGAACAGCGTGAGGAAAGTGGAAGCGTCAGTGCCGTGGGCAATGATGGCGGAAACGCGTGAGTTGATCTTCAGGAACTGGCGGAACGGGCGCAGGCCGTCGGTCTTTTCCTGCACGCTCAGCGCTGACGGCATACCCGGATCGCGTACCCACGGATAGGCGTTCCACGGCATCACGTAGCGCGGTTCGAGCTCAGCCAGTTCGTAGATCTGGGTGGCCCGGCGGGCCGCTTCGTCGTCGTTGTAGTGCGAGACGAAGCCGGATTCGGTGCCCTTTCCAGGGCTGACCTGCAGGCTGACGATCCGGCATTCATCCTCGTCGTGCACCGGGTCGATGTAGGGGACGATGGAACCCGGCTTCTTCTCCATCAGTTCGTCGCAAAGCTGGGTTACCTTCGCGATGTTCGGTTCCTGTAGCAGGGCTTTCTTTTCGTCCCAATCAATCGTCACGATTTCTCCCTCAGCAGCAAGGCGTCCAGAATCAGGCGTCTTAGGCCACTCTACGCTTCCGCGCATGGAGGAGGGCAGGGGAAATTGAGGCGCACCACGCCGTTACGCCCCCGTTCCTACTCTAGGGCGCGCTTGAGAGCCTTGGTGCGGCGCAGTAGAAGGCGTGCTGTTCAATATAGGAATGCAGTTCACCAGGAAGGGCCTGAAAGATGACCGCTTTGCGGGCTTTAGGTCGTTTCAGGACCTTGACGCCATGCGGGTCCCGCAGGGTACAGGCCTCTTCGCCGTTATCGCACCGGAAGGGTTCCAGCCGGAATTCCTGAAGAAAAGCACCGCCGGCGTGTTCAAGAAGAAGGACCCCTCACTGCCGGAACCCGCGCTCGCAGCCGAATGGGTGGATGCCGCCGCTGTGCTCTATCTGGGGAAGGCCGGTCCGGGCAGCAAAGGCAACCGAGGACTTCGGCGGCAGATCCAGGAGTTCCTGGACTTCGGGCAGGGCAAGCCGCCGGGGCATTGGGACGGCCGCCTGGTCTGGCAACTCAAGGACGCCGGGCAGTTGCTGCTCGCCTGGAAGGAACTGCCCGCCGAAGGCTTGAACAAGGCCGAAGCCGAGTACCACACGGCGTTCATTGAGGAGTACGGGCAGCTGCCGTTCGCGAACCTGGTGCGGGCGCGGGTCAAAGGCTAGGCAAGGCCGCCATCAGACTCCGGACAGGCAGCATCATGCCCCGCGGAGGCGTTCCATCTCGCGCCGGTCTTTCTTGGTGGGCCGGCCCGCACCACGGTCACGCTGCGGCAGGCCCAGCGCCGGGGCAACGGGGCGCGGCGGGGTGTGGTCCGTAAAGCAGTGGGACGCCGCCTCCGCACCTACGCGCTTGTTGATCAGCCGGCGCACTTCGAGGATCCGTTCGTAACCGGACATCCGGACCGTCACCGTGTCGCCGTTGACCAGTGTTGCCGAGGCCTTCGCCGGGCTGCCGTTCAGCCGCACATGGCCGGCGCGGCATGCGGCCGTAGCCGCAGAGCGGGTCTTGTAGGCCCGGATGGCCCACAGCCACGCATCGATGCGGACGCTGGCGGGGGAGGAAGGAAGACTGGTCATGGCTGGCACCGAGTATAGACCCGGCGCCCCTGCCCAGGAGACAAAGTATCCCGACCGCGGAACCAGACCTGCCCTTATAGCGGCCGCTACTCAACCCTTACGCTGACGCGCTGCACCGCGTTGTTGCCCAGTCCCTGGTAGTTCCAGTTCTGCTCCAGGGGCTGGGTGGCTCCGCTGGCATCCGTGGCGCGGCAGGCCAGCACATGCTCGCCCGGGTCCGCTACCCACGGCAGCGTCCACTTGCGCCACGCGAATCCTCCCGCGGGTTCTTCCAGGTGCGCCGGCAGCCATTTGTCATCGATGCCCACTTCCACAGCAGTCACCGCAGCCTGCCCGGACCAGGCGCGGCCTTGCAGCATCACGGGTCCCTGGGGCAGCACCCGCTTGCGGGTGAAGAATTCCGGGACGCCCGGCGGCACCATCAGCGAACGTACCCTGATCCGCGAAACCGGCGTCCCGGCGTCGTCCGCTGAATCCTGGTAGCGGTATGCCACCTGCTGCTGGTAGCCCGCGAAGGGGGCAGTGACCACCTCGATGGATTCCAGCCACTTCACGCTGGCCATGCCATACCAGCCGGGGACCACAAGCCGCAGGGGATAACCGTGCTGGGGCGGCAGTTCGTTGCCGTTCATTTTGTAGGCGAGTACGACGTCGGCGCGCAGCGCTTCCCGGATCGGCAGGCTCCGCGCGTAGTGGTGGGGGACGCCGCCCTGGATACCGGCATCCGCCCCGGTGAAGACCACTTCCACCGCGTTCTGCAGTACCCCCGCCTTGCCGAGGAGGTACGCGAGGGGAACGCCGGTCCACTGTGCGGTGCCCACTCCTTCAAGGACCCAGGGCTGGCTCATGGGCCGTGGTGAAAGGAGCGACCGGCCATTGCCCGCGCACTCAAGCGTGACGGGAACGGTGATGGCGGGATCCTTCCGCAACGCCGCCATGCTCAGCTCCAGCGCCCGCTCCACGGCGCCGCTGATCCGGAGGTGCCAGGCGGCAGGATCGATGTCGGGGATATCGAAGTGCGTGAGGATGTAGTGGAGTCCCGGCGGAGTGACGTCACGGCGGAGGGCCTCCAGAGGCATGGAGTGGTTGCGGGCGCCCAGCTGGAGTTCCTCCGGAGTGAGCGGGCCGGTAGTCGGCCCGCCCGGCACCGCGGCCGGTGCGCCGGAACCCTCAGCTGGAGGCGTGGACTGCAGGTTGTCGTGGATCTGCTTCATGGCGCTGCGATTCTGGTCGGCGGGAATTGTGCAGGGCTGGATGATGCCTTGCCACAGGTTTACGCCCGCCCCGCCGGCACGTCAACGGCCCGCCCCGGCGGTGGGGACAACTACAGCTGCGGCCGGGTCAGGAACTCCGCCAGGCTGAGGGGATCCTGGCCGGTCAGCCCATGTACATCAGGAGACACCCCCGCCAACTCGCCGGCCGCGATAGCCGTGTAGGTGCTCACCCAGGCATCCAGTTGCCATTGCGGTGCGCCGTAGGATGCCCGCGATGAGTAAGCCTCCTCCACCGTTTCCGGATGGTAGCCAACCGTCCGGCCCGTTCCTGCCGTGAGCACCTCGGCTGCCCCTGACATTGAAAGCTCTTCCGGGCCGGTCAGGTTATAGGTCTTGCCCTTATGGATGGCAGGGTCGCGCAGCACGGCAAGGGCACACTGGGCAATGTCCTCCCGGGCCGCACCGGAAAACGTACCCTCGCCGGCAGGCCCGCGAATCACGCCGTCCTCACCCGTCATCAGTGGCAGGAAGTCCAGGAAGAGGTTGTTCCGGAGGAAGGTGAACTCCATTCCGGAAGCCTTGATGTGTTCTTCCGTGGCGTAGTGGTCGCGGGCAAGGGTGAAGGTCGAGTCCGGTGCGCAGCGGTAGATGGAGGTGTACACCAGGTGCTCCACGCCGGCGTCGGCAGCAGCATCAACGAACGTGAAATGTTCGTCCAACCTGTCCTCTGCCTCCGCGGCCGACACCATAAACAGCACCTTGGCGCCTTCAAGGGCACGACGTGCTGCATCTGAATCTGAGTACGTGCACACCACCGCCGCGGCGTCCTCCAATTCGGGCGCGCGTGCTGCGTCCCGCACCAGCAGGCGCTGGGCGGAACCAGCCGCGGCGAGCTTCCGGGCCACTATTCCGCCCAGGCCGCCGGTTGAACCGGTAACAGCCAGGTCCGGCAGTTCCGGAGTGGAGTCCACCGGCTAGTGTTCCCGCTTGGAGGGGGACTTCGTTTGCGCGGGATCCCGTTCGGCAAGGGAGCCGATGGCGTCGTCGATCTTCTTCAGGACGTCCGGTTCCAGCCTCACCCCTGCCGCCTCCACGCTGTCCGCGATCTGCTCCGGCCGGGACGCACCAATGATGGCCGAAGCGACGTTCGGGTTCTGCAGCACCCAGGCGACGGCAAGCTGCGGCATGGAGAGTCCGGCTTCCTCCGCGATGGGCTTGAGCTCCTGGACCCCGGCCAGGACGTCGTCCCGCATCCAGCGTTCGATCATCTTGGCACCGCCCTTCTGGTCCGTGGCCCGGCTGCCTTCAGGGGCGGGCTGGCCAGGCAGGTACTTGCCGCTGAGGACGCCCTGGGCCATGGGGGACCAAACGATCTGGGACACGCCCAACTCCTCGGACGCCGGCACAACCTCGGCCTCGATGACGCGCCACAGCATGGAATACTGCGGCTGGTTGGAGATGAGCTGGAAACCGAGCTCCTTTGACAGGGCGTGGCCTTCGCGGAGCTGCTCCGCCGTCCACTCGCTGACGCCGATGTACAGTGCCTTGCCCTGCCGGACGATGTCCGCGAACGCCTGCATGGTCTCCTCCAGCGGCGTTTCAAAGTCGTAGCGGTGCGCCTGGTAGAGGTCCACATAATCCGTCTGCAGCCTGCGCAATGAGCCGTTGATGGATTCCATGATGTGCTTGCGGGACAAGCCCAGATCGTTCTTGCCCTTGGGTCCGGTGGCGCCAAAGACCTTCGTGAAGATTTCCAGGGATTCGCGGCGCTCGCCCTTCAGGGCTTCGCCAAGGACGGTTTCCGCAGCCGTGTTGGCGTAGACATCCGCCGTGTCAAAGGTGCTGATGCCTGCATCGAGGGCTGCCCTCACACACTGGGAAGCGACGTCGTTCTCCACCTGGGAGCCGTGCGTGAGCCAGTTGCCGAAGGTAATTTCCGAGACTTTGAAGCCACTGTTTCCGAGGTATCTGAATTCCATGGGTTTCACGCTAACCCAGATGGTTGCTCAGGGTAAGGGCTGTCTGCCCTTATGTGGGTTAACCGTGGACGCCTGGCGGTCGGCGCCGGTTCCCTTAGCGGTTGAATTTTTCGAAGAGGCGCCTTTGACCGCCTGCGCCGGACCGGATAATGACACCAGGGACCCGGTGTCCAACGGCGACAGCGGCCGTGGAGCCTGCGTTTTCTGGAACGACCGCGGCACCCGGCTTGGGCCGTGGGTGTCCAGGGCAGACTCCACGAGCGGAGCCACCTCCACCACCTTTTCGGCAGGCACACGGGGATCGGGCAGATCCCGAACAGACAGCTTGATTTCCGGTGCAGCCGCCCGAGCCCGCGCCATTGCCCTGGCATCCGCCTCAGCAACAGCGGAGGCCCAGTCCTCCGCGAGGACGGGAGGTTCGCGGCGCGCGGCCGTCAGCGCGGGGTGACGTACGAC
>NZ_JBNHGJ010000030.1:0-67916 GCF_059091165.1 Arthrobacter sp. Hb9-2 | reverse complement strand
TTTGAACCGGTACGCCGGCATCTCCCCGACCGTGGCGGCTGCTCCCGGTTTCGGCGTGTCCGGGTCCAGGAAGTGCGCCTCCAACGCCGCCGCCCCGTTACGGTCAAGGCTCGCGGTCTGGTCCACCATGGTCCGGGCATGCGCCCAGGAAATCGTCCCGGCCTGCAAAGCAGCCAGGGTCCGGGGCAGGGACGTGGTCAGGGCATGGGAATCGGCGAGCAAGGCACCGGCGGCCCGGTCACCGATCGCCAGCACACACCCCACCTCCGCCACCAGGCTCCGCTCCTGCGCCGTCGCCTCATACGGAGACGAAGCAGGAGCGTTCAACGCTTTTGTGGCCCCGGCGAACACCGCCACGGCCTGTGTCTTCGCCGCGGCCAGTTTCGCTTCCGACCGTGCCACCGCGGCCAGGACATCCAAAGCCCTGTCAGCAACCCGCTGCAACGGATTATCAGACTCAACTGCAAAGGCAGGATCAGCGGCACCGGAGACAGCTGTATCGCCGCCAGCGAGCACCGCAACAAACGCCGCGACAGCAGCCACAAGGGTCGCTTCCGCCTGTGCCACTGCCGGGTTCGATTCCATACCCTCATCCTCTTGCGAGGGTCTGACATTCTGGCCCTCATAGCGGGTGCCCCGAAAAAAGTTCTTCAAACTTTTCCGCACCTCCTCGAAACGCAGCGGATCAAACCGTGCATCGTTCAACGGCGCTCCAGCCATGCTGCCCCACTATCAATCGCGGCAGAAAGAAAAGAGGAAAATCGAAGATGGGCGAAGGTGCTCTCCGATAATCCCGTTTTGGGGATGGGCCCCTCGCTCCGGTACCCTATTGAGGTTGGTGACGTGTCCGAGCGGCCGAAGGTGCAACACTCGAAATGTTGTTTGGTGTAAAAGCCAACGTGGGTTCAAATCCCACCGTCACCGCCAATGAAGAAGGCCCCTGCTTCCTGTTTTACCTGGAAGCAGGGGCTTTCTGTTTCCGTGGGTAGTTGCCGAGTCGCTGAACCCATTTCCGACCCAAGCCAGGATCCCCACACCCGGGTTGGAATGCCAACCGAAAAACTGGCTCTCCCTTTGGGTCTCCTTCCAATTTTCGACTGATCAGGGCTGGATACCATGATCTGACCGGACAGAGCCGTCCGGCCCGATCGACGCGAAGGAAACCATGGCCGCGGTTACGGTGGACGATATCCTCTCGGATCTCCCCCTGGGGTTCGCCAGCCTCATCCTCCGGCCCGCTCCTACCGGTTCCGCCATCGAGCGTTTCCTCATCGTGGACGCTGACGATGAGGCGCCCGACGGCGGCGCTGCTTTGGTCCTGCTGATCGGCGTCCGCGGGCGGTCGGCGTTGCCCGCGTTGCGGCGGCTCCTGCAGAACCCGCCACCGGTAGTCGCCGTCAAGGGAATCCGTGAAGAACTTTCCGAAGCTGAAGAACTGCTGCAGGACGCCGGGACGGGACTGCTCCTGGTGAACCCTGCAGCTGACTGGGACCGGCTGTTGTCCATCGCCCAGGACCGGATCCAGCCGCGCAGCTACCAGAGTGAAGTGCTGACGTTGCTGGAAGAAGACCTGTTTGCCATCGCCCAAACCACTGCACGGCTTACGTCCAGTCACGTGCTCATCGAAGACGCCGCCAACAAGGTGCTTGCGTACTCCACTGTGTCGAACGACATTGATGAACTGCGCAAAGCCTCCATCCTGACCCGCCGCGGCCCGCGGAAATACGAGCTGTTGCTGAAGGACCTCGGCGCCTACCGGGAGCTGCACCGAACGCGGCTGCCAGTGAGGGTGCCCGCCCGCCCCCAGGACGGATTACGGGAACGGGTAGCCATCACGCTTTTCGCCGGAGACCGAATTATGGGTTACATCTGGCTCCAGGAAACCGGCGCCGGTTTTGGCCCCGATGTGGATCATGTGCTGAAGGGGTCGGCTGCCCGGACCGCAGCAGAGCTGATCCGGTACCGCAACCAGCAGTCCGTGCACATGCGCGAAGACCGCGTCGCGCGGATCCTGTCGGGCCCTGCGGAAGCCGCAGCCAGCGCGCACAGCGAGAAGATCCCGGCTGAGCGCCCTGCCGCGCTGATCCTGATCGGCATCTCCGATGCCGAAGCGCAGGCCGACGACGCCGCACTGAAGCACGGCGAACTCGCCAACCTGGCTTCCATCCATGCGGCTGCCTTCAAGGCCTCCGCCGTCGTCGGGCAGTTCAAGGGCGACACCGCTGTGATTGTCCCCGGCCTGCAATCCAATGCAGCGGAGTCGGGGCTGCGAAGCCTGGCCGAGTCCATCGTCCGCGATGCTGGCAAACACCTGGGCCTCAGCCCGTTTGCGGCTGTGGGCCCGTTGGTACCGGACCTGCTGTCCATCCACTCAATCACCAGCATCACTGAAGCCCTGCTGGGCTGCGTAGGCATCTCTCCCGACACATCCGTGGCCACAGTGGACGACTTCGAGGGAGAGATCCTTTTCCGCGAGGCAGTCCACAATTTCACGTCCTCAACCTTCCGCCACCGCGGCCTTTCCACCCTGTTGCAGGAGGACCTCGAACTCGCGGAAACCCTGCGGGCGTACTTCGACGCCTCGCTCGATGTCGCTGAATGCGCCCAGCGGATGGGACTGCATAAGAACACGGTCTACTACCGCATCAGCAAAGCTTCCCGGGCCACAGGGCTGGATTTCGGCAACCCGCGGGACGCGCTGGTGGCCTTGCTCCATATCCAGGAATGGGCCGGAACGTCCAAAGAACATTCAGGCAGGAAATGAAAACAGCACTTGAGGCGCCGCCGCTCGGCCCCATCCTCGACGACCTCGTCCGCTACCACCGGCCGCAGCGTGAAAGCGGCTCTGTCCCCGCCAACATCCCGTTCCTGGCAGCGGTCCCCTTCGATAAATTCGGGATAGCCGTCGCCACGACCTCCGGCAACGTAGTCAGTTCAGGCGACGCGGACGTCCCGTTCTCGATACAGAGCATCTCGAAAGTCTTCACCCTGGCAATGGCCCTTCGGGGCGATAAGTCCGGAACACTGTGGTCCCGGGTCCTGCGCGAACCCTCCGGTTCCTCGTTCAACTCCCTCGTCCAGCTGGAAGTGGAACACGGCATCCCGCGGAACCCGTTCATCAACGCCGGCGCCCTGGTGGTCACGGACCACCTGATGGAAGAAACGTCCGACGCCGCCACGCAGCTCTTGCGGTTCCTCACCTTGGAGGCGGGCAGCGCCGGGCCGTTCATCGATGAGGGCGCGGCCGCCAGCGAGCTATCCAGCAGCAGCCGCAATTTGGCTCTGGCGCACTTCCTGAAGGACTTCGGCAACCTGAAGCAGCCGGCCGAATCAGTGGTGGAAAACTACGTCCGCCAGTGCTCCATCATGATGACCTGCACTGAACTCGCCCAGGCAGGGCTCTTCCTGGCCAAGGAAGGACGGGGAAGGCTCGGGACTGTCCTGTCCCCGAGCGACGCGAAACGCATCGGCTCCATCATGCTGACATGCGGCATGTACGACGCCGCCGGCGAGTTCGCCTACCGTGTAGGATTGCCCGGTAAAAGCGGTGTGGGCGGCGGCATCCTGGTCATCGTTCCGGGTGAATGCGCCATCTCCGTCTGGAGTCCGCGGCTGGACGCTAAGGGAAACTCACTTGCCGGCACTGCCGCCCTCGCCGACCTTTCCGACCGGACCGGCTGGTCCGTTTTCTAGGCGAAAGGCCCCACACCCACCACAACTTCTAGTATCGCCCGCGAGATTTTCGTTACTCCTTCGCTGCCAGGAAACCCGCCAGCCGCTGCAGTGCGGGGAGGCTGGCGGCGAGCTGCTGTTGCTCTCCGGGGAGCAGTTTCGACGCCGAGGCAGCCAGGACCCCGGCCAGGAGGTTCCAAGAATCGCCCTGATTTGCTGGGATTCCTCGGTGGGGTGCAGGGTGACGTAGCGCTTGTCGCTGGGATCCCTCAAACGGGTGACCAGATTGGCGGCCACCAGCTCGCGCAGTTGGACCCTGACGTTGCTGAACTGCCGGCCGAGCCTCGCAGCCACCTCCGCCACCGTGATTCCCGGGCCGCCCTCGACGAGGCGCAGGATATCCACCGCTCCATTCGGCAGCGGACGGACGCCGGTATCCTCGTGCGACTTCCGGCGCACATCGGCAGAAATATCCAGCAGCGCTACAGCAAGGTCCCTATGGTCCATGGCCTCCGCCGCATTCACGCGCTGCTCATTTCCATTGGCTCGTCATAGGCACGAACAAGGAAGCCCCAGCGGCGCCTGCCGCTGGGGCTTCCTTGAGCTGGTTCCGCTAGAGCCGGTCCGTCTGGTCCCCGCCCTTGTGGCCCGTTCCGCGCAGGTTCTCCTGGACCTTGCCGAACAGATCCTTGATGGTGGATTCGGCGTTGCTAAGGACATCCACCGGCAGGTAGACCTCATGCGCGAGCGGCAGGTCGTATTCGTCCTTCAGATGCGTGCCATTTCCCACGCCCTCCAGGGACAGGTAAACCATCGCCTCGGTCCGGGCAATTCCGGCGATTTTGCCAAACACAACGGTGAACTCGTTCGGCTGGAAGCTGATGGTCTGGCCGATGTGGCTGCGGCCAAGTTCACCGGCGGAAAGTGCCTTCTCTTGCTGGCTTCGGGTGTATTCCATAAGTACTCCTCAAGGTCGCCGACATCTACGCCTGCAGTCTAGTCCCGCCCCGATCGGCCGGTACACCTCACGGGCAACCTGATGGCGCTTTGGCGGGCTGCACAAAGATTCACCCATCGGCGTAGCCACTCCTCCATTGAGGTGTGCTGCAGATGACCGGTTTGATGAGTGGACCGGCACAACCGGCCGGATCCCCCAATCAATGAGATCAAGTCAAGGAAAGAAGCGTGACTTCGATGGTGAACCGCGTCAAGGGCCCGGCCCGCTGGGAAGAAGTCCAGGTGGGCGAACCGGTGCAGCTCAGCAGGAACGGCCGCCAGGCGTACGCCGGGCTGGTGGATGACCGGACGGCGGACGGAGACGTGGTCTGGGTCACGACGACTGTCGGCGGGCGCCGGCTCTTCCACATCTCCGACGGCTACGACCTGCTGGCCGCCGAGTCATGACGGAGAGTTGCCCCGACGACTGCCACTTCTGCAGCGGACCGGAAACTGACTGACTTGGGCGACGCCCGGCGGGCTGCAAGACTGGGGTCGAGCCGAGCCAAACAAACCATCGGGAGCCTGCCATGACCGCCGCACCGTCCCCTTCCGCCTCCACCAGCAGGGCTACCGGGCTCTTCGGGATTGACGTCCCCGTGGTCCTTGGCCCGTTCGGTGGCGTCTCCTCCGTGCCGCTCACCGCTGCAGTGAGCGACGGCGGCGGGCTGGGTTCCTTCGGTCTGTACGGGTACGACGGCGGTGCCATCCGAAGGACGGCAGCCGAACTTCGCGCGGCCACAGCGAAGCCCTTTGCCCTTAACCTGTGGGTGCCCAACGGCACCGAGACTACGGCCATTCCACAGGAAGAATTCGACCGCTACGCGGCCACCCTGAAGCCCTACTTCGAGGAACTGGGCATTCCCCTTCCGGACATGCCGGCGCGGTACGTGCCGGACTACGGCGAGCAGGTGGAGGCCACGCTGGAGGCGGGTCCCGCCGTCGTCAGTTTTGTTTTCGGCGTGCCCGCTCCGGATGTGGTGGAGGAGGCGCACCGCCGCGGCATCACGGTCCTTGGCACCGCCACCACCGTTGCGGAGGCTCTGGCGCTGGAGGCCGGCGGCGTTGACGCCGTGGTGGCCAGCGGCATGGAATCCGGCGGCCACCGGGTGTCCTTCCTCAAGCCCGCGGAGGAATCCCTGGTGGGCACGTTCGCCCTGGTCCCGCAGGTGGCCGACGCCGTATCCATCCCGGTGATCGCGGCCGGCGGAATCGCCGACCGCCGCGGCTTCGCGGCGGCAATGGCATTGGGCGCCGATGCCGTACAGGTGGGAACCGCATTCCTGGCCACCCGCGAGTCCGCCGCTGTGCCCGAATACCGCGAGGTACTGCGAAGCGCCGCCGCAGCCCGCACCGTACTGACCCGGGCATTGAGCGGCCGGTTGGCCCGCGGCATCCCCAACCGCATCATTTCCGAGCTGGAAGAAGCAGGCGCTGTTGCCCCCTTCCCGGTACAGAACTGGCTCACCGGCCGGTTCCGGCCGCAGGCCGCCGCCAAGGGAAACACGGACCTGATGTCCCTGTGGGCCGGACAGTCGGCGCCCCTGCTCAAACACGACACCGCGGCGGAGGTCCTCGCCGAACTGCTGGCCGGTACCCGCTGACTGTCGCCGCGGGTTACTGGCGGTTCTGGTAACGCCGGCCCGGCCCCCTTCCGGCCCCGTCCGCTTCCGGCTCAGTGTCAGTGGCAGATCACAGCTAGAATCTGATCGTCCAGCATCTGGCCGGCTCCGCCCTCAGCGGTGCATGGTTCCGTCAGGGGGAAGGGAGAGCAGTGCTAACGCACGGTCCTCGCGTTCCCTTCCACCTCCTCCGCTCGTCGGCGGTGGCCACGGTCATCCTGACGCTCGCCGCTGGTGCCCACCTCGCCGGCGGCGGCGGGCTTCCCGCCCCTGTCATCCTGGTGGCAGTCCTGGCCCTGACTGGCCTCGCCAGTACCGCCGCCACCCGGCTCCGGCTGGGATTTCCGGCCATGGCCGCCCTGCTGGCTGGAGGGCAACTTGCCCTGCACGGCCTGTTTACGGCTTTCGGTCCTTCCCCGGCGGGCTGGGCACCTAACGGGGCCGCCCCTCATGCCGGCCACCTTCCCGGCGCCGAAATCATCACCCCAACCGCCCACCTCGCTGGTACCGAAGCTGCGTCCGGGACACTGATGTTGGGCGCGCACGCCCTGGCGACGCTGGGTTGCGCGGTCCTGCTCGCTAAGGGTGAGGCCGCCCTCTGGGCACTGGCTGCCTGGCTCAGGCCGCTTTCAGCACTCCCCCACGCGGTGGCTCCCGACGGCGCCCCGCCACCTTTGGCTGCCTTCCCCAGCGCTGCCGCGCCGCACCGTCCCTGGCGGAACCTCCGGCAGGACAGCCGCCGGGGCCCGCCTTCCGCCGTCGTGCCCTCCAGCTAAAACCGCCGCCCCTCTCATGCCGGCGGCGGCACCGATACGTTTTGCGTGCCCGGGTCCCCGGACCCTGGGTGTGCGCCAGAAAGGCACACCATGAAACCCTCAGCTCTTCGCCGTCCCCTGCACACTGCCGCTGCTGCCGGAGGCGCGGCAGCCCTGCTGCTCACCGCTGCGGGCGGAGCCTCGGCCCACGTCGGCGTTACGCCGGACAAAACCGCCGCCGGCTCCTACGCCCTGCTTACCTTCGGCATCCCGCACGGCTGCGACACGTCGGGCACTACCAAGGTGGCAATCACGCTGCCACGGGAACTGAACGATGCCCAGCCCACGGTCAACCCCAACTGGACCGTGGAGAAGGTGACTGAGCAGCTCGCCGAGCCGAAGAAACTCGCCGACGGCACGTCCATCTCCAAGCGGACCAGCCACATTGTCTATACCGCCAAAAGTCCACTGCCCCATGAGCTGCGCGACGCATTGGTGCTTTCGGTAAAACTCCCCGACACGGCCGGCGCCACGCTGTATTTCCCCACGCTCCAGACCTGTGAGACGGGCCAGACGGACTGGTCGGAGATTGCCAAGGACGGCCAGGACCCGCATTCCCTGGAGGCACCTGCGCCGTCAATATCGGTCACCGAAGCTGCCGGCACCGATGGACATGGCGAGGCCGCTGCCACGGCATCCCACAGCACGGCATCCCCTTCCGCTGAGCAGGCGTCGGTGACGGAAAGCGGAGCTGACGCCCGCAGCTGGGCCGGACTCGCAGCGGGGGTCGCGGGCCTTGTGCTCGGCGGCGCGGCGTTCCTGCGCAGCGGTGCGCGCCGGAACACCCCGGCGGAGGCGCCAGCCAAGTAGGACGGGCTTTGATGCCCGGATCATCACGATCCGGGCATCAAAATGCTTCATTGCCTCGTGGCATCATTGACGCGGCCAAACAGTGCCGCAAAGGTGGTGCCATGAGGTCTCAGAGAATTTCACATGGGTTGGCCATAACGACGGCGGCCGCGGCGGCGGCACTGATGCTCAGCGGGTGCGGCCCCAGCGAGCCCCAAGCGCAGGCGACGACGGAACCGGGCAGCAGCTCTGCCAGCCCCGACGCAACGTCCGCAGCGCCGGCGGCGACTGAAACGCCGTCCGGAACGCCGACCGCAGCTGCTCCGGCTCCGGCTACGTCCGGGGCACCGGGCCTTTGCAAGGCGGCCGGCCTCTCCGCCGCCACGGATGCGTCGGGCGGCGGAGCAGCAGGCAGCGTCTTTATGAAGCTCAACCTCACCAACACAGGCTCGGAAACCTGTGTCCTTCGGGGTTTTGCCGGCGTTTCCCTGGCTGCCGATGCTGCCGGCGCCCCCATCGGTGCCCCGGCTACCCGTGATGAAGCCGCCGCCCCAACCGATATCCTGCTGGCCCCCGGCCAGACAGGCTCGGCAGTGCTGCGCTATACCCAGGCGGGGAACTACCCGGACTGCGCCATGGTGGATGCCGCCGGCTACCGGATCTACCCGCCAGAGGACACAGCATCCCTGTTCCTGCCCCAACCCACCAAGGCCTGCAGCAATGCGGAAATTACGCTGCTGACCATTGGGGCATTCCAGCCAGCGTAAGAAGTCAAAGGGTAATTTCCGGCGCTGGAATTCCCAGCGAGCGTAGAGGAACTAAGCGCAGACAAATCCAGTACAGACAAATGCAGGCGGTCCGGCAAAGTGCCGGGCCGCCTGCAGGTGGTTTCCGCCCTTGGGGCGTTTTGTCATAAATCCCGAGGGATCAGAACATTAGCGCGCGGCGCTGGTGCCCCCGACACGCGAAGTGCCACGGGAAAGAGCCACGCCCAAACCGATCATTGCGACCCCCAGGACAAAGTGCAGCCAGTTATCCGCGCTGTTTACGGGAACAAAGTTCGCGGGGGTGTCGCCGCCCATCAGAAGGCCGTAAAGCCAAAGGACAAGGTAAATGGCGCCGCCTACGAGCAGGTAGTTCCGCGACTGGGCTGCGCTGCGGGCCATGGCGATACCGGCCGCTCCAAAGAGCAGGTGAACGATGTTATGCAGTATGGACACCTGGAAAATGCCCAGGAGCAAGGCCTGAGATGTATGGCCGGCAAATCCCATGGTTTCGTAGTTGCTGGTAATGCCCGGGATGAAGCCCAGGACGCCCACGAGGAGGAACACTGCACCCACGGCGAGGGCTGCTTTTTGGATATTTGTACGGCCAGCGGTGCGACCGTCGGAACTCATGCCTGTCATGATTACTCCTGCTGTTGTCGTAAACGTTCACATCATGGCTGTCGGGTCGCGCCTGAAACCATAAACCATAGACTTAAACACCGACATCATAAGTATACTTAGCAGCTACGCCACGAATAGTAATGGTCTATAACAGACACATCACAAACGGCCCGTGAGGGCCAGGACCAAAAGGCAGGCTGAACTGGGATGACGTCGATTTGGTTGGACCGCGCGGAGACCTTCACCTCTGATCCCTTCGAGCCTGGAAGCAGCTACGACACCGTGGTGGCCGGCGCCGGACTCACCGGCTTGGTGACCGCACTCCTGCTGGCCCGCTCGGGGCAAACCGTCCTGGTGCTCGAGGCACGGTACCCAGGTGCTGTGACCACTGGGAACACCACCGCCAAGGTAACGCTGTTGCAGGGAACTTTCCTGGCCCAGCTGGCCCGCCAGTACTCCCAGAAACAGGTTCAGGCCTACGTGGACGGCAACCTCGAAGGCCAGGCCTGGCTCCTGCGGTACATGGAAGAGCACAAGGTTCCGTTCCAGACCCGTGACGCCTACACGTACGCGGCTTCAGCGCAGGGCACGGAGAAGCTCCGGGAAGAGGTCAGCGCCGGCACCACCGCCGGCCTGGACATGGAATACGTGCGCGACCCCGGGCTGCCGTTTCCCGTCCACGGAGCAGTGCGGCTGGCAAACCAGGCACAAATCAACCCCGTGGAAGTGCTGGACACCCTGGTGTCCGATATCCGCAGCCGCGGCGGCTCCGTGGTGGGCGGCGTTCGGCTGCAGGACGTCACCGGGGGCGGCCCCGCCACCATCCACACGGACCACGGCACGGTCACCGCGAACGAGGTAGTGCTTGCCACCGGCATTCCCGTCCTGGACCGCGGGCTCTACTTCGCCAAGCTGAAGCCGAGCCGCTCCTATGCAGCAGCGCTGCAGCTGCAGGAGGACCAGGCTCCTCCCCCGGGCATGTACATTTCAGTGGAACAGCCGACGCACTCCCTGCGGGACTACGAAGTGGACGGCCGCCGGCTGCTCCTGGTGGGCGGGCACGGACACCACGTCGGCCGGGCACGGTCGGAGAAGCACCACCTCGGCAGCCTCGTGGACTGGGCCGTGCAGCAGTATCCCGGCTCAGTGGTGACCCACACCTGGTCCGCCCAGGACTACATGCCCGTCAACCTGATGCCGTTCTTCGGCAAGCTTCCCCGGGGCAAAGGCCACGTCTACTTCGGCACCGGCTACAACAAGTGGGGCATGACCAACGCAGTGGCTGCTGCCGTGGGAATTTCCGCCGATATCCTTGGCGGCCACGTGCCCTGGGCCAATACCATCCACCGCCGTGTCAGTTCGCCGGCAGCCGCAGCTTCAGCGGTTTCCCTCAATGCCGGGGTGGCAGCCAAGCTTGCAACGGGCTGGGGGCAGTTGGCCGCCGGGGGGCTGAAAAAAGGCAAGGAACACCCTGCTGCCGAGCCGGCCCCTGTTGTCCCGGCCGACGGCGAGGGCACGGTCTATCGCGAGGGAACAAAACCGGTGGCCGTTTCCACCGTTAACGGCACCACGTGCAAGCTGTCGGCAGTCTGCACGCACATGGGCGGCATCCTGCACTGGAACGACAGCGAGCTGACCTGGGACTGCCCGCTCCACGGCTCCCGCTTTACCAATGAAGGACAACTCCTGGAGGGTCCTGCCACCAAGGACCTCCCCCGCGCAGGAAAGGCTTGAGCCGGAGCCAGGGGAAGCCTGCCTGCCAGCCTCGCTGTCGGTGGCTTGGGGCATGATGGAGGCATGATCCAGGAACAGCCTGCAGCGGGTGGCCGGGGTGCAGTCGCGGAGGCACCCATGGCCCAGTTCAGCAGGCCAACACGCGATTGGTTCCTCGGCGCCTTCTCGGAGCCGACGCCGGCCCAGAACGGCGCCTGGCAGGCCATCTCCTCCGGCTCGCACGCGCTGGTGGTCGCTCCTACCGGTTCCGGAAAGACCCTCGCCGCATTCCTCTGGGCGCTGGACCGGCTGCTTGAGTCCGGGTCAACAGCCGCTCCCGAGACCCCTGCACCGGAGGCACCAAAGGCGCCGGCAAAAGGGAGGCGCCCCCGGCCGC
The DNA here is from genome assembly GCF_059091165.1 of Arthrobacter sp. Hb9-2. Lineage (NCBI taxonomy): Bacteria > Bacillati > Actinomycetota > Actinomycetes > Micrococcales > Micrococcaceae > Arthrobacter > Arthrobacter sp. Hb9-2. The sequence goes on along the minus strand of NZ_JBNHGJ010000030.1, from coordinate 56,524 downwards.
CCAAACGCAAGACCCGGGTCCTGTACATCTCGCCACTGAAAGCCCTCGGCGTTGACGTGGAACGGAACCTCCGCTCCCCGCTCATCGGCATCACACAGACTGCCAAGCGGCTGGGGCTGCCGGCACCCCTGACCACTGTCGGCGTCCGTTCCGGAGACACCACAACGGCTGACCGCCGGGCCTTGCTGAGCAACCCGCCGGACATCCTTATCACCACGCCGGAATCGCTGTTCCTGATGCTCACCTCCAGGGCCCGGGAAACCTTGACCGATGTGGACACCATCATCATCGATGAAGTCCACGCCGTGGCCGGTACCAAGCGCGGGGCCCACCTCGCCGTCTCACTTGAGCGGCTGGATGCCCTGCTGCCTAAACCGGCCCAGCGGATCGGGCTCTCGGCCACCGTGGAGCCAAGGGAACTGGTGGCACAGTTCCTGGCCGGTTCAGCACCAGTGGAAATCGTTGCCCCGCCGGCCAAGAAGAACTGGGACCTTACCGTCTCGGTGCCGGTGGAGGACATGTCCGACCTCCAGGGCGCCGCCGGAGCGTTCGACTCCGGTCCGGCCTCCGGGCTGCAGCCGCAGGCCTCCATCTGGCCGCACGTGGAGGAAAAGATTGTTGACCTGGTGCTGGCCAACCAGTCCACCATCGTTTTTGCCAACTCCCGCCGCTTGTCGGAACGGCTCACGGCGCGCCTCAACGAGATTTACGTGGAACGGCAGCTGCTGGCGGAGGGCGGGGGCTGGGATGATCCTGGGCCGGGGGGCGCCACGGCATTCGAGGCAACGGCCGGAGCACCGGCGTCGACGGCTACCCCCGCCCACATGATGGCCCAGGCGGGAAGCTCCGCGGGGGCAGACCCGGTGCTGGCCCGCGCCCACCACGGCTCGGTCTCCAAGGACCAGCGGGCACTGATCGAGGACGACCTCAAATCCGGCCGGCTGCGGTGCGTTGTGGCCACGTCATCCCTGGAACTTGGCATCGACATGGGCGCCGTGGACCTGGTGGTGCAGGTCGAATCACCGCCGTCGGTAGCCAGCGGCCTGCAGCGGGTAGGCCGCGCCGGCCACCAGGTGGGCGAAGTTTCCCAGGGCGTCCTGTTCCCAAAGCACCGGGCAGACCTCGTGCACACAGCCATCACCGTGGAACGCATGCTGGGCGGCAAGATCGAGCGCCTCAGCATTCCGGCCAACCCCCTGGACATCCTGGCGCAGCAGACCGTGGCTGCCACGGCACTGGGCAGCATTGATGTCGAGGAGTGGTTTGCCACTGTCCGCCGCTCGGCCCCGTTCGCGTCCCTGCCCCGGTCCGCGTTCGAGGCAACCCTGGACCTGCTGGCCGGCCGCTACCCTTCCGACGAATTCGCAGAACTGCGTCCCCGGATTGTCTGGGACCGCAACGCCGGCACTATCGAAGGCAGGCCCGGAGCCCAGCGCCTCGCCGTCACCTCCGGCGGAACCATCCCCGACCGCGGGCTCTTCGGCGTGTACATCATCGGCACCGAAATCGAGGGATCGGCGTCGCCCTCGGCGGACGGCAAGCCCGCCCCTGCCCCCAAGGGCGGCCGGCGCGTCGGCGAGCTGGACGAGGAGATGGTGTACGAATCCCGCGTGGGCGACGTCTTTGCCCTCGGCGCCACCAGCTGGAAGATCGAGGACATCACGCACGACCGCGTGCTGGTCTCCCCCGCCTTCGGCCAGCCCGGCAAGCTTCCCTTCTGGAAGGGCGATTCGCTCGGCCGCCCGGTGGATTTGGGCCGTGCCCTTGGGGCCTTCGTGCGTGAACTGTCAGCGTCCGACGTCGGGCCAGCTACCGAACGCTGCCAGGCCAGCGGCCTGGACGCCTTCGCGGCCAACAATTTGATCCAGTACCTCAGTGAACAGAAGCAGGCAACCGAGGTGGTGCCAAGCGACACCACACTGGTGGTGGAGCGGTTCCATGACGAACTGGGCGACTGGCGGGTGATCCTCCACAGCCCCTTCGGCATGCCGGTGCATGCACCCTGGGCGCTTGCGGTGGGCCAGCGGCTCAACCAGCGGTACGGCATGGACGGCTCCGCCATGGCCGCGGATGACGGGATTGTCCTTCGCGTGCCCATGATGGAGGACGAGCCACCGGGGGCCGAACTGTTCCTGTTCGACCCCGAGGAACTTGAACAGATTGTCACTGCAGAAGTGGGGGGCAGCGCACTATTCGCCTCACGCTTCCGCGAATGTGCCGCCCGTGCCCTGCTGCTGCCGCGGCAGACACCCGGCAAACGGCAGCCCTTGTGGCAGCAGCGGCAGCGGTCCGCCCAGTTGCTTGACGTTGCCCGGAAGTACCCCACGTTCCCCATCGTGCTGGAAACAGTGCGCGAATGCCTGCAGGACGTTTACGATCTCCCGGCGCTCAAGGACATCGCTGCATCCGTGGAACGGCGCGAGCTTCGGATCGTGGAGACCACCACATCGCAGCCGTCGCCGTTCGCGAAGTCGCTCCTGTTCGGGTACGTTGCCCAATTCCTTTATGAGGGCGACTCCCCCCTGGCGGAGCGCCGTGCCGCTGCCTTGGCCCTCGATTCCACCCTCCTCAACGAGCTGCTGGGGCGCGTCGAGCTCCGCGAACTGCTGGACGCCAGGGTCATCGAGTCCACCGAACGGGAACTGCAGCGCCTGGCGCCGGACCGGCGTGCGCGGGGAGTGGAAGGTGTCGCGGACCTGCTGCGCCTGCTTGGTCCCCTGGCGCCGGAGGAGGCTGCCGCCAGGCTCCAAGGCGGGGAGCCTGCAGCCGCCGGACCTGCTGGCGGGGAATATGTGGCGGCGGATGCGGCAACGGCGGATGCGGCGGATGCGGAACCAACAGATGCCGAACTTGCGGCCGAGCTTGCCGCCCAGGCGCCTGCAGCCGACCTGGCCCATGCCACCACCGAATCCGCCACCAACCACCTGCTCGCCCTGCAGCGGGCCAACCGCGCCATCAAGGTCAACATCGGCGGCGTGGAACGCTTCGCCGCCGTCGAAGACGCCGCGCGGCTCCGGGATGCCATCGGCGTTCCCCTTCCAATGGGAGTGCCGCTCGCGTTTATTGAACCAGTGGCAGATCCCCTGGGGGATCTCGTGTCCCGCTATGCCCGCACCCATGGTCCCTTCACTTCGGCGGAAGCGGCAGCCCGGCTGGGCCTGGGCGTGGCAGTGGTGAGCACCGCCCTCAAGCGACTCGCCGCTGATGGGCGGGTGGTGGAAGGCGAGTTCCGGCCCCATTCGGGCCCGCCTGAGGCACCCCCGGCCGGCGCGGACCCGGCAGCTACCGATGCCGCTGCTGCCGCCCCTGCTGTTACCGAGCCTGCTGATGCGAACCCTTCTGCTGCGAACCCCGCACCCGCCGAGTCACTCCATCCCGCCACAGTCAGTGAGTGGTGTGATGCCGAGGTCCTCCGTAAACTGCGCCGCCGGTCGCTAGCAGCACTGCGGGCTGAAGTGGAGCCTGTCGACGCGTCTGCGTACGGCCGTTTCCTGCCGGCCTGGCAGCACGTCCGTACCCCCGGTGCAGGCCGCGGCCAACCGGGGTTGCGCGGGCTGGACGGCATCGTCACAGCCATCGACCAGCTCTCCGGTGTTCCGGTTCCGGCCTCCGCCTGGGAGCCCCTGGTCCTGGCATCCCGGGTCTCCAACTACCAGCCGGCCATGCTGGACGAACTCATGGCCACCGGCGAGGTGCTGTGGTCCGGAGCAGGAGCGCTGCCCGGCAACGACGGCTGGATCAGCCTGCACCTGGCCGACTCCGCAGAGCTGACCCTGAACCCGGCCATCGACTACGAACCCGGCGACGCCCAGCAGCGGCTCCTGGAGCACCTTCGAAACAACGGCGGCGGCTACTTCTTCCGGCAGCTGACTGAGGTGGCCGGCGGAATGGACTCGGTTCTGAGTGACCAGGAGATTGTCACTGCGTTGTGGGACCTGGCGTGGGCCGGCCGCATTACGGGCGACACGTTCGCCCCCGTCCGCGCCCTGATCGCCGGGGGGCACACTGCCCACCGGCAGGTTGCCCGTGCACCCAGGGCGCGGGCACCGCGCCTGAGCCGGCTGGGCCGGTCCCACGGGACCGGCCTGATGGGTTCCGCCGGAATGGGCAGTGGCCGCTACGGAACATCCGCCGGCCCGGCCACGCCTCCCCTGGCAGCAGGCCGCTGGTCCGCGCTCCCGCAGCCCGAACTGGACCCGACCATTCACGCCCGGGCCACAGCAGAACTCCTACTGGACCGCTACGGCGTGGTCACGCGCGGCTCGGTGATGGCAGAACAGATCCTTGGCGGGTTCGGGTTGATGTACAAAGTCCTGGCACGGCTCGAGGAAGCGGGCCGCTGCCGCCGCGGCTACTTCATTGAGCACCTGGGGGCAGCCCAGTTCGCCGTGCCGGCCACCGTGGACCGGCTGCGGTCGTACTCCGAAGACACCCAGCTCGCCAAGGCCGACCCTGCCGCCCTCGCCCTCGCCGCGACCGATCCCGCCAACCCTTACGGCGCGGCCCTCCCCTGGCCGGCCCTCCACGACGACGCCGGAACCGGACACCGACCCGGGCGGAAGGCGGGTGCACTGGTGGTGCTGGTAGACGGGGCGCTGGTCCTGTACGTGGAACGGGGTGGAAAAACATTGCTGGCCTTCAGCGACGACGAGGCGATCCTCGCCGCTGCCGGCTCCGCACTGGTCAGTGTGGTGACCCGCGGTGCCGTCGACAAGCTGATCATGGAGAAGGTGAACGGCCACGGGATCCTGGATACGCCTGTTGCAGTGGCGCTCAGCTCAGCCGGGGCTTACTCCACGCCCAAGGGGCTGAGGATCCGTGCCTGAGGGGGATTCGGTCTGGCGCGCTGCCAACCAGCTGCACCAGGCCTTGGCAGGACAAAAGCTGATCGCGTCCGATTTCCGCGTGCCCCGCTTCGCCACGTTGAACCTGGCCGGCTGGACGGTGACGGAGGTCGTGCCCCGGGGCAAGCACCTGCTCATGCGGGTGGTAAGTCCGGAGGACAAAAAACTCACCATTCACTCGCACCTGAAAATGGAGGGCACCTGGCAGGTCTACCCGCCTGGCGGCAGGTGGCGTAAGCCCGGATACACGGCCCGGTGCGTGCTGCGCACGCCCGTGGCAGACGCCGTCGGCTTTTCCCTTGGCATCGTTGAAGTGGTGGCCACGGCCAGCGAGGACTCCATCGTGGGGTTCCTTGGCCCTGACCTCCTGGGGCCGGACTGGGACCTGGACGAAGCGGAGCGGCGGGTTCGAGCCGCCCCGGACGTCCCCGTCGGTGTCGCCCTGCTGGACCAGCGCAACCTCGCCGGGATCGGCAACATCTACCGCTGTGAGGCCTGCTTCCTGTCCGGTGTGCATCCGGCATCCCCGGTGTCCGCCGTCGAGGATGTGCGGACCATGATGATCGACGCCAAGCAGCTGCTCGAAGTAAACCTTGGCCCCGGCCGCCGGGTCACCGTCCTCAACGCCAAAGGCCTGCCGGTGGGGAGGATGGCCGGGCGGCCCGGTTATTGGGTGTACCGCAGGGAGCATCAGCCCTGCCTCAAGTGCGGAACGCCGATCCGGCGGGGCGTCCTGGGAAAGTTAAACGGAGAGGAAGAACGGGACATCTACTTCTGTCCCCAGTGCCAGCCGCTCCTGGCGCAGGGAGCCCTGCCCGGGAGTCCTGGGGAGTCACACTAGCCGTTGCTGGCCAGTGGTTCGGGAGTAACGGAGCCGGCGTCGTCCCGCCCCTGTGAATCCGATTCCGCCGGCAGTGCGGCGGGCACCATAAACACCGGGAGCAGCAGCTGGACCAAGGGCCCAATCGCGAGGGCGTAGACGACTGTGCCCACTCCCACCGAACCGCCCAGGAGCCAGCCGACCGCCAGGACCACCACTTCAATCAGGGTGCGCGACAACCTGACAGACCATCCGGTGCGCCGCGCCAGCCCCGTCATCAGGCCATCCCGTGCGCCGGGTCCAAACCGGGCACCGATGTAACCGGCCGATGCAATGCCGTTCAGGAGCACGGCGCCTGCGAGCATGGCGGCCTGCCCGCCCAGGTGCGAGAAGGCCGGAATCAGGGCAAGGCCGATGTCTGCGAAGACGCCCACCAGCACTGCATTGCACAATGTGCCGAACCCCGGCCGCTGCCGCAGCGGAATCCAGAGAAGCAACACCAGGAAACTCACAATGATGACCACCAGGCCGATACTGAGCCCGGTCCTCCCGGCGACGCCCTGGTGGAAGACATCCCACGGGTCCAGGCCCAGTCCGGCCCGGATGAACAGGGCGAGGGAGATGCCGTACATGGCGAGGCCGAGGAAGAGCTGGAGGAGTCTGCGGGTCATCATGGGAACCACTGTCGCAGACCACTGGCATTGAATTCCATAGCCAGTTTGGGATACTGGCCTTATGTCCCCTCTCAGCGCTGCTGCCCTTGCCCGCCTTCTCGGAACGTGGCACCTTGGCGCGGCGCCCGCCTACCGCGAGCTGGCCGACGTCGTACGCCTCCTGGTCCTGGACGGCAGGGTGGCGCTGGACACCGCGCTGCCCAGCGAGCGCGCACTGTCCGAATCCCTGAGCGTCAGCCGCACCACCGTAACGGCGGCCTACGGCCTCCTCCGGGAGCAGGGGTTCCTGACCAGCGGCCAAGGCAGCAGGAGCCGGACCCGGATTCCACGCACGACACCGGCCGGCGGCTTGCTGCTCACCGGCCCAATGCCTGTTGGTCCAGCACCGGCAGGGCCGGGACTCGCGGCACCCGGACTCGCGGCACCCGGACTGGCCGCGCCGGAGGGGCTGATCGACCTCGCCTACGCGTCCCTTCCCGCGAGCGGTGTGGTGGTACACCGCGCGTTCGCGGCGGCCCTCACCGAGCTTCCGGCACTGCTCCCGGGATTCGGTTATGACGCCATCGGCCTGCTCCCCCTGCGCCAGGCAATAGCGGCCCGGTACACGGCAGCGGGGGCACCGACTACGGCGGACCAGATCCTGGTGACGTCGGGCGCGCAGCACGCCCTGACCATCATCCTCCGGGCCCTGGCCGGGCGGCAGGACAGGGTGCTGGTGGAGCACCCCAGCTACCCGAACGCCCTTGATGGCATCCGCGCCGCCGGCTGCCGGCCAACTCCAGTGGCATTCTCCAGCGCCGCGGCCGGTGTCGGTGCCGGCATGCGGGTTACTCCAGCCTGGGACATGCAGGCACTTCAGGCCGCCCTGATGCAGCAGCGGCCCAAACTCGCATACGTGGTGCCGGACTTCCACAATCCCACCGGACAAGTGATGCCCGACCTCCAACGCCGCCTCCTGGTCAGGGCGGCGGCTGCCGCGGGAACAACTTTGGTGGTGGACGAAACCTTGCGGGAGCTGAACCTCGACGGCGTCGAGACCACTCCGGTGGCGGCATTCAGTCCGGCAGTGGTAACCATCGGCTCGCTCAGCAAGTCGCATTGGGCGGGTCTCCGCACCGGCTGGATCCGGGCTTCCGGGGACCTGATCCAGCGTTTCGCGGCTGCACGGACCTCCCTGGACCTGGGCGGACCTGTTATGGAACAACTGGCCGGTGCGCATCTCGTCCGGGCCCTGGACGAGCCGCTGCCGGCCCGGCTTACTGCCCTGCGGGACAGCCGTGCCGCCCTGCTGGAACTGCTGGCCGGATACCTGCCGGAGTGGGAAACGGCGTACCCCTCCGGCGGCCTGTCCGTCTGGTGCACACTGCCTGCGCCCATCAGCACGGCGCTGACGGTCATCGCACCCGAACATGGGATCCGGCTCGCGGCAGGGCCCCGCTTTGGGATTGGCGGAGCCTTCGAACGCTACCTCCGGGTGCCGTTCACCTTGCCGCCGGAGAAGCTGCAGACCGCGGTGCTTGCCCTGCGCTCGGCGCAGGACCGGCTGGACGCCGCCCCCCAGCTCCGCCGGACCCTCAAGGACGCGCCCGCCGTCGCTATTGCCTGACGGCGTCGCTATTGCCTGGCGGGAGTCAGGATTACCGGGCGGGGCTCGACGGTGCGGCGGACGGTGCGGCGGACCTGCCCATCCGCTGCCTGGCGGTATTGGTCCCGGCCCCAACAGGGACATGGGCGGTGGCCTTGGCCAGCCCAAACAGGGGCATCCCGTTGTAGATGACCTCTATCCCGGCCGCCGGCACCTGGTAGGTCTCATGCCAGACGCCCACATCTCCGCTTCCGGCAGTTTCCTTCATAAAACGGCGCCAGGGCTCCAGGTGCGGGGACTCCCGGTCCGCGGCAAACTTCCGCAGATGGTCCGGACTCTCCCAGTAGCTGAGCAGCATGGTGGTCCGGCCGAACCACTGCTCATAGCCCAGCATTCCCGCCGACGGGTCCCCCGCCAGGTGCTTGAGCATGCGCGGCATTGCGGCAGCGACCTTCGCAACCGTCGCCGCCTTCCACCACCGGTTTGCCCGCATGCCGATCAGGAAAACAGTGACTGATTCCCGGCCGGGGTCGGCGGTGTACCGACCAGAAAAAACACTGTGTGCCATGGGAAGCTCCTTGGTCTTGGTTTCCGTAACGTCGTTTCATAACGTTGTTACAAAACAAGGTTATGAAACAATGGACCTCATGGCAAGACCCGTGGTGCACAACGATTCTCTAAGGCACGAACTGCTGGCCGTAACAGCTGAACTCGTGGACCGGGACGGGCCCGCGAGGGTAACCCTGCGCGATGTGGCATCGGCGGCAGGAACTTCCACTACTGCCGTCTACTCCCTGTTCGGCGGGAAGTCCCAGCTCCTTACGGCAGTGGTGGATGGCGGGTTCAGGTCGTTCCGGGACTCGCAGGTCGCCGCTGCACCGGGTGGTCTCCGTGACCTTGGAGTCGCCTACAGGGTTTGGGCGCTGGAGCACCGCGCACTGTACCGGCTGATGTTCGGCGGCGCGCTGGCGGCATACGTTGATTGCCAGCCCAGCCCGGAGGCGGCCGCCGACGCCATGGAGCCGCTCCTTGGCGCCGTCGCCGCCGCGCAATCCGAGGGGGTCCTGCTGCCGGCGCCGGTTGAGGTGGCCGCATTCGCGATCTGGGGCCAGGTGCACGGCCTGGTGAGCCTCGAGCTCGCCCACGTCGGCCCGCCGGACGCCGACTGGGCAGCCGCCTACACCGCAGCCCTTGACGCCATTGCCCGCGGCTGGGCCGCCTGACAGGGACCACAAGCTGCAAAAAGCACAGGGCTTCGGACGTGCGTGGACCCAGGAGCGCTTCAGGCAGCAACCGCACCCCGTAGAATTGTTTGGTGATGCAATCCCCCCTCCCCGTGCGCGACGGCGTCAACGCCACCCGCCTGCGCCTTCCGGTGGAGGGCCCGTGGGAGACCGCGATGGACTACATGATGCACCGCTGGGGGCATATTGATCCGCAGGGCATCGAGGACAGGTTCGACGCCGGCGAGATCGTTGGTGAGGGCGGCACCCCACTGAGCCGGTCCACGCCGCTGGAGGACCATACGTTCATCTGGTACTACCGGACGCTGCCGCCAGAAGCCCGCATTCCGGTGGAGCTGGGCATCCTGCACCAGGATGAGCACCTGCTGGTGGTGGACAAGCCCCATTTCCTGCCCACGACACCCGGCGGCACCTACATCCAGGAATCGGCCCTGGTGCGCCTGCGGAACCAGCTGGACCTGCCGGACCTGATTCCCATGCACCGGCTCGACCGCATGACGGCCGGCGTCCTGCTGTTCTCGACAAACCCGGACACCCGCGGCAAGTACCAGGTGCTTTTCGAAAAGCGCCAGGTTCAAAAAAACTACGAGTGCGTGTCCGCCGCAGAGCCTGCCGGAGGGTACCCCGCCGTCGACTTCCCCGTGGTGGTGCGCAACCGCATGACCAAGTCCCGCAGCTACCTGCTGGCCGAGGTGATAGACGGCGAGCCCAACGCCGAAACGCGGATTGAACGGCTGGAAACGTTCGACGGCGGTGCTTCCGCCACCGCTGCGGCACCCGGCCGTCCCGTGCGTCGTGCGCTGTACCGGCTGGAACCCCACACCGGAAAGACCCACCAGCTGCGGGTGCACATGGCGTCCCTGGGGCTGGGAATTGTCAATGACTCGTTCTACCCGGAGTTGCTGGACAAGGCTCCGGACGACTACACCAAGCCCCTGCAGCTCCTGGCCCGCGGCATCCGGTTCGTGGACCCCATCTCGGGGAAACCGGTGGAGTACCGCAGCCGCCTGCAGCTCAGCGAAGCAGCCCGAAGCCGTACCTGAGGCATACGCCGGCTGCCCGCATAAACCCCTGACTCCCCGGCCTGGCCGAACCAAAGTGGGGTACCTTTGTGGCAATGGACTTCGGCAGCGCTGACAGCTGGGGGACGGCGATCTATTTCTGGATCATCCCCATCGTGCTTGGCGACGCCATCTTTCCGCCGGTCCCTTCCGAGATGGTGGTGATCACCGGCGGAGCGCTTTCCGCTGACGGCCGGGCCAACGTGTTCCTGGTGGTGGCCCTGTCCGCCGTGGCCTCCTGGCTGGGCGACGTAGTGGTGTTCCAGCTGTTCAGGAAGCGGCTGAGCCACGTCCTTGACCGCTGGAGATGGGGCCGGCGCGTGCACTCCGGAATCCACGACGCCATCGCCAAGGCCGGCCGTTCGTCCACATACGGGACCATCATCGGGGCCAGGTTTATTCCGGGCGGACGGCTTGCCACGTCCGCCGCTGCCGGGATCGCGAACGTTTCGGTCCGCGGCTTCAGCCTGTGCGCCGGGCTCGGGGCGTTGCTCTGGGCCTGCTGGCTGGTCGGCCTGGGCTACTTCACCGGTTCCGCCACGGGCCTGCCCTTCTGGGCCAGTTCGCTGATCGGCGTGGCGCTGGGACTGGTGATCGGCGTCGTCGTCGGGATCATTGTGACCCGGCGCCGCGGCAACAGATCGCCGGTGGAGGAGCCGGACCCTCCTCTGGCGTAGCTCCTTTTAGACAGGCGCCCAGCGGCCCCTGTTGCGGCGTAGCACCATCAGCGAGCCGGTCAGCGCAACGCGTTCGACGGCGTCGCGCATCATTGCTGCCGATTCCAGCGCCTGCTGGTTCTCACCGCTGTACTCGGTCGCCTCAACGAGGAATCGCAGGTTCAGTTGCGGCACTCCGCCGGCAATCTGCAGCTGGTTCGACTCCACGTGGTGGCGTGTTTCCAGCGCCTCCACCGCTGCATCCATAACGGCTTCAGGCGGATTGCCCGGGCGCAGGCCGGTGATCTTCAGGCGGGTTTGGAACGATGGCATGCCTCCAACCCTACCCAGACGCTCTCCCACTTAATGCCGGAAAACCCCAAACGCTCCATCGCCTAACGCAGGCAATGCCCAAACGCCTCATCACCTAACGCAGGCAATGCTGAACGCCGCACCATGAGCTGCTTCAGTTCATGGTGAGAGAGCGTCCGGAAAAACGCCACATCACGTGAGAGAGCGTTTGGGGGGGTTACCCGGTGTTGCGGAGGCCGGCCGCCACGCCGTTGACGGTGATCAGCATGGCGCGCTGCAGGCGCTCGTCAATCTCGGCGCCGCTGATGCCGTCTTCTTTCTCAGCGGCCTCGGCAGCTTCCGCGCGGACACGGCGGAGCAGTTCCACCTGCAGGTAGCTGATGGGGTCGAGGTACTGGTCACGAATCTCGAGTGAGCGTTTGAGCGTGGGCTGGGCGTCCAGGAGCAGGTTCTCGCCCGTCAGGTTCTGGACCTCGGCCACGGTCAGCTCATATTCCTCGCGAATGGCCCGGAAGATGTGGTGCAGCTCCTTGGGCACCAGGGTGGACACGTAGTACCCGGCGATGTCCAGGTCCGTCTTGGCGAGGGTCATCTCGACGTTGGAGAGAACTGACCGGAAGAAGTGCCAGTTCTCCCACATCTCCACCAGCTGCGCAGAGTTCCCGGCCCCGCGGGCAGCCTTGAGGCCTGAGCCCACGCCGAACCAGCCGGGGACGATCTGCCGGGACTGGGTCCAGCCGAACACCCACGGGATGGCGCGCAGGCCGCCGAGCCCCGCGCCGGAATCCGGGCGCTTGGACGGGCGGGAACCGATGTTCAGGGAGCCCAGCTGTTCCACGGGCGTGGAGGCCAGGAAGTAGGCGGGCAGGTCAGGGTCATCAATCAATTTCCGGTACTGCTCGAAGGCGGCGTCGGAAATGGTTTCCATCACGTGCCCGTACCGTTCGCGCTGGTCCGCGGAGGTGCGCGGATCCCGGTGCAGGGCTGAACCCTGCAGCACGGCGGCGAGGGACAGTTCGAGGTTTTCGCGGGCCAGTTCTGGCAGCGAGTACTTGTCCGAGATAACCTCGCCCTGCTCGGTGAACTTGATTTCGCCTTCCAGGACGCCGTTCGGCTGGGCCAGGATCGCGTCGTAGGTGGGTCCGCCGCCGCGGCCGACCGACCCGCCGCGGCCATGGAACAGGCGTACGCGCACGCCGTGCTTGGCGGCGACGTCCCGCAGCTTGCGCTGGGTTTTGTGGATTTCCCACTGGCTGGTCATCACGCCGGATTCCTTGTTGGAGTCCGAATAGCCCAGCATGACCTCCTGCACATCCCCGCGGAGGCGCACGAGCTCGCGGTAGGAGGGATCGGACAGAAGCTGGTCCACGATTTCCGCGGAGGCGCGGAGCTCCTCCACCGTTTCCAGCAGCGGCGCGAACCCGATCTTTGCGTACGGCTTTTCGCCGAAGAGGTTCACCAAACCGGCTTCGCGGGCCAGGACGGCGGCGGCAAGCACGTCGTCGGCGCCGCGGGTCATGGAGATGATGTACGTCTCGATGACGTCCGGGCCGTAGGCGCGCAGGGCACGCCGGATTTCACGAAAGACGTCGTACGTGCCGTCAGCGGCGCCGTCGAGCTTGATCGGGTGGCCGGACAGCGGCCGGCGCGACGCGAGTTCGGAGCCGAGGACTTCGAAGCGCTCCCCGCGGCTCAGTTCGGCATACCGCAGCCCGGGCCCGCCGATCCGGTCCATGAGCTGGCCCACGGCGTCGTGGTGGTGGTCTGCGTGTTCGCGGATGTCCAGGGTGGCCAGGTGCAGGCCGAAGGAGGCGACCGCGCGGCGGACCCGGGCAAGGGCGCCGTCGGCGGCCAGCGACGCCGAGTGGTTGCGGAGCGAGAGCTCCAACAGTTCGAGGTCCGCGAGGAGTTCTCCGGTTCCGCTGTAGTCCCGGCCATGCTCGTGGTTGGAGTTTGCAGCTACCCGCTTGCCGGTGTTGATGAGCTTGGCCTTGATGCAGGTGAGCTTCAGGCGGTAGGGCTCCTGGGCGTTGAGCTCCAGGACGCGCCGGTCCAGTCCGGGCAGCTTCTTCAGGTCGGCTTCAATGGAATCGAGCAGTTCCTTGTCCGCGCCGGCGAGGGCAGTGGAGTTGGAGAGGATGGAGATCAGTTCGTCCATCATGCCGATGCTGATCCGGACGGCGTGCTGGTTCTGGATCTGCAGGATTTCCCGGGTTACGGCCGCGGTGACATTGGGGTTGCCGTCGCGGTCGCCGCCGATCCAGGAACCGAAGCGGATCGGGGCGTCCTGGGACGCGAGGTTGACACCGTGTTCGCCCAGCAGTTCGGCGAGTTCGGTCAGCATTTCGGGCATGGCATCGGTGAGGATGCCGCCCAGATAGTAGATGGCGTTGCGGGCTTCATCCACCGGGGTGGGCCGGACCTGGCGAAGTTCGTCGGTCTGCCACATCTGGTCGATAATCTCGGCGAGCTGGCGGTCTTGGCGGCGGCGCGCCGTAGTGCCCTCGGCAGTGGGCTGGGCCAACACGTCGGAGAGCTTGCGGATCTTGTCCAGCACCGAACGGCGCGAGGCCTCGGTGGGGTGCGCGGTGAAAATGGGGCGGACATCGAGCCCGTTGACTACTTCCTGCAGCACACCGGAACCGGCCTGTTCGGCGATTTCGTTGACGGTCTTAGCGAGCCAGCCGTCCTTTTCCTCCCGGGTCCGCAGGCCCCTAACGCGGTGGACCTGTTCAGCGGCGTTGGCGAGGTGGAAGTAGAAGGCGAACGCCCGCACCAGGTCGGTGGCCTGCTCGATGGGCAGGGAGCCGAGGAGCTCGCGGACCTGGGCAACGACGTCGTGCGCGCTCCAGGGCCCGGTGGCGTCCGCACCGCCGCGGGCAGCTTCCTTGGATTCCTTCGTGAGGAGGCGCACCTGCTCCACGAGGTCCAGGAGCTCGGGTCCGTGCTGGCGGACCAGCGATTCGCCGAGCAGAGTGGAGACGCGCCGGACGTCTGCCCTCAGTTCAGAGGCAAGGTCGGTTTCGGGATTTGCTGCAGTGTGAGCCATGGAAACTATCTTTCGAGGGTTCGGACTTGGCTCGTACACTGCGCTGGATACTGTGAGCCACGTAACTAGCTAAAGATGCTACCCGCAGTCCGGCGCCTCGGGGCAATCCCGTCTCAGATAATGTCGTCCGCCGGGTAACCGACATGATGTTTCACGCGCTCAAGCTCCGCCCGCAGCTGTGCCAGCTCCTTCTGGGAGGAAGCAAATTCAGCCTTCCGGCGTTTGGTTTCCAAAGCGTTGCCGATCAGGACGCACAGCCCCACCGGAACGGCGGCAGCAAGGGCCCAGCCGGCCGCAACAAAAAAGTCCAGCGCCACCGGAAAGGCTGCACGGAAGTCCACGAACTCGTTGACCACGTCGGCCACACCGCTGAGCGTCCCGTCCAGCGGTTCCAGGAACTGCCCCACCATGGGAGTTTCCGAGAGCGACGGCGGATCGATTTTGGCTTCCTCATCACCGCCCCAGCGGCCTTCGCCCAAATGGTTCAGGACGTAGATGCCGGCTGCGAGGCCTGCGGCAATGAATACCTGGACGCCGGTGAACAGGGCCAAATCCGGACGCCGGGGCCGCCGCAACAGCAGCACCACCGCCGCGGAAGCCAGTGCAGCAATCCACGTCAACCACTTAAGCCACTCACTACTTACGCCCGCCAAAATATCCACGCCACCTATTCAACAGTGCGGACAGGCCTGCCGCGGAATGAACGCCTGCCATGCGCGGTTGTAGCCGGGGCAGGCAGACCTCCGAAAGGAACCATGAGCACCGATCCCGCCGCCAAGGTGGAGCGCTGGCAGCGCTTCCGCAACAACCGGAACAAGGCCCTTGCCACCCGCCACGGCTGGTTGACCCTCACCTCCTTCCAGTGGCTGGAGGACTCCCCCGCCGCCGTCGAACTGGCGCCTGGGCTGTGGTCAACGGACGGTACGACGGCGACAGTCACCGCAGTGCCGGCTGACGGGCTGTCACTGGTGGAGTCGGGCAAACCCGTCAATGGCACCGTTTCCGCTGCCCTCGCCGACGAGGAGTCGCTGATGTGGGTCCAATTCGGCGGCGTGGATGGGGCGCAGGTTGTAGTCGAGCTGGCCGTGCGCGGAGGCAGGTACGCCATCCGCACCCGGGACGCAGGGTCGCCCGTTTTTACCGAATTCGAGGGCGTTCCCACTTACCCGTACGACCCCCGCTGGGAGGTGACCGGGACGTTCGAGCCCTACGCCGAGCCCGTGGACGTGCCCATCGCCACGGCCAACCCTCTGGTGGACGGCATTCACCGCACGGTGGGCGACGTCGCGTTCCGCCTTCCCGGCAGCGGGCACGAGTTCCGGCTGCAGGCGGAGGAGGAAAAGCTCGGCGCCCTGACCGTGACCTTCCACGATGAAACAAACGGCGACACCACCGATGACTGGCGGAAGCTCGCCCTGTCCCGGCCCCGCCCGGATGGGTCCGTGGTCCTGGATTTCAACCGCGCCATCAACTATCCCAGCGCCTTCACCCCCTACGGCACCTGCCCCATGCCCGTGAAGAACAACTCGCTGGACATACGTGTCGAGGCGGGCGAGATGCAGCCCTACCCGCCAGGTGATTTTGGCAGCTCACCCACCCAGGACTAAACGATGGCCGAGACTCCTGTGACGGCACGGCCCACGATCAGGGTGTTGATTTCAAACGACCCCTCATAGGTGTAGATGGCTTCCGCGTCCGAGAAAACCTTCGCCATCCGATAGTCGGTCACGATGCCGTTCCCACCCAGGATCGAACGGCCCAGCGCCACGGTCTCCCGCATCCGGGCACTGAGGTAGGACTTGGCCAGGGCCACGTGCGGCATGTCGGCGGCGCCCTCGTCCTGCAGCCGGGCAAGTCCCGCCATCATGGCCATGCTCGCCACCGCGTTGCCCAGCATGGTCACCAGCTGCTGCTGGACCAGCTGGAACTGTGCCAGCGGGCGTCCGAACTGGTGGCGTTCGACGGCGTACTGCCGGGCGACGTCGAACGCTGCCAGCTGCTGGCCCACGGCCTGCCAGGCGACCATGATGCGCGAGCCCCGCAGCAGCTCGTTGGTGTCATCGAAGCTGTTAATGGCAGCGAAGCGGTCCGCCTCCGCCACCTGGACGTTGTCGAAAACGATGTCGGCGTTCTGGACTGTCCGCAGGGCTATCTTGTTTTCGATCCGGGACCGGCTGACCCCTGGCAGGGTGGCGTCCACAATGAAGCCCCGTACGGACCTGTCGGCCTCGTCCCGGGCCCAGACCAACATGTAGTCGCAGAACGTTCCGTTGCCGATCCACCGCTTGGCGCCGTTCAGCACCCAGGTGTCCCCGCCGGCGTCGGGCTTTCCCGTGGTGGATGAGATCCTCCGGGCGCGGGTCTCCATGCCTCCGGCGACGTCGGAGCCGTGGTCCGGTTCAGTGAGGGCGAAAGCCCCGGTGATGCGCAGGTTGGCGGCGTCGTCCAGCAGCCGCTGCCTCTGGTCCGCGGTGCCGAAGGCATACAGCGACTCAACAAAAAGATCGTGGTGGACCAGGAAGAACGTGGCGATCGAGGTGTCCACGCGCGTCATCTCGGCGATCACCAGTCCGGCGAACAGATGA
This sequence comes from Arthrobacter sp. Hb9-2, assembly GCF_059091165.1. Taxonomy (NCBI): domain Bacteria; kingdom Bacillati; phylum Actinomycetota; class Actinomycetes; order Micrococcales; family Micrococcaceae; genus Arthrobacter; species Arthrobacter sp. Hb9-2. The sequence continues at coordinate 39,694 of NZ_JBNHGJ010000030.1, read as the reverse complement.
CTGTAACCGCGCTGCGCCGGGGTACTGAGCTGCAGGGCGGCCAGTTTGGGCAGGATGTGCGCCGGAAACTCAGCCTTGTTCCACCACTCCCCCGCGTAGGGGGCGATCTCCGTTGCCAGGAACTCCCGCAGTTCGGCCAGCTTCTCCCGTTCTGCCTGGTTCAGCAGCGATTCGACGCCGAAGAAGTCCGCCGAAGGCAAGCCGGACATGGTTGGAGCGGTTTCACGGGCGGCGTTTGTCATTTCGGCCCCATCCGGATGGCGCCGTCAAGACGGATGGTTTCACCGTTGAGCATGGCATTGTCCACGATGTGCGCAACCAGGTTGGCGTATTCTTCGGGCTTGCCAAGCCGTGAGGGGTGCGGCACCTGGGCGCCCAGGGAATCCTGTGCTTCCTGCGGCAAACCCGCCATCATGGGCGTTTCGAAAATTCCCGGAGCGATGGCCACCACCCTTACCAGCGAGCGCGCGAACTCCCGGGCGAGGGGCAGGGTCATGGCCGCCACCGCGCCCTTGGAAGCAGCGTAGGCCGGCTGGCCGATCTGTCCCTCAAAAGCAGCCACCGACGCGGTGTTGATGATGACACCGCGTTCGGGACCACCCAGGCTTGTGGTGGCCGGCTCGGTGGCCACCATTGCCGCTGCCGCCAGGCGCAGCACGTTGAAGGTCCCCACCAGGTTGACCTGGATGACCCGGTTGAACGCCTCCAGCGGAAGCACGCCCTCCCGGCCCAGCACCTTCCCCGGGGTGGCGATGCCTGCGCAGTTCACCACAATCCGCAACGGTCCGAGGGCGTTGGCGGTATCGACGGCGGCCTGCACGTCTGTTTCGCTCGTCACGTCCGCGGGCACAAAGACGGCGGACTTTCGCTGGCTCCCCGCCGGACTTCCGGCTTGGCCGTTGACTCGCCCGCTGTTCAGCGCGTTCAGTTCCTCCGCGAGGGCTGCGCCCGCCGAGGACGGAAGGTCAACCAACACCACTGTTGCCCCGTTGTCGAACAGCCTGCGGGCAGTGGCGGCCCCCAAGCCCGAGGCGCCTCCGGTTACCAACGCAACGCTGCCTGTGGCGTCCATACATCCTCCTTGATGCGTGACTGCTTCGGCAGGAAATCGCGAAGCATTAGTTAGTGCATGTTAACTGAAATTACAGCGGGTCCGCACTATCGGCCCTCCGCGGGCACCCCGCTGTGCCCGGCTAGGGTTGAAGCCATGACTTCCGCGGATGCTTCCCTTCCCGTTGACTGGGCGGACAGGGCCAACGAGGCCGCACGGTCGGTAACGGCGCTCTTCGGCAGGAAGCTGTTCTTCCTGCCCGGCACGCACCTCGGCGCGGTGAAGTGGCCCGCCCCTGCCTGGCGGGACGGCCTGAAAGGCTCACTGCTCCATCCCTGGCATTACTGGTGGCAGGCCCACTATGCCGACTGCCTGGTGGATGCGGGCCGGCGGGAACTGCGCACCGGCGCCACGCCCGCAGCCAGATTCGATGGTGCCGGCAAGCCCAGTGCCGGCAGCCTCGCTTCCCGGCTGGTGACCGGAATGTGGTTGCGCAACGCCTTCACGTTCGTGAACAACTACTACGACGACATGGCCTGGCTCGCCCTCGCCGTCCTCCGACTCGACCAGCTGGCAGAGGAGACCTGCAAGCCGGGCCGCCGCCGCAACGCCGGCGTCCGCAGATCCCTCACCCTGCAGTTCGACGCCGCCTGCACCAAAGACATGGGCGGGGGTGCCTTCTGGAGCAAAAAACGGGACTTCAAGAACACCCCCGCCACAGCGCCCATTGCGCTCTACTACGCCCGCACCGGCCACCGCGCAAAGGCGCAGTCGCTGCTGGACTGGCTGGACGCCACCCTCTTTGACCCGAACCAGGGCCTTTACCTGGACGGTGCCCGGATGGACCCGGAAGGGAACGTGGTGATCGACAGGGCGGTCTACACCTACAACCAGGGCCCGGTCCTGGGCGCGCAGCTTGAGCTGGGCGGGGACGCGAATCTCGCCCGGGCGGCTGACGTGGTGGAGGGGGTTGCACGGCTGCTGACGGTTCCGGTGCAGCTTGACCCGGCAGCCACAGTCTCCGCGCCTGCCCGCCGGACAGCGCTCCGCTGCGAGGGAACGGGCGACGGCGGTCTTTTCACCGGGATCCTGTGCCGTTATCTTGCCCTCGCCGCCGTCGATGCCCGGCTTCCCGAGCGGACCAGGGCTACAGCAGCCCGGCTGGTATTCGACACTGCCGGGGCGTTGTGGGAGGGGAAGCGGCTTGCTGCCCCAAGCGAAGGAGCCCTCAGCACGGGGCGGCCCGGACGGTACATCTTTTCGGGGCACGCCGCCGCCCCCGCGGACGCCACCCACCCGCCCGGCGCCGTCGTCGAACTCTCCACGCAGCTGCAGGCCTGGATGGCGTTCGAGGCCGCCGCTTCGATCACCATCGCCGACTGATTACTGTGACACTCCCGGCGGGCGCTTTTTCTGGGGGTACGGCGCCTCCCCGAGGGCCAGCATCTCCACGAACCCGGCGATCTTCCGTTCCCGGGTGGCTGCCTGCTTGACCGCGTTGGTCCGGTAGATCAGGGCGAAGCGGTTGGTCCTGGTGAGGACGTCGAACATGGCTTGGGCGGCGGGAACCGCGGCTATTGCCGCTGCCAGGTCCCCCGGAACTTCGGCGTTTGCCTGTCCCTCGTAGGCTTTATCCCACCGGCCATCTTCCTTTGCCGCGTTCACGGCCGCCCACCCGGCGTCAGTCATCCGGCCGTCGGCCTCCAGGCGGGCCACATACGTGACGTTCCTTGCCGACCACGGGCTTCTGGGTCCGCGGGGCGTCATGCGCTGGAAGGAACTTTCCGCGTCCCGGCGCCGGGCCTGGCCGTCGATCCAGCCGAAGCAGAGTGCCTCGTCCAGGGCAGCCGCATAGTCCAGCTCGGTGACCTTTCCGCCCTTCTTATGCAGGACCAGCCAGACGCCCGGGCTGGTCCTGTGGTGTTCCTCCAGCCAGCTGCGCCAGGCGGAGGCGTCGGGCACCAGCAGTTCCTCAAGTTCAACAGCCATCGCCCTATTCTGCTCCTGCCGTCTACCAGCACAAGTGCGGCGACACCGGGCGGACCACGTGGCAGGATGGCACCAAAGTCCCGTTGACTATGCGAAGGGGAAGCCATGCTCCGCGTCCGCCCGCTTCATTTCACCGCAAGGATCGACGCTTGGGCGGAGTTGCTCACCGCCCTGGGCCTGGCCTGCACCGAAAATTCGCCCGGATGGCAGGTCTTCGACGCCGGCTCGGGCCGCCTTGCCCTCCATGGCGTACCGGAAGGAGCAGCAGAGGACGGAAGCACAGCGCTTGCAGTGGAGGTGGGCGATGTGGCTGAGTTCGCGCGCCGCACCAACCTCTCCGCACAGGATGAAGGAACCACCCCCGCGGAAATCATCACCGCAGACCATGGTGAAGCCTGCAGGATCACCGGGCCGGACGGTTTCAGTTTCCTGGCCGACAAAGCTGCCCCCGGCACCGCCCAGGCAGGCGGCGCGGACCCGGCCCTCGCCGTCGTCGGCGTCTGGTTGACGGAGGACGCCGCCGCCGCTGCGCAGACCCTGCGGCACATCGGCGCCCGCCCCCGCCCGGTGCCGGACGCCGACGAGACCGCAGACTTCACCGCCAAGAACGGCGGCGTACTACTGGTGCGCCCGGCGTCGGGCAATCCACGCTCGGGGCTCGGCTTCGAGTACGGCGGCGGCCTGGAACCGTTGCGGGAACGGCTTGCCGCCGCCGGCTTCCACCCCGGCATTACCGAAGAGGCCTTTGGCAGGACGCTCCACGTGGCCAATCCGGATGCGGGGCCCGCCGCGCCCCATGTGCCGGCGACGGTGTGGATCTCCGAGCGGCGTCCCATGGGGTAGAACTTAACCATGAACGTGCGCACACCTGACCCGAATCCCGGCTGGCTTTCCGAAGAAGACCTCTTTGAGGCGCGCGGGCGGCTGCCCATGGTTTACGTCGAGGCTGTGCCAGTCCGGCTGGATCCGCTGGGCTTCGTCAATGAGGTTGGAACCCTTCTCCAGGCTGACGAGGACGGCACCATGGTCCGGTCGCTCGTTTCCGGCCGCGTCATCTACCGGGAGACCATCCGCGCAGCCCTTCTCCGGCACATGGAGAAGGACCTCGGCCCGCTGGCGTTCCCGCAACTGCCCATCAGCCCGGTCCCCTTCACGGTGGCGGAGTACTTCCCCGCCCCGTCCCAGACCGGCTTCACCGATGAGCGCCAACACGCCGTTTCCCTGGCCTACGTGATCCCTGTGACCGGCGAATGCGAGCCCCGCCAGGACGCCCTTGAACTCACCTGGATGACCCCGGAGGAAGTCCTCAGTCCCGGTGTCCAGGTGGAGTTCACCGGCGGGCGCGGCGGCCTGATCCGCCAGGCGCTGGCTTTCGCGGGCGTGGGGTTCTGACACCCTCGGCCGCACCCGGCGTCCCCGACTTTCGGCACCCTCCTTTGTAGACTGTAGGGCGGACCGCAAGAGAACTTAAGGACTCCCATGACCGAAACACCAGCCGCCCGGCACCATCGTGAACAGCAGGCTGGATTCCTGACCGCCGGCGACCACATCCTCCTGCCCGGCGGTGAACGGACGGCGGAGATCCATCAGGTGGAGCTGGAATCGGACGATTTCGGCGCCCCCGCCGTGGTACGTGCCAGCCTGGCCGGCGGTGGGACATTGCGCATCGCCGTTGGCACCACCGTGACGGTAACCGACGAAGAGGCCGACGCCGTGACGCAGCTTCCGCTGGCCGGGAAGCCCTTGGAGGAGGCCGGGCAGGAGCAGCCCGGCGAAACTCCCGCCGCGGCACCAGCGGCTCCCGCCGTCGTCGTACCTCCCCTTCCCCCGGTTCCGCCGGCGGCCAGCGGCCCCAGCGAGGAGGAACTCGCCCTGATCCCCGCTGCGAATGGTACGCCTGAATCGGTGGTGGAAGCCGCGGCGGAAGCCCACCCGGACGCGATGGGGGTGCTGCTCCTCGCTGACCGGCTGGCCAAGGGCGTCAACTTCAAGTCCGGCAGCTGCCTCAAGGACCTCAGCGACCTCGCCCACGAACTCTTTATCACCCTCAAGGACGCCGACGGCTCCCTGGCCGTCGCGGACCTGCTTAACGTCCTGCCCTATGACGGGAATCCCGGCCGCTGGGCCTCGGTGGAAGCGTCCCTGGCCTTGTCCAGCTACATCTGCCGGCAGGACGGCCAAAAGGAGCGGGCGGAGGTTTACGAACGGCTGATCCGTACCCCGGAAAACCAGGAGACCGACCAGTTCAAGGCTAGGATGGCGGCAAAGGTCCGGCAGCGCTCGCTCAACGAGCCCAACCTGTATGACAAGGAAATCTTCAGGTCCATCGACAACTCCAACCACGATGCAGAGCGGGAATGGCGGCTGCTGCGGCTCGAATCCCTGCTGTTCCTCCGGGCCCACGGGGGTTCGGAAACCATCGGGCTGGGCGAACTGGAACGCCGGATCAGCAACGAACTCGAGGCTGTCCGCTCCTGACTTCTGCCTCTTGGGCGTCCCCGGCACTGCCGCGGGCTGGCTGAAGTAATTGCCCCTACCCGGCGCCCGGCCGGAGTTGTACATTCGGGGCTATGACTAACAATCTGAGCGTGGTGATCAATGCTGACGCGCCGCAGGTTTGGACAATGCTGCGCGAACCGTCCAAAGTCGCCCAATGGCATGGCTGGCAAGCCGAGGACCTGGATGACGAGATCAAGGAAATCTACTTCTCCGCGGACGTGGAGGAATCGCCGGACCACACCAGCCTGACAGTCCACGGCGGGGATATCTTCGAGCTGAGGCCAGTTCCGCAGGGGACCCTGGTGAGCGTGACACGGGCTGCCGTGGACCACAACTCGGAGTGGGCGGCCTGGGACGAGGACATCACCCAGGGCTGGCTCATGTTCCTGCAGCAGCTCCGCTTCGCCCTGGAACGCCACCCGCACGGCAAGCGCCATACCCTGTTCCTGCAAGTACCGGGCGGACCGGGTTCCGCCATTGAAAAACTAGGCTTGGCCGAGCTCCCCGCACGTGGCGACAGCTACCAGGTGACCCTGGCCACCGGTGAGGAGATCTCCGGAAAGGTCTGGTACCGGACCAACCATCAGGTAGGATTGACGGTCCACAGCTACGCGGACCATGGTGACGGCCTCCTGGTGGTCGCCGATCAGCTCGCCATTGAGGACGTCCGGCCCGACGGCGGGTCCATGGTGATCGCCTCAACGTATGGCCTGGGTGCCGCCAGGCTCGAATCGATCCGCACCTCCTGGGACTCGTGGCGGGCTGAGAACTACCCCACATCCGAAACGGTGAGCTGAGGGAGCCGCGCGATTGCTGGCACACTGGTACGGTGCCAGCCAACCCTGCTTCTGCTCCTTCCGCTTCTGCCGCTGCGACTGACCCCGGCCCCGGGCCTGCGTCCCCTGGCGTGGCGCGGCAGTCTGAGTTCGGCTTCCGGGTGGGCACCCGCCTTGCCGAAACGTGCCCGCCGTCGGCCGCCCAAGTTGCCTCCAATGGCGGCCAATTCCTGGGACGCACCGGGACCATCACCACGCCCCACGGTGAGATCCAGACTCCGGCTTTTATCGCCGTCGGAACCAAAGCCACTGTGAAGGCCGTGCTGCCGGAATCGATGTCAAGCCTTGGCGCACAGGCTTTGCTGGCCAACGCCTACCACCTGTACCTGCAGCCGGGCGCCGACATCCTCGACGAAGCAGGCGGCCTTGGCACCTTCATGAACTGGTCGGGGCCCACCTTTACCGACTCCGGCGGATTCCAGGTGATGAGCCTGGGCTCGGGCTTCAAAAAAGTCATCGACATGAAGTCCGTTGACGCCTCCGGGCCGGACGACGCCGTCGCCCCAGGCAAGGAGCGCCTGGCGCACATCGACGACGACGGCGTCTGGTTCAAATCGCACCTGAACGGCGACAAGCACCGCTTCTCCCCCGAAATTTCAATGCAGGTCCAGCACCAGATCGGCGCGGACATCATGTTCGCCTTTGACGAGCTGACCACGTTGCAGAACTCGCGCGGCTACCAGGAGGAATCGCTGGAGCGCACCCGGCTGTGGGCGTTGCGCTGCATCGAGGAGCACTTCCGCCTGACCTCGTCCCGGGTGGGCAAGCCGTACCAGGCGCTGTTCGGCGTGATCCAGGGCGCGCAGTACGAGGACCTGCGGCGGAAGGCGTGCCGGGACCTGGGCGCCATGCCGTTCGACGGGTTCGGCATTGGCGGGGCGCTGGAGAAGGAGAACCTGGGAACCATCGTGCGGTGGTGCAACGAGGAGCTTCCGGAGGACAAGCCCCGCCACCTGCTGGGCATTTCGGAGCCGGATGACATCTTCACCGCCATCGAGAACGGGGCCGATACCTTCGACTGCGTCTCCCCCACCCGGGTGGCGCGAAACTCGGCGTTCTACACACCTTTCGGGCGTTTCAATCTGTCCGGCGCCAAGTACAAGCGCGACTTCGGCCCGCTCCAGGACGGCTGCGACTGCTACACGTGCACCCACTATTCGCGGGCATACATCCACCACCTGTTCAAGGCTAAGGAAATGCTGTCCGCCACGCTGATCTCCATCCACAACGAGCGGTTCGTGGTGAAGATGGTGGACGACGCCCGGCTGGCCATCGAATCCGGCACCTTCTTCGACTTCAAGGCCGAGACACTGGGGCAGTACTACTCCTGAGCGGGGGCTGCCTCCCGCCGGTTCGACGGTTCCCTGCGCACTCGACGTCCCGAGTGACCGTGTCCGCAGGGAACCGTCGAACCGGGCTTGTCCACATGGCGTTGCCCGGCGCTGGGCGTCCGAGGTGGGGCGCGGCAATGCTGGAGCCATGAACGGACGTGCTGCACTTTCTTCCACGGCGAATCTCTGGCGGACCAGTGAACTCCTGGAGCAAGGGCTGAACTCCCGGGCCATCGCTGCACTGGTCCGCAAAGGAGTCCTGGTCCGTATACGGCGCGGTTGTTACGCGCGTGGCAGCTGGTGGACTGGGTTGAAAACGTCGGGACGCCGTCGACAGCTCGTGCATGCGCACGCACACGGAACACTTACGACGTCGGCAGGCGGCTTTGTTTACAGCCACACCTCGAGTGCCAGCTTGCGGCGGCTTCACTTGTGGAACGTCGACGAGGTGGTGCACTTGACGCAGTCGGGCCGCCCGTCCGGAATTTCACACGGGCGGGATGTAATTGCCCATACGAGGAAGCTCAACAGCCGGGACGTATCGTTTGTGGAAGGCTTGCCCTGCACGACGTTGGAGCGCACAGTGGTGGACTGCTGTCTGATGTTCAATCTTCGCCAGTCAATAATCCTGATAGACCACGCTGCCAGGCTGGGTGCTGACCTTCCACTCCTACGACAGCTATACGCCGAGTTGGCAGGCCGCAACGGAGTCGTTACCCTGCGGCAGGCCCTGGAACTGGCTGACCCACGTTCAAAGTCGGCTGGAGAAAGCCTCACCCGGGAGCTCATCCACAGGCTGAAGATCCCGGCGCCGGAGCTGCAGTACGTGGTGCATACAACCTTGGGCCATCACCGCCTGGACTTCGCCTGGCCTGCCCGGAAGGTGGCTCTTGAGTTTGACGGCAAGTCCAAGTACTTCGAATACCGGCCAACTCAAGAGGTCCTCTATGAGGAGAGACGAAGGGAAAAGGCCCTCCTGGAAGAAGGCTGGACCTTCCTCCGGGTTGAATGGAAACACCTCTTCAACGAGGCGGAGTTCAAGTACCGGGTACTGCGGGCGCTGGCCCAGGGTTCGCAGGACGAATGACGCCCCCGGTTCGACGGTTCCCTGCACACTCGACGGCTGCGGACATCGAACCGGCCGGGAACCGTCGAACCGGCCGAATAGACGGCGAGCGCAACCCTTGGTGGTCAGTCGACGGCCGGTGGCCGCTACGCCCTGCCGTTGACCGCAGCGACCGGAACGCCGTAGCTCGGCTCGCGCTTCTTGACCCAACCAATCACCAGCAACGTCACAGGCACGAAGATGAACTCCACCAGGGTCTTGTAAACGAAGCCCACCACCACGTAGTTCACGAAGGTTCCGAAGTCGGTGATGCCAATAACTGACGCTGCAATGCTGCAGAAGATGAGGGTGTCCACGAACTCGCCGGCGCCTGACGAACCCATAAGGCGCGTCCACAGGGACTTCTCGCCGGAGCGGGCCTTCATTTTGACCAGGATCCACGAGTTGATGGTCTGCCCTGCGAGGAACGCGAGCAGCGAAGCCAGCACAATCTGCGGCACCGGGCCCAAGGCGCCTTCCAGGGCGGCCTGCTTGGACGATCCGAACTCATCGTCGAAGCCGGGCAGGGCAATGATCACCCAGTAGCAGAGGGACGCGAAGACGGACAGCGCAAAGGTGGTGAAGATGGCCTTGCGGGCCACTTTAAAGCCGTAGACCTCGCTGATGACGTCGCCCAAAATGTAAGCCAGCGGGAAGAGGAAGAAGCCGCCGTCCGTAATGATCGGCCCGATGGCTACCCCCTTGGACGCACCGATGTTGGACAGGATGAGTACCACCGCCATGGACGCCAGCATGATCCCGAAGTAGGGGGAACCGATCGAGGCGAACCTGGCCGCGCTGCCTGGCGGGGTTGTTTCGGGCAGGGCGTTGTGGCCTGAGGCTGAGGGCATGGCGAGTCCGTTCAAAGTGGTTCGCTCGGCGTCCGAAGTTGGGAAGGCCGCCGGCTGTATTAGCACTGTCCGCCCAATTGTCCCATCCAACGCCAGCGCAAGGAGAACTGGATCTGAACACGTTCAATTCGTGCGATACTTCTTGAACACGTTCAAAACCCTCAGGAGCCCAACGGTGACGAAGAGCGAGCAGACCCGCCAGCTGGTTGCGGACGTCGCCCTAAGGATGTTCCGGGAGATCGGCTTCGCGAAGACCACCATGCGGGCCATCGCTGCGGAAGCCGGCGTATCGGTGGGCAACGCCTACTACTACTTCGCGTCAAAGGACGATCTGGTCCATGAGCTGTATCTCCAGGTCCAGGCGGAGCATGCGGCCAAGGCTGCCGAAGCGCTTGACGATGCTGCTGACCTCACGAGCCGGCTCAAGGCCACCCTCCACACCGGCCTGGACGTCATGGCCCCCTACCACCGGTTTGGCGCCGACTTCGTAGCGACGGCCATCCGTCCCACCTCCCCGGTAAATCCCTTCGCCGCCGGCTCGACGGCTGCGCGCGAGGCTTCCTTGGACATCTTCCGCAGGGCGGTGGAGGATGCGAAGCCTCCGGCACCGAAAAAGCTCAGGGCCGATCTTCCGGAACTGCTGTGGCTTTGCTACCTGGGCGTCACCCTCTTCTGGGTATACGACACTTCGGAAGGGCAGCAGCGGACACGGCGGCTGGTGGACGGAGCCGTTCCTCTGATCACAAGGGGGCTCTCACTGGCGCGGATTCCAGGGGTTAGCAAGATCCTGGACGACGTCCTCAGCTTGAGCCGCAGCATCCGCGGCTAAGTACCGAAACAACACAGGGGGAAAGATGAGCAGCACCAGAACGGTGGTACTGGCCGGAGCGTCCGGCTTCATCGGCAGATACTTCCGGGCTCGATTTGAGCAGGACGGTTGGACCGTGCGCACCGTTGGCCGCAAGGGCGCCAGGAGTTCGCCGTCGGCCACGTGGGAAGACGACGACGGCGCTATCGCCAGGGTGCTCGAAGGAACAGAGCTCCTGGTGAACCTCGCCGGGCGCTCGGTCTCCTGCCGCTACAACGCCCGGAACAAGGCAGCCATACTGCAGTCCCGCGTTTCCACCACGGCGGCTCTTGGCCGGGCCTTGGCACTTTGCCGGCAGCCGCCGTCGACCTGGCTCAACGCGAGCACCGGAACAATCTACCGTCATGCCACGGATAGACCCCAGAGCGAACAGGACGGCGAACTGGGCACGGGATTTTCGGTGGATGTGGCCCGCGCGTGGGAAGCGGAGCTGGAAGCCGCGGTGACACCCGGGACACGGAAGGTCCCGCTGCGGATTGCCATCGTCCTGGGCCCGGGCGGCGGAGCGCTGCGGCCTGTCGCCAACCTGGCCCGGCTGGGTTTGGGAGGCCGGATGGGCCCGGGCACACAAAAATTCAGCTGGATCCACGTGGAGGACCTCTACCGATCGGTGCTCTTTGTGTATGCCCGCAAGGACATTGCCGGCCCCGTGAACGTGGCGTCGCCCGATGTGGTGGACAACCGCGAGCTTATGCGCATGGTCCGCCGGGCTTATGGAGCCAGATTCGGCATCCCCACTCCCGCCTGGCTGCTGAAGCTTGGCGCCATACTGATCCGAACGGAGACCGAACTGGTCCTGAAAAGCCGCTGGGTCCAGCCGCAGAAGCTCCTGAACTCCGGTTTCATCTACAGCCAGCCTGAACTGGGCAGAGCACTCCTGCAGATCGCCAAAGGGACATCCTGACCCGGCCGCTTCGGTACAGAGGCAGAACCGTTCCGGCCGAGGCCCTTTCCTTTGGAGCCCTGACCACCGGCGGCGCCGCCTGCTGTTCAGGCATACAAAGCGGCCGGGCGACGCCGAATGGCAGGATAGTGCCATGACTTCTGTTTCCGCCGATGTCCACTCCCCCGCTGCTGCTCCCGCCGTCGTCCTGACGATCGCAGGTTCTGAGGCCACCGGCGGCGCCGGCGCCCAAGCCGACCTGAAGACCTTCCAGGAGCTCGGCGTCTTTGGCATCGCCAACCTGACCTGCATCGTGTCCTTCAACCCGAACGACAGCTGGAACCACCGCTTTGTGCCCGTTGACCAGCAGGTGATCGCCGACCAACTGGAGGCGACGACGGCGGCCTACGGGCGGGACTCCGGCGCACCGTCAGTCCTGGAGACGGTGAAGATCGGCATGCTGGGCAGTCCGGCCACCATCAGCACCGTGGCGGGTGCCCTCGATGCGGGTCAGTTCCGCAACGTGGTCCTGGACCCCGTTCTCATCTGCAAGGGCCAGGAGCCCGGGCACGCATTGGACACGGACCAGGCGCTGAAGGCACAGATCCTCCCGCTGGCCACCTTCGTGACGCCGAACCACTTTGAAGCCGAGTCCCTGTCTGGGATGGAGATCACCGACGTCGAATCCTTGAAGGCCGCGGCTGTGCGCATCCACGAAATCAGCGGAGCAGCAGTATTGGCCAAGGGTGGCGTGCGGCTGGCTGGCCCCGACGCCGTCGACGTTTTCTATGACGGCGAAACGCTCGAGGTGCTGAGCGCGCCCAAGGTCGGGGACGTCGCGGTGTCCGGCGCCGGGTGCTCCCTCGCCGCTGCAGTAACGGCTGAGCTGGCCAAGGGCGCGGTGCCGCTGCAGGCTGCCCGCACAGCAAAAGCGTTTGTCACTGCGGGGATCCGGAACCGCGTAGCTTCGGGCGCGCCCTTTGATGCCCTCTGGCAGGGCGGCGCCAGCTAGCTACTGGTTACCCAGGGCTAAGCCACAGGCGACGGAACTCCTTCAAGGAGGCTTTCAGCCATCAGCCGTGCGGTCCGCGAAACAAAGGCCCGACGGCGGTCCATGCGGTCAGGAGCCGATCCGGCCAATAGTGCGTCGATCTGGGGCAGCACCTGCCAGCCATCGCACAGCGTCACGATGGTGATGACGAGGTCTGCAGCGTCCGTGCGGTCGATCCCGGGCAGCACTGCGAGCATTTGGTCCACCTTGACGGCACAGTGGTCCGCGCGCGTGGCCCGGTCCACTGTCTGGCTCCCGCGCTCCAGCCCCTCCCAAAAAAGGAGTCGCGCCAGAGCGGTGTCCCTCGAATGACGGTCGAAGAGCCTGGCGGCGTATTCCCCGACGGCTGCGACGCCATGCCCCTCGATAGGCACCTCGGTCATCACCTTCGTCATTTCTGCTGCCAGCACGGCGTCGAAAAGGTCGTCCTTCTTTCCGAAGTACTGGTAGATGCGCTCCTTGTTCACGCCCGCCGCCGCCGCAATGCGGTCCACCCGGGCGCCTGCCAGGCCTTTCTCACTGAATTCTTCCGTGGCGGCCGCGAGCAGCAGCGCTTTGGTGCGTTCGGTATCCCAGGCCATGACCTCATCCTACGCCAATTCCAACTAGGTGGTTGCAGTTTTGCTCGTCCAGGTCTAGTGTCAATCCCAGCAAAAGCAACCAGACAGTTGGAGATTCCCGTGAATAGCACTACCGCCCCCGCGGCGCCCGCGACCAGCCCCGTGTCCCCTGCCGCCCCTTCGGTCCACGTCCGTGCTGTCATTACGTGGCTGGCCATCTTTCCGCTGGTGGCGCTAGGGATGATGGGAAGCGCACCGCTGATGGAAAACTGGCACCCGGTCCTCAGGGCGCTGGCGCTCACCCTGGTGGTCGTTCCGGCGGCGGTGTATGTTGTGCTGCCGCGCCTGTTCGCCGCATACGGTGCCATCCGCCGCCGCCGTCCCGGTGGCAGGTCCGGCCGCTAAGGCAAGTCAGCGCGGGTCCGCAACCTTTCCCATGAACAGCGGCAGGCCACTCTCCACATGCACAATCTGGTAGTGGAACGGCCGGTTGAAGGTGATGGACCTCGTGGGCTGGGGCGGGGCACTGGTGACCATGCCGTTGATCTGGGTGACCGCGGCGGCCACCGTCCCCTTTTCCGCGACTGTGATGTTCGCGTCCTGCGCGGCCTGGGTGACCATCAGGCCCGGTTGGATCGCGTCGAAGTCGCGGGTGGTTTCCAAGGTTTTGCCGAGCCCCAGTTGTTCTAGAACGGCCCGCACGTCGAAACTGCTCTTGTGGTCCCAGGTGGGCAGCGCCAGTTGGACGATCTCGGGCTCGGCTCCTTCCAGCGCTCGTGCCACCTCGGCCAGCCGGTCCGCTTCAAGTGAGGCACCGCCGTCGGAACCTTCAGCGGGAAGCACCAGCCGCATCACGAACCCCTCTCCGTAAGGCAAGTCCACCGCCTGCCAGCCGGGCCCCTCCGCGAATGCCATGTCCTGCTGGCCGTGCATCATCGGCACGCTCACGCGGCCGCCCTGTCCCGTGGCAAACGGTGCATCCGACGTGGCCTCGGCATTAAACGGAACATCCCAGGCGGCGGCAAAATAGACGGTGTTCAGGAGGCTGAAGGTGTTCCTCGTGTCGTACCGGGCGGGCGCCTTCTCGATCCTGCCGCCAGTGTTCCTGTTGACCCACGCATCCATCGCGGGTTTGGTTTGTGACTCGTCACGGAAGTCCACGGGATAAACTCCCGTGCCGTAGTGCTCCGCCAGAGTCTCCAGATAGTCCTCGCCGGTGGAGACGTTCCTGTCCACAAACAAGCCGTTCGCGGTGTGCAGGAGCGGCTTGGCAGGCGGGTTCTCCTCGTCAACGGACCCCGGATCGCCGTCGTGCTCCTCCAAGGAGGCGAGCAAAGCGTTCATGGCTTCATCCCGCGCCGTTTCCGGAAGTCCGAGTACCGCGTCCATTTCTGCGGCGGCTTCCCCAGAGGCGCCGGCGCGCAACATGGCCAGGGCAATCAGCAGGCTTCCTGGTGACGCAACAACGTTGCCTTCTCCCCCTACGGCCAGGAGAGCATTACCCAGCCTGAACGCGGAATCCCGATAGGCGGACACTTCCTCGCGGAATTCGTCACGGTCCACGGCCAGCCGTTCGACGCCGTCGGCCGTGAGTAACCCCGGCGGCGCCGGGGCTGCGCACGCTGCCAGTCCTATCAGGGCACCCAATGCAATCATCCGCTGAAAACGAAACACCTCTGTTGCCTCCCCCGGCAGACGATGGCGGGAATCCGCCTCCTCCCAGTGAAACAGCGACGGCGGCATCAGGCGATGCCTATTCGGTCACGCTTTGCACTCATTAGGGTCTCTCCGGCCCGTGCCGGCCGGGTTACCTTCCACGGACCCCTCACCACGACGCTCTCTCACTTAACGCAGGAAAACCCCTACGCTCTCTCACTTCTTGATGAAAGTGAGAGAGCGTAGGGGCTTTTCCTGCAGAACCTGAGAGCGCGTCCTGGTGCGGCGAGGTACGACGACGGGTGGCTGCCGCCGTCGTACTGCCCTGGTTCGCTCTGTTCCCCCAGCCGCCATCGCTGCCCGCCCACAGCGGGGCGGGGCGCTTCCGCATACCGGAAGCTTCACCGGTGAAGGTCAACGCTCCATCACGTCCTGCATAGAAATGGGCAACGCTCTCTCACCGATCACGGATTGGATCAAAACCCTGCCGCAGGCACTGAGAGAGCGTTCGGGAAAACACCACATCAAGTGAGAGAGCGTTCAGGAAAACACCACATCAAGTGAGGGAGCGTTCAGCTTCCCGAGTGGGCCTGCAGGAAGCTGTACACCTCGGTTTCGTCCACCCCGGGGAACGCGCCCGGCGGCATGGCGGCGAGCAGATGGGAGTGGGCGCGGGCGGAGGGCCACGCGTTCCCTGCCCACTCCGACGTCAGCGATTCCGGCGGGCGTTTGCAGCAGGTGGGATCGGGGCAGTTTGAAGCAGCCCGCGCCGTCGTCTCCCGCCCGCGGAACCACTTCACGTGCTGGTACGGCACCCCGATGCTCAGCGAAAACTCCCCACTGGCGGAACGTTCCGTGCGCGCCGTGCACCAGTACGTACCGGACGGCGTATCCGTGTACTGGCTGTAGGCGCTGAACTTGTCCGGTACGTCGAAAACAGCGCGTGACGTCCAGGCCTTGCACGAGGGCTGCCCTTCAATGGCGCCGGTATGGTCCTGAGGAAAGTTCACGCCGTCGTTCTCATAGGCCTTGTAGATGATCCCGCTCTGGTGCGTCTTCTGGAAATGCGTGGTGATGCCCAGATGCTTGGTGGCCAGGTTCGTGAAGCGGTGGGCCGCTGTCTCATAGGAAACGGCAAAAGCGTCCCGGATATCCTCTACGGCGATTTCCTTCGCGGCCTTGGCCTTTTGCAAAAATTCCACAGTTGCCTGCTCAGGGAGGAGAAGGGCTGCGGCGAAATAGTTGGTGGCCACCCGTTGGGCGAGGAAATCACCGTAGTTCCTGGGCGTTTCGTGCCCCAGCACGTAGTGGCCCAGGGCCTGCAGCAACACCGAGCGCGGATCGTGGTCCTGCCGCTGGCTCTGGGTCAGGTAAATTCTGCGGTTCTTCAGATCCGTGACGGAGCGGGTTGAATGGGGCAGGTCGCCCACATGGTGCAGGGTGAAACCGAGGTGCTCGGCGATGTCCGCGATCACGTGCTGGCTCAGCGGCCCGGTGGTGTAGCCCACCTCCTTGAGGACCTTCTGTGCTTCGGCTTCGTACTCCGGAAAATAGTTCCCCCGCTCCCTCATCATGGCCCGGAGTTCACCGTTGGCGCGGCGGGCTTCCTCCGGAGTTGCTACCTGCTCGTTCATCTTTCGTTCGAGCTCCTGCAGCAGCCCCACCTGGGCCTCGAGCACATCGAGTGGAAGCCGCGAACTGATGCGGATTTTCGGCAGATTCAGGGATTCGTAGAGGGGCCCGCGCTGATACCGCTCAAGCTCGATCTCCAGGGCCGCCCGGCGGCTGGGCGGTTCGGCTCCCAGCAGCTGGTCGATACTGACGTTCAGTGCGGACGCCAGGTGCTGGAGGAGCCCGAGTTTTGGTTCCCGCTTTCCGTTTTCGATCAGGCTCAGCTGGCTGGGCGCTGTCCCGACGGCGGCGCTGAGGCCTTCGAGCGTAAGCCCCGCCTGTTTGCGGAGGTGGCGTACTCGGCGGCCGAGTGAAATGACGTCCAGGTCAACCGCCGCCCCTGGCGGCGGCTGGGAAACTTCCCGGTTCCAGCTTGTAAGCGACATTTCTGAAGAATACGGGAAGAAGTGCATTTCTTTCCACAGTTTTTCTCTACCAACCCTGTTGGAAGTGCTGAAAAGTAGTGATCACGGAAAGAAACAACGCACCGGGAAGCCGGCGGGAAGCGCAAAGGCGCGGTTCCCGCCTACCGATCCCGGAGCTCAATCAAGGAGATCAACGATGACTGCAGCATTTGAGCCCACCCAGCAGCCGTCCGGCCAGGACACAGAATCACAGGCCGCCGCCCTGGAGCTCGAGTGGGCCGCCAGCCCCCGTTGGGAAGGTGTGACCCGGGACTACTCAGCTTCCGACGTCGTCCGGCTCCGCGGCCGCGTCTCCGAAGAACACACCCTGGCCCGCCGCGGCTCCGAGAAGCTGTGGGAGCAGTTGACCGAGGAGCACAAGGAAGGCAAATACACCAACGCGCTGGGCGCCCTGACCGGCAACCAGGCAGTCCAGCAGGTCAAGGCAGGCCTGCGTGCAATCTACCTCTCCGGTTGGCAGGTGGCCGCTGACGCCAACAACTCCGGCCACACCTACCCGGATCAGTCCCTTTACCCTGCCAACTCGGTCCCCATTGTGGTTCGCCGCATCAACAACGCCCTGCTCCGGGCAGACCAGATCGAATTCTCCGAGGGCGTCCAGACCGTTGAGGACTGGCTGGTGCCGATCGTCGCCGATGCCGAGGCCGGCTTCGGTGGTCCGCTGAACGCCTACGAGCTCATGAAATCCATGATCCAGGCCGGCGCCTCCGGTGTTCACTGGGAAGACCAGCTCGCCTCGGAAAAGAAGTGCGGCCACCTTGGCGGCAAGGTCCTGATCCCAACCCAGCAGCACGTGAGGACCCTGAACGCCGCCCGCCTGGCCGCTGACGTCGCCGGCACCCCCACCGTGGTTATCGCCCGCACCGACGCCGAGGCAGCCACCCTGATCACCTCCGACGTCGATGAGCGGGACCAGGAATTCATCACCGGGGAGCGCACCGCCGAGGGCTTCTACAAGGTCCGCAACGGCATCGAACCCTGCATCGCCCGCGCCAAGGCCTACGCCCCCTACTCGGACCTGATCTGGATGGAGACCGGCACCCCGGACCTGGAACTGGCCCGCAAGTTCGCCGAAGCCGTCAAGGCCGAGTTCCCGGACCAGATGCTCTCCTACAACTGCTCGCCGTCGTTCAACTGGCGCAAGCACCTGGACGACGCCACCATCGCCAAGTTCCAGCGTGAACTCGGCGCCATGGGCTTCACCTTCCAGTTCATCACCCTGGCCGGCTTCCACGCCCTGAACTACTCGATGTTCGACCTCGCCCACGGCTACGCCCGTGAAGGCATGAGCGCCTACGTCGAGCTCCAGGAAAAGGAATTCGCCTCCGAATCCCGCGGCTACACCGCAACCAAGCACCAGCGCGAAGTCGGCACCGGCTACTTCGACGACATCGCCACCGCGCTCAACCCGAACGCATCCACCCTCGCATTGGTCGGATCGACCGAAGAGGGCCAGTTCCACTAACCACATTCCCCACAGGTGAGTAGTTCGCTTGGCTCACCAAAGAGGCACGACGGCGGCACTCATCTAAGCGTGACCGTCGCTGGCCAGGAAGGGGAATCCGGAAGCGTGCGTAAAAGGGGCCCTGTCCCCGTCGTTGACCGAGCTCTGCGAGGTCTTACGACGGGGATGGGGAATAGCACGCGGAGGATTTCCCTTCCAGGCCCACCTGGGCAGTACCGCCGTCGAACTTCCCTTTCGTCTTTAAGGAGACAGAAATGAACAGCTTTACAGACAACTTCACTATCAACGGGATCACTTTGACCGCGCAGCCTATCTGCCGGCAGAACGAGGTCCTTACTCCGGACGCACTGGAGTTCGTGGCGAAGCTGCATCGGGCGACGGCGGCGCGGCGCCAGGAACTTCTGCAGGCGCGGCGGACCCGGCGGGCTGAGATTGCCGGCGGGCAGGACCCCCGGTTCCTGCGGGAGACCGAGCACGTCCGTAATGACCCGTCCTGGCGGGTCGCTCCCCCGGCACCCGGACTGGAGGACCGGCGAGTGGAGATCACCGGCCCGGTGGACAAGAAAATGACCATCAACGCCCTGAACTCCGGCGCCAAGGTCTGGCTCGCGGACATGGAGGACTCCTCAACCCCCACGTGGCGCAACGTCATCAAGGGCCAACTGAACCTCACCGACGCACTGGAACGCCGGATCGACTTCACCAGCCCCGAGGGCAAGGAATACAAGCTCCGCCCCGCCGGCGAACTGCCCACCATTGTGGTCCGCCCCCGCGGCTGGCACCTGCCCGAAAAGCACATGCTCATCGACGGCCAGCCCATTGCCGGCGGGATCGTGGACTTCGGCCTGTACTTCTTCCACAACGCCCGCCGCCTCCTTGCCCAGGGCAAAGGCCCGTACTTCTACCTGCCCAAGATCGAAAACCACCTCGAAGCCCGGCTCTGGAACGACATCTTCATCCTCGCCCAGGACCTCCTCGGCATCCCGCAGGGCACCATCCGCGCCACCGTACTCATCGAAACCATCACCGCAGCCTTCGAAATGGAAGAAATCCTCTACGAACTGCGCGACCACGCCGCCGGGCTGAACGCCGGCCGCTGGGACTACATCTTCTCCATCATCAAGAACTTCCGCACCCGCGGCCCCCGCTTCGTCCTCCCGGACCGCAGCCAGGTAACCATGACCGCCCCCTTCATGCGCGCCTACAACGAACAACTCGTCCGCGCCTGCCACAAACGCGGCGCCATGGCCATCGGCGGCATGGCAGCAGCTGTTCCCAACCGCAAAGACCCCGAAGCGAACGCCAACGCCTTCGAAAAGGTCCGCGCGGACAAGACCCGCGAAGCTGAGGGCGGCTTCGACGGCTCCTGGGTGGCCCACCCCGACCTGGTGCCCATCGCCCGCGAAGTGTTCGACTCCATCCTGGGTGAGAAGCCCAACCAGCTGGAGCGCACCCGCGAAGACGTCACCCCTGATGACCGGGCGCTGATCGACATTGCCTCACTGCATGGCACCATCACCGAACAGGGCATCCGGAACAACATCGAAGTGGGGATCCGCTACATCGAGTCCTGGCTCCGCGGCAACGGCGCGGTGGCCATCCACAACCTCATGGAAGACGCCGCCACCGCCGAGATCTCCCGCTCCCAGCTTTGGCAGTGGATCTACGCCCGGGCCATCACCGACCACGGCGAAATCATCACCCACGAACTGGTCGAAGAGCTCCTCGACGAGGAATTCGCAAGGCTCGAACGCTTCGACGGCGACCGCTTCGAAGACGCCCGCGACATCTTCGAAGAAGTCACCCTGGCCCAGGACTTCCCGTCCTTCCTCACCCTCCCCGCCTACGCCCGCTACCTCACCGAAGCGCGTGAACGCGCATCGGTCGAGGAGCTCGCTGCAGCATAACCAGACTTCCGTCCGCCGGGCCGGCACGCCCTCCGCAACAGGCACCTCCGAAATCCGGAGGGTCGGCCCGGCGACGGAGCACCCCCTGAGCAGGTCCGGTGCCGGGCCTCCCCACCCCACGACACCCAGACGCTCTCTCACCTAACGCAACAAATCCAAAGATCCTCTCTCACTTTCCAGAAGACAGTGAGAGAGCGTCGGCCGTTAAGCTGCACTAAGTGAGAGAGCGTCCCGGGGGGCCGGGTGGGCACGGCAGGGGAAAGCACGATGAACGCCGGGGGAAAGCACGACGGCGGCGGGCTGCTGTTACGAGTTACCGCCCCTTGGGCACCCGCCGCACGGAGAGGGTGGCAGCAAGGAAGAACGTCAGCACCGACGCCAAAATAAGAAGCAGGGCCGGTGTCCAGGATCCTGAGACGTCGTGCACGTATCCCACCAGTGGTGGAGCGACGGCACCGAAGCAGTAACCCAGCCCCTGGACGGTGGCGGACATCCGGCCGGCGGCAACCTGGTCGCGGGCCAGCTTGATGATGGCGATGAAGATCAGCGTAATCCCGCCGCCCTGGGCAACCCCGCCAAAGACTGACCACAGCCACCAAAGCTCGGGGGCCAGCAGGAGCCCGGCCGGCACTGTGGTCCACAACAGGCCCAAGGTGACGGCCACCGTCGTCGTACTGAAGTACTTGGCGGCGAACGGCACGCCGAGGCCGCCCACAATGGCAAACACCTGGAACAGCGAGGATCCCGCTCCGGCCGCAGCAGCGGACATGCCGAGTTCGTCATTGAGGTAGCTGGGCAGCCACGCAGTGACGGCGTAGTAGGAGAAGGCCTGTCCTGCAAACGCAGCCGTCAGCCCCGCCGTGGTCCATGCCGATCCGGCACCAGCTCCGTCCCTGGGGCCGTCCGGGACATCAGCGGGGGAAGGAACGAAGGCATTGCGCAGTCCGACGGCGAGCGCCCAGCACACCATTGCCGCTACAGCGAAGACTCCCACCGACGCGAGCGCCAGCCGCCACCCCGCCAGTTCGGCCAGCGGCGCCGTGACCATCGAGGTCAGGAAGGAGCCAACGTTCAGCGCGGCTGTATAAACGCCCATGGCCGTTCCCTGCCGCAAGGGCGGGAAGTCGCGGCGGATGATGAGGGGCGCGGCGATGTTGCCGATGGTGATGGCAAGGCCAATCACCACTGTCCCCGCCAGCACCAGTGCCGGGCCACCTGCCGAACGGACGATGACCCCGGCCAGCACGCCCAGGATGGTGAGGCTCACCGCGAACTCGGCGCCATACCCCCGTGCCACCAGCGAAGCCAGGGGTGCTGCGAGCGCGAAGCACAGCACCGGGATGCTGGTCAGCAGCCCCAGCACCACAGGGGAAAAACCCAGGTCCGCCTGCATAACATCCACTACCGGGGCCACGGCCACAAAGGGGCCGCGAAGGTTCAGCGCCAGCAGCCCGATGCAGGCCAGCAGGATCCAGGTGTTCGGAATCCTGGCGAGGAAGCGGGCCCTCACCGGCAGGGCTTAGGGGTGTGATCACGTTTCATTACCCCCATTGCTATCACGGGCACCAACACGGCAGTTCCCCGTGGCGGCGTGCCGGTCCTGCCTTACGATGAACATCACAGCCGCAGACTCCGGGACGAAGGACACACCATGCAGCACCGGCTTGCCATCCTTGACGACTACCAGGACGTGGCGCATGGCTTCGCGGATTGGTCCTCCCTCGAGGCGGACGGCGTGGCGGTCACCTCCTACCGGGAACCGTTTGCATCGCAGGACGCGCTGGTGTCCGCCTTGGCAGGTGTCACCATCATCATTGCAATGCGGGAGCGGACGGCCTTCCCGCGGGAGGTGCTTGAAAAGCTCCCCGCCCTCCAGCTCCTGGTGACCACGGGCATGGCGAACGCGTCCATCGACGTGGAGGCGGCAGCTGAGCTTGGAATGACGGTGTGCGGTACGCCCGGATCGCCCACCGCCGCCCCGGAACTGACGTGGGCACTGCTCCTGGCCATCGCGCGCAACATCCCCGCCGAGGACGCTTCGCTCCGCTCCGGCGGCTGGCAGAGCACGGTGGGGTTCGAACTCGCGGGCAAGACGTTGGGCGTGGTGGGCCTGGGCAAGATAGGCCGCAGGATTGCCGCGTACGGCCAGGCTTTCGGCATGGAGGTCCTTGCGTGGAGCCAGAACCTGGCAGACGAGGACGCAGCGGAGGCCGGGGTGCGGAAAGTGTCCAAGGCCGACCTGTTTCGAAATTCCGACGTCGCCACGCTCCACCTGCGCCTGTCTCCCCGTTCCGAGGGCATAGTGGGCGAACCGGAGCTGCGGCTGCTGGGGCCCGACGGCGTCCTGGTGAACACCGCAAGAGGTCCTTTGGTTGACCAGGACGCCCTGGTGCGGGCCCTGTCCGAAGGCTGGATCGCCGGCGCCGCGCTGGATGTCTTCGACCACGAACCCCTGCCCGCAGGCCACCCGCTCCTCAGTGCCCCCAACACGGTGCTGTCCCCGCACCTGGGCTACGTCACACGGGAGAGCTACCGGCAGTTTTACGGCGGGGCGCTGGAGGACGTGAAGGCCTGGCTCGCTGGCTCACCCGTGCGCGTGATTTCCGCCTGAGCCGAATTTCAGCCTGTCCTCCGGTACGGCCGAAAGGGACGCAGCAGGCTACCCGGTTGCCTGAAGGGTTGCCTCGATCGCTGCCGGGGCCAACACGTGCTGCGTTACCATCTGGCTTGCTCCCAGGATGGCAGCCCGGTCGCCGGCCAGGGACAGTGCGATCCGAAGGTGGGCCGTGGCCAGCGGCAGCGAGCGCCGGTAAACCACCTCGCGTACGCCCGCCATCAGGTGTTCACCAGCCTGGCCCAGGCTTCCGCCAATCACCACGACAGACGGATTGAGCAGATTGACCACGGTGGCCAGGACGTCGCCCACGTCCCTGCCCGCCTGGCGCAGCACCTGGATGGCCTGCAGGTCTCCCTGGGCCACAAGCCGCAGGACGTCACTGCCCTTCGCGGCATGCACGCCCTGCCGGTTCAGCTCCGCGGCCAACGCCGGACCGGATGCTAAAGCCTCGAGGCAGCCGTAGTTGCCGCAGCGGCAGAGCACGTCGTCGCCTCGAGGGACCCGCACGTGGCCCAGGTCGCCGGCGGTACCATTGGCACCGCGCTGCAGGGTCCCGCTGCTGATGATCCCGGAGCCGATTCCGGTGGCTACTTTGATGAACAGGAAATTGTCGTCCCCGGGCCAGTGCGCGGTCCGCTCCCCCAACGCCATGATGTTCACGTCGTTGTCCACCAGCACCGGGACCGGCAGGGAGCGCTGGACGTAGGTGACGACGTCGAACCCGTCCCAGCCCGGCATGATCGGCGGCTTGACGGGCTGGCCCGTGGAGTGCTCCACCGGCCCCGGCAAGCCGATTCCGACACCTGCCAG
This sequence comes from Arthrobacter sp. Hb9-2, assembly GCF_059091165.1. Lineage (NCBI taxonomy): Bacteria > Bacillati > Actinomycetota > Actinomycetes > Micrococcales > Micrococcaceae > Arthrobacter > Arthrobacter sp. Hb9-2. The sequence continues at coordinate 16,119 of NZ_JBNHGJ010000030.1, read as the reverse complement.
ATCAGCCGCATCCCGCCCTGCCGCGGCCAGGAGCGACAATCCCTCCTTGACCGCACGGGCCAGGACGGCCTCGGGCCCGTCCGCCACATCCTGTGCCAGGCGCTGTTCGGCGAGGACGTTGCTGTTGAGGTCCGTGACGGCGACGATCATGTGGGTGGCCCCTACATCCACCGCCAACACCACGCGCACCGCGGGGTTAAAAGCAAAGCGCGACGGCGGCCTTCCGCCGCTCGAGTTCGCCTCACCGGCAGGGCCCACCAGTCCTGATGCGATGAGTGCGTCAATGCGCGCTGCCACGGTGGAGCGCGCCAGACCGGTGGTCAGCGCCAGTTCGGCCCGTGTCCGCGCCTTACCGTCGCGGAGGAGCTGGAACAGGTCGCCTGCCCCACCCTGGGCTGTGGCAGGCTCAGACGCCGCGGTGCTGCCTGCTGTCTTGGTCATAGGAAATAGATAGCACGGCTACTTCTGTATGTCACGCGGTCAACTTTTGCTTGACGCAAAGCAAAAGTAGCCCTAGCTTTGCAGTAGACCAAGGGGCTGTGGCCAAGACCACTCCCCGCAGCCCGGAACCGAGTACGAAACTCAGGAGACCCCATGTCCTATTCCCTCCAGCTCTATACCGTGCGGAACGCTATCCAGGAGGATCTTTACGGCACCATCAAAAAAGTGGCGGAGATCGGCTTCGCCCAGGTAGAGCCCTACAACTTCGTCGCCACCGCCAAGGAACTCGGCGCGGCCCTGAAGGAGAATGGCCTCACCGCGCCTTCCGGCCATGCACCGCTGCTGAGCCAGGACCAGGACGAAATTTTCGCTGCAGCCAAGGAACTAGGCATCACCACAGTGATCGATCCTTTTATTCCCGCCGACCGCTGGCAGTCAGCCGAGGACGTCCAGGCGACGGCCGCCCAGCTGAACGAGGCAGCCAAAAAGGGTGCAGAATACGGCGTTCGGGTGGGTTACCACAACCACCAGTGGGAGCTTGAGTCCATCATCGAGGGCCGGACCGCCCTGGAGTACTTCGCAGACCTGCTGGACCCCGAACTGGTTCTGGAGGTAGACACCTACTGGGTGGCCGTCGGCGGCCAGGACCCCGTGGACATCCTCACCAAGCTCGGGAACCGCGTGAAGTTCATCCACATCAAAGACGGGCCATTGACCACAGACACCAAGGCCCAGCTTCCGGCGGGCAAGGGCAAGGTGGCGGTCCTGGACGTCATCGCAGCAGCAAAGTCGCTCGAAGCGGGAGTGGTGGAGTTTGATGACTACGACGGCGACATCTTCGACGGCATCGCCCAGAGCCTGAAGTTCCTGCAGGAGTCCGGCACCGCCACGGCAGGAGCAGAAGCATGAGCGCCGCATCGCCCCTGAACGCCGCAACCGGGCACGGTCCGGTAGGCGTTGCCGTCATCGGCGCCGGGAACATCAGCAAGCAGTACCTGGACAACCTCACCGTTTTCCCGGACCTCAAGGTGCACGTCATCGCGGACCTGTTCGAGGAAGCGGCGGAAGCCCGCGCCAAGGAATACGGCATCCCCGAGTGGGGCGGAGTCGAAAAGGCGCTGAACCACCCGGACGTCGAAATCATCGTCAACCTGACCATCCCGGCCGCCCACGTCGAAGTTGCCACGGCCGCCGTAAACGCGGGCAAGCACGTCTGGACCGAGAAGCCCTTCTCGCTGGACCGCGAATCCGGCGTGGGCCTGCTCAAAACCGCTGACGCCGCAGGGATCCGCCTCGGCTGCGCTCCGGACACGTTCCTCGGTGCCGGCCTGCAGACCGCACTGCGACTGATCGGGCGCGGCGATATCGGAACCCCCCTTACCGCGATGACCACCTTCCAGACCCCGGGCCCGGAATCATGGCATCCAAACCCGGCATTCCTTTTCCAGCACGGCGCCGGCCCCCTGTTCGACATGGGTCCCTACTACCTCACCACCCTGATCCAGGCCTTCGGCTCCATCCGCAAAGTGGCCGCCGTCGGGTCCAAGGCCAAAGAAATCCGCGTGATCGGTTCGGGACCCAAAGCCGGCGAAGAGTTCACCGTGGAGGTCCCCACCCACGTGTCCGCCATGGCACAGTTCGAAAGCGGCGCTTCCTCGCACAGCGTGTTCTCGTTCGAGTCTCCGCGCGTGCGGATGGGCTTCGTGGAGATCACCGGCACCGAGGCCACCATCTCACTGCCGGACCCCAACTATTTCGACGGCAACATCAAGCTGTGGCGCGCAGGCGACGAGGACTGGACCACCATCCCCGCCACCGGCCCGGCGAACGGCCGCGGCATGGGGGTGCTGGACATGGGGAGGTCGATCCGCGCAGGTGTCCCGCACCGGGCCACAGGCGAACTGGCCTACCACGTGCTGGATGCCATGGTCTCCATCAACGAATCCATGGAATCCGGGACGTTCGTGGACGTGGCCAGCTCGGCGTCCGCGTCGCCCGCGCTCCCCGAAGACTGGGCCCCGGAAACGCTGACCCTTGCGGCTTCCGCATGAGGCAGGAACCAAGCAACAGGGGCCCGCTGGGCGTAGCGATGATCGGTTACGCCTTCATGGGCAAGGCACATTCGAACGCGTGGCGGAACGTGGCAAGTTACTTCGACGTCCCCGCCTTCGAACAGAAAATCCTCGTTGGCAGGGATGCCGCCGCAGTCTCGGAAGCCGCCGCCAAGTACGGGTGGAGCGAAACGGCCACCGACTGGCGCTCGGTGCTGGACCGGGACGACATCCATATCGTGGACATCTGCGCCCCGGGCTGGATGCACGCCGAGATTGCCATCGCAGCCCTCGAAGCCGGCAAGCACGTGCTGCTGGAAAAGCCGCTGGCCAACACCCTGGCCGAGGCTGAGGCCATCACCGCCGCAGCCCAGGCAGCCAGGGTCAAGGGTGCGCAGTCAATGGTGGGGTTCAATTACCGCCGCGTTCCCGCCCTGGCCCTTGCGAAGGAGCTGATCGCGGAAGGCAGGCTCGGTACCGTCCGCCAGGTCCGCGCGGCCTACCTGCAGGACTGGCTCGCCGATGAGTCCGCGCCCATGACCTGGCGGCTGAAGAAGGACACCGCAGGCTCCGGTGCGCTGGGGGACATCGCCTCCCACGCCATCGACCAGGTCCTCTTCCTGCTCGATGACCAGGTCACGGAGGTTTCGGGACGCCTGCAGACCTTCGTGCGCCGCCGGCCCGGCGCCCAGGGGCTTGAAGACGTAACGGTCGACGACGCCGCCTGGGCAACGCTGACCCTCGCCTCCGGGGTGGTCGCCTCAGTGGAGGCCTCCCGGGTGGCCACCGGCCGGAAGAATTCCCTGCAGCTGGAGGTCTACGGCGACAAGGGTGCCGTCATGTTCGACCTGGAGAACCTTAACGAACTCCGGTTCCTTGACGCCACTGCGCCTGCCCGTGAGCAGGGCTTCCGCCGCATCCTGGTGAGCGAACCCGAGCACCCCTACCTGGACGCCTGGTGGCCGCAAGGCCACATCATCGGCTGGGAGCACACCTTCACCCACGAAGTCCGCGACTTCCTGCTCGCCATCGACGGCGGAACTGAACCTTCGCCGTCATTCGAGGACGGGCTGGAAGTCCAGCGCATCCTTGCTGCCGTCGAGGAGTCGGCCGCTGCAAAGAGCTCGACCATCCAGCTCACTCCCGCCGCCCGGCCTGCCGCAACCACCACCGAAGGAGCCTGACATGCCCCGCCCCTATACCCTGTTCACCGGCCAGTGGGCCGACCTCCCCTTCGAGGAAGTCGCGCGCCTGGCCTCCGGCTGGGGTTACGACGGCCTGGAAATCGCGGTCTCCGGGGACCACCTGGACGCCTGGCGCTGGGACGAACCCGGCTACGTCGAATCCAAGCTCGCCGTGCTGGAGAAGTACAACCTGAAGGTCTGGGCCATCTCCAACCACCTCAAGGGCCAGGCCGTCTGCGATGACCCCATCGACTTCCGCCACGAAGCCATCGTCGGCGCCAAGGTCTGGGGCGACGGCGACCCCGAAGGCGTCCGCCAAAGGGCCGCCGAGGAAATGAAACACACCGCCCGGCTCGCCAAGGCACTGGGCGTGGACACCGTGGTCGGGTTCACCGGCTCGGCCATCTGGCAGTATGTCGCCATGTTCCCGCCCGTCCCCGAAAAAGTCATCGACGCCGGCTACCAGGACTTCGCCGACCGCTGGAACCCCATCCTGGACGTCTTCGACGAAAACGGCGTCCGCTTCGCCCACGAAGTCCACCCCTCCGAGATCGCCTACGACTACTGGACCACCGTCCGCACCCTCGAGGCGATCAACCACCGCGAAGCGTTCGGGCTGAACTGGGACCCCTCGCACATGATGTGGCAGGGCATCGACCCCGTCTCCTTCATCTGGGACTTCAAAGACCGGATCTACCACGTGGACTGCAAAGACACCAAGATCCGCCAAACCGGCCGCAACACCGTCCTGGGCTCCCACCTCGCCTGGGGCGACCCCCGCCGCGGCTGGGACTTTGTCTCCGCAGGCCGCGGCGACGTCCCCTGGGAAGCGTCCTTCCGCGCCCTGTCAGCCATCGGCTACGACGGACCCATCTCGGTGGAATGGGAGGACGCCGGCATGGACCGCCTCCACGGCGCCCCCGAAGCCCTCGCCGCCCTCAAGAAGTTCGACTTCCCGCCGTCGAACACCTCCTTCGACGCCGCCTTCAAGCAGTAACCCGAAAAGTTTCTGTCCAGGTATGCAGGCGGCTTCGAGCCCTGCATACCTGGACAGAAACTCGGAAGGCAGGCCACGTACAATCCCTGCATGACACCTTCCATCCGAAAGGCAACAACGGACGACGCCGGCGCGCTGGCTGTGCTGGCGGCCGTCACCTTTCCGCTGGCGTGCCCGCCGTCATCGTCGCCTCAGGACATCGCGGCGCACGTTGCCAACACGCTCAGCGAACGGCACTTCCAGGCGTACCTCGCCGACCCGGACGTCACCATCCTGGTGATCGATGCCGGCGGCGACCTGCGCGGCTACAGCCTGCTGGTGAACCGGCCGGCAGAAGACCCGGACGTGGTTTCAGTGCTGGAAATCCTGCCATCGGTGGAACTCAGCAAGTGCTATGTGCACCCGGAACACCACGGGCTCGGTGCCGCTGCAGAACTGATGCACGCCAGCTTGGATGCGGCTGCGCGAGCAGGAGGACTGGGCGTCTGGCTGGGTGTCAACAGCCAGAACGCCAGGGCCGTCCGCTTCTACGAAAAATCCGGATTCCGCAAGGTGGGCACCAAATCGTTCCAACTGGGCAGCACCGTGGAGCATGACTTCGTGCTGGAGCGCCCGGTCCCCTGACGGCTGCACCAGCCTCGGTGCCAGCATGCTTGTGCCTTCAGGCGTGCTGGTGAGCCTTTGGCGGGTAGGCCAGGGGCGGACGTGGTTCCGATAAGAGCTTCAGGCCCGGTGGGAGCCCATCAATGCTGCCGCCGGTCCCGTGGGCCCTGATAGTGATTCGGGAGGTGTCGATAAGGACGTTCGCAGCCTCGAAATCGCCCATGTCCTCGGGGAGGATCGGCGCCAAGTGCACCACTCCGTGGGTGTAGACGGGGTCGAAGCGGAGCAGCACGCGCATCAGCTGCACCGGTGCCGCCGCAGCCCAGGCCTGGGGTGAGCACGCGGTGGGGTAGGGCACAGGTCCTGCGAACTCGCCGCGGTCAAAACCGCAAAACAGTTCCGGCAGCCGTCCGTCGAAGTGTTCGGCGGCGTCAATGAGGCCGGAGGCAACCCGCCGCGCCTCCTCCACGAATCCGTACCGCATCAGCCCTGTGGCCACCAGCGCAGAGTCGTGCGGCCAGACCGAACCGTTGTGGTAACTCACGGGATTGTAGGCGCCCATGTCCGACCCGAGGGTGCGGATGCCCCAGCCTGAGAACATTTGGGGCGACATCAGATGCTCCACCACGGAGGGTGCCTTGTCCTCGTCCACGATGCCCGTCCAGAGGCAATGGCCCATGTTCGAGGTACAGGCATCCACTGCCCGTTTGTCCTTGTCCAGCGCCACCGCGAAATAACCCTTGTCCGGCAGCCAGAACTTTTCATTGAAGGCAGCCTTGAGGGTAGCGGCCTTGTCGGCCCAATGCTGTTCCAGAGCCACATCGCCGTCCCAGCGCGCAAGCAGCGACCTGCCGATATAGGCGGAGTAGACGTACGCCTGAACTTCGCACAGGGCGATAGGAGCTTCTGCCATGGTGCCGTCAGCAAAGTTGATACCGTCCCACGAGTCCTTCCAGCCCTGGTTGACCAGCCCGTGGTCATTAGGCCTCTTGTACTCAACGAATCCGTCGCCGTCGCGGTCACCGTATTTCTCAATCCAGTCCAGGGCACGGTCCGCATGCGGAAGCAGCGGGTGGATGATCTCGCGAGAGAGGCCCCAGCGGCTCAACTCGCCCAGGAGGCCCACGAACAACGGGGTGGCGTCTGCTGTGCCGTAATAGGCTATGCCTCCCAGCGACAGCCCGGCAGTCACACCCAGCCTCACCTCGTGCGGAATTCGTCCCGGTTCTTCTTCCGAGTCCGGATCCACCTTGGTTCCCTGCAGCCCGGCCAGGGTCTGCAGCGTTCCGGCCGCCAGTTTCGGACTCACCAACAGGCTCATGTAGGACGAGAGCAGCGAGTCCCGGCCGAACAGGGCCATAAACCACGGCGCCCCAGCTGCCACCGCCACCCGGCCGGGATGGTGCTCGTCGAAGATCCGCAAGGAGCCCAGGTCGCTCTGGCTACGGTTAAGCACCTGCTGCAGGTTGCTGTCCGTCACTGTGACCTGGGGGACGTTTTCCTCCCAGGCCCGGTGCCGGCGTACCCCTTCGCGGTGGCGTGGAAGCCGCTCCTCGGTGAAAGGATCGGCCGGTGCCTGTCCGTTGACGAGTGGCACCACAATGACGCTGGTGGCCCACTTGCCCCTGGCAGGCACCGTAGCGTGGAAGCGGAGTCCGTCGGTGCCGACGTCGGCACCTGCCGCCCTGATTGAGGTTCCCCGCCGCTGCCCGTGGCGGCCGGCCTCGATCACGAGGCTGCCGTCAACTACTTCGCGCGTCGCCTCAGCGCCCCGCGTTGTCCGGCCGCCCTTGACGTCGAAGAGATCGGCCTGGTCGGCATCCAGGAGCAGCTCGATCTCGCAGTCCACGGGCTCGGCCGAGAAGTTTTCCAGGGTGATGTCGTCCTGCAGGCCTGGACCGACGTGACGGGCCTGGCGGACCACCAGGGGGCTGTCGAACCTGCCGTCCGGCCACTTTGCCCGGCCAACAAAGGTGGCTCCGAAGGGCTGCGGCTTCTGGGCGACGAGGGGCTCACGAAGCGCGCCGTTGATCCGCAAGATCCAGCGGGAGATGATGCGGGTGTCCTGGAAAAATGCCCCATTTGCGCCGGCGTCAGCACTAATGTCGCCCGTTTCAGACGAGATGCAGAACGAGGACCCTTCCACGATCGTGACCGACCCTGATTCGGATGCGCCCGCTTCAGTATCGGCGTTCCATGCGGTCATGAAGGCACTCCTTCGCTAGGCGGCGGACTTTTCGCGGGTTCCCAAGACCATCCCTTAAAAATTCTGGTGCAACCTGACGGTATCCGGAACCCCTGCCGGCGGCTCCCCTGCAACCAGCCTCTCGAAAAGCCAAAGGTGCTCGCTTACCATGCGTTCTTCGCTGAACCGATCCTCCACAACCTTCCGGCAGGCTGCCCGGCTGAGCCCTTCCGCCTCCTGTACAAAGCCTGCCAGTTGCTGCGTGCGCCCCAAGAAGCCGGTCTGGCCATGATCGATGATTTCGGGCGCGGACCCCACGGCCGTGCCTATCACCGGGGTACCGGTGGCAAGCGCCTCGATCATGACCAGCCCAAAGGGCTCCGACCATTGGATGGGGTTCAGGAAGGCCAGCGCTTCACCCATCAGCTTGTATTTGGCTTCGTCGTTGACTTCCCCCACAAAGTCTTCGTTGGGTCCCAGCAGGGGTTCAATGACCTCATGGAAGTAGCGCAACTCCTCTGACTCGCGCATCTTGACCGCGATCCGCAAAGGCATGCCCGCCTCGCGGGCAACCATGATGGCTTCCAGCAGGCCCTTGTCCGGGCAGGCCCGCCCGACGAAGCACAGGTAGCCGCCGGCACCGGATCCTACCGGCACGGAGGAGACGTCCATGCCGTGATGGATCACCCTGGTCACTGGAACGCCCGCGACATGGGAGGTCTGGTCCCTTGAGATGGCAATGACCGCTCCCCTGCGTGCAATGGCCCGGTAGATGTCGGCAGACTCAGCAGTGAGCGGTCCATGCATGGTTGTTACCAAAGGAACCCGGTCAGGGCGGTGCAGGTACAGCGGTCCGGCCATCGTGTGGTCATGAATAATGTCGGCGTCCTGCAGCCCCTCGTAGGCCCTGACCACATGGCTCAGCTCCGAGAGGGTGCAGTTCAAACCACCCTGTTCGGCAGGCCGCATTCCGGGAACCCTCGGCACGGGGCAGCTGCTTTCCGGGGACGCTGCCAGCAGTACCTCATGTCCAGCCTCATGGAACCCCCGTGCCAGGCTGTCCACTACCCTTTCGGTGCCACCGTACGTTAACGGTGGAACCGGAATCCATGGTCCAGCAACCAGTCCTATCCGCATTCCTGGCCTCGCCTAGAACAGGCCGGGCTCCCCAGTTGGCCAGGCAATTTTGTCCGCAGGACCTGCTCCGGTCCGCGGCGTTGTGGGAACCAGCGAACACCCGGGGATGTCCGTGGAACCCACACTCTGACTATTGCCCAGGATCACCCCGTGGACAAGACCTTGTGTGCGGTATCTAACACCGATTCCAGGAATGGTGGCCGGAAACCCGCTGTTGGCCCCAATATGAAGATTGAGATCTGGTCGGACGTCGCGTGCCCGTGGTGCTACATCGGAAAACGCCGCTTTGAGGCAGCCCTGGCGGCCTTCCAGCACAAGGAAGCGGTGGACGTGACGTGGCGCAGCTACCAGCTGGATCCCACCCTCCCCGAGCACTACGACGGGACGGAGCTGGACTACCTCAGCAGCCGCAAGGGCATGCCCCGGCAGCAGGTTTCGCAGATGTTTGACCACGTCACGCAGCAGGCCAAGGGCGAGGGCCTCCACTACCGGTTCGATTCGGTGGTGGTGGCGAACAGCTTCACCGCACACCGCCTGATCCATCTTGCCGCCGCCCACGGCAAGCAGGACGAAGCCAAGGAACGCCTGCTCAGCGACCATTTCGAGCACGGCAAGGACATCGGCAACCGCGGATACCTGACGTCGCTCGCCCTCGATCTGGGCATCAGCACCGATGAAGCGGATGAGCTGTTCACCACGGACAAGTACGCCGACGACGTCCGCCTCGATTTCGAGGAAGGCCGCGCCCTGGGCATCAGCGGAGTCCCTTTCTTCGTCATAGACCGCAAGTTCGGGCTCTCCGGCGCCCAGCCAGTCGAAACGTTCACTGCAGCGCTGACGCAGGCCTGGCAGGATGCCAACCCGCTGGTGCTGGTGAACTCCACCGACGGCGAAGCCTGTGGCCCGGACGGCTGCGTCCAGCCGTAACCGCGGTTTGGTGACACTTCGCGGTAAAGTGTCTACATGCCCAGGATTTCAGCGGCCAGCAACGCCGAGCAGCGCGCGGAAACACAGCGCCGCATCCTCACCGCCTTTGGCGAGCTCCTCTTTTCCCACGGCCTTCCCGGGCTGACCATGACGGATGTGGCCCGGCACGCAGGGGTGGGCCGGACCGCCGTCTACAACTATTACGCGGACATCGAAGAGCTCCTCATCTCCTATGCCCTTGAGGAGACGGAGAAGTTCCTGTCCGAGCTCCGCGAAGCCCTTGGCCGCCTGGACAACCCGGTGGAACGGCTGGCACTGTACGTGCGCGCCCAGGTGGTGGACCTCAGCCGCCGCCACCTGCCGCCCGGGCCGGCGATGGGAGCCGTGCTGTCGCCGTCGTCCTTTGCCAAACTCGCGGACCATGTGGGCGAGCTGAGCGTCCTGCTGCAGGGCATCCTGCGCGATGGAATGGAGCAGGGGTACCTGCCGACGGCGGACATCGGCCAGCAGGCGCAGCTGATCCTTGGCACGCTGTCCTCCAGCGCGGCCAGGGGCAGTGACGAGCCCGCGGAGCTGGAAGCCAGGGTGGCCAGGACCGTGCGCTTCATCCAGCTGGGCGCGGGAGCGAGGTTCGACGGCGCCGGCCGCCCCGTCCGCCTTGCCTCGCTTCCCGCCGTTGCCAGCTGAGCGCCTGCCACCTTTAGTCCCCGCCAGGCCAGCCTAGAAACCAGGCCCGATAGCGAATCTGCGGGTTCGACTCAGGGCGCGGGTGCCGCCGAGGGGATGACGGGCGACTTGTCGTCGTCCGCGATCCGGCGGCTTTCGCGGGGGCAGCTAAGGGTGCCTGGCGTCTGGTCAACGAGCTCCGGCGGGGCCAGCGCAGCGTAGTCCTGGGCAAGGATCACGTCCACGCTGCCATCTGTCCTGCCGTCCTGGAAGTAATCCGAGCCCGGCAGGTTGCGCTGGACGCTGAACGCAGCTGACTGGCCGGCAGCCCCGGACACCACGGCGGCGACGCCGCGGTAGCTGGCCTCGACATTGGACACCGCCCCTACAACGAACTTCCGGGCCAGGAACTCGTCCGCCACTGACCGCGCCAGGCCCGGCCTGCTCGTGGAGTTGTAGACGTTGAGGTTGATCTTGTCGTTGGGGGTGTAGTCGAAGGTCGCCGCGGGGCAGGTGGAGACAGTCTCCTGCGCAGGCTCGGCGGCAGGAATCTTCAGGCGCCCGTTGATGATGGCCAGCGCGGTGATAATCGCGGCCACGATGAGTCCGATGAGGACCACAAGCACCACCGCATGCAGCACGCGGCGGCGCACCCGCACCGTGTCATCGGCGCCGCTGTCGGCTTCGAACGCGGCCCGCAACTCAGGGCCGGTAACAACGTGGTGGCCGTGGAGGACGCTGGCGTCCTGCTGCTTCTTCCTAGCCATCTATGACCAGTACACGGGCATGGATCGCCGTGCGTTGGTGCAGGGCGGTCCGGACGGCGCGGTGCAGACCGTCCTCCAGGTAAAGGGTTCCCTGGTACTGCACCACGTGCGGAAAAAGGTCTCCGAAGAAAGTGGAATCCTCGGCCAGGAGCGCCTCCAGGTCCAGGGTGCGCTTGGTGGTCACCAATTCGTCCAGCCTGACCGGACGCGGGGGCAGCGCCGCCCATTCCTTGGGGGTGTTGTAACCATGGTCAGGGTAAGGGCGGCCCTCGCCCACAGCTTTGAATATCACCATGCCACCCTAGGCACCCGATGGTCCCAGCGAAAGTAGCCAGCACGCCGTCGGGCAGGTTGTAGCCAAACAGTGACCAAGTGTTACACGCGGTCGTCTACGCGGGACGGCACCGGGAGTTCACGGTGCTGACATAACGGTGCTGCTGACAGAATGGAGGCATGACAGCATCCGAGTTCCTTGCCGCCTCCACGTCAGGCGTACACCACCCGGCCACGCCTTCCCTCGCGCTGCTGCTGGATGTGGATGGGCCAATTGCAAGTCCGGTTACGCGCGATGTGAAACAGGACATCATCCGGGATCTCGTTGCCCTGGCCTCTGCCGGCATTCCCGTCATTTTCAACACCGGCCGCTCCGATGCCTTCATCCGTGAGCAGGTCATGGAACCGATGATCGCTGCCGGCATTCCGGCCGGTACCGTCATCCACGCCATCTGTGAAAAAGGCGCCGTGTGGTTCAGCTATACGTCAGCAGGTCCCGGTCCCATCCACGTGGACCGCGACCTGGCGGTGCCCGCTGCCTATGGTGACGACGTCAGGCGGCTGGTGGCGGAGGACTACGCGGCGCATATGTTCTTCGATGAGACCAAGCGGGCCATGGTGTCCGTGGAACAGCACATTGGCGTGGTCGATACGGATTACCTGGCCGAACAGAAACTTTTCGACGCTGACGCCGTGGACCTGATGGGCCGCCACGGGCTGGGGGTGGTCCGGCTGGACCACCATGCCCCCAATTCCGACGACGAAGTGGACTACCGGGTGGACCCCACCATCATTTCTACAGACATTGAGTCGGTGCGGCTCGGCAAGGATCTCGGCGCCAGCCGGGCAGTGGAACTGCTCGCCGCCCAAGGCATCACGCCGCAGGCCTGGCGGACAGTGGGAGATTCCCGCACGGACTACGCCATGGCTGACTGGCTTCACCACAACGACCACCCGGTAAAGCATGTGGATGTCCGGCCTGCCGATGGCGTTCCGGACAAGCCTTACCCTGTCCTGACCGCCGCGGACCTGGGACTCGAGGCCACCGTCATCCACGACGACGCCGGCGGTGCTTTCCTGCGCAGCTGGCTGGAAGAACTGGGCGCCTAACCCGGTTCCATACCCCGGGCAGCCCCGCCTGAAACCTGCTGTTTCCCCCGCGCGGCTATCATGCAGGTAGAAACGCATACTATGACGAGCACGGAGACGACCATTACAGAAGCACCGGTACAGGACGAGGTCTACTACGGCGGCCAGGCATCCGTAGAGGAACAATTTCACGCGGAGATCACTTCAGCCGAGGCTGAACAGCGGCTTAACCCCCGACCTGACGTCATCAGGCACAAGGGACGCATTGCGCTGATCAACCACAACAGGACTCCCTACCAGGCAATGGTGGAGGACCTGTTGTTCGTACGCAATGTGCTGGCTAACGCGGACCTGGCGTACCTGCTGGTCAGGGGCAACAATGACCGGCCCGTCATCGCCCTGGACTGGAAAGACAGGAAGAAACTACGGGCCGCTCTGGTGGAGGCCTGCCGGGACGAGCCTTTCTATTCCATGACCGTGGATGCCAAGAAAAAAACCTCACTGCTGGTGGCGGACGGCGAGCTCTCCTACAATCGGCAGGCGCGCATCTTCCGCCTGTACCGCCCGCGGGTGGAACCGGCCGGCGGCTTCGAGTTCGGTGCTTCCGCAGGTGTACAGATCGAGCTTTGGTCCTTCAAGGCTGATGAGATCACACTGCCGATCGAGAATTCCCTCACGCGCAGGACCCTGCTCCGGCAGGACGCCGTCCGCGGCACCGTCGAGCGTTACGGCCACACTTGGCCGACCATCGAGAACATGTTCGCTGACCACGCCAGCGACATCAGCTTCGATATCGATCTGGTGTTCTCCTGGGTGGACGGCAGCTCCCCGGAGTACATTGCGGCGCGGCGGGCGCAGCAGAAAGATGTTGTCCTCGGCGAAGGCGACGACCACGAGGCCCGCTTCCGGCAGGTCAACGAACTCAAGTACGCGCTCAGGTCCGTGTACATGTTCGCTCCCTGGATCCGCCGTATCTTCATTGCCACAGATTCAGCGGCACCTGAATGGCTGGCTGAACATCCGTCGGTGACCATCGTGCGCAGTGAGGAGTTCTTCTCGGACCCCTCAGTGCTTCCCACGCACAACTCACAGGCGGTGGAGTGCCAGCTCCACAACATTGAGGGTCTCTCGGAGCACTTCCTGTACTCCAATGACGACATGTTCTTCGGCCGGCCGGTCAGTCCAGACCTGTTTTTCACGCCGGGCGGCATCACCAAATTCATCGAGGCGGAAACCCGGATTGGATTGGGCGAGAACGCTGCAGAGCGCAGCGGCTTCGAGAACGCGGCCCGCGTCAACCGCAAATTGCTGTGGAACCGGTTCGGGCGGATCACCACGCGGCACTTGGAGCACAGTGCCGCGCCGCTGCGGCGCAGCGTTGTGGCCAGGATGGAACGCGAGTTCCCGGAGGAATTCCGGAAGACGGCGGCGAGCCGGTTCCGGGCGGCGGACAACATTTCCGTCACCAACTCCTTTTACCACTACTACGCCCTGCTCACGGGCCGCGCGGTAACCCAGACAGCGGCGAAGGTCCGGTACGTGGACACCACCATGCGGGCCGGGCTCAACTACCTGCCCAAGCTGTTGTCCAAGCGCAACATGGACTTCTTCTGCCTGAATGACGGCAGCTTCCCTGAGGTGGAGGCGGACGAGCGCGCCGAACTGGTGACCGATTTCCTGGAGAAGTACTTCCCCATCAAGGCGCCCTGGGAAAAGTAGGACGCCGGAACCAAGGTCCGTGCCGGCGGCACGGACCTTGCAGCGCTTTGGGGGCGCGCCCTAACGGCCTGTGGGCAGGCCCGCCCTGGCGCTGCTCCGCTGCTTGCTGGTTTCAGGAATACGGACTCCGGCGGCCTCCAGCCGGCGGGCTGTCTCGTCGGGCGGAACGTACTCCCCCACCGTCGTGGACCTGCCCAAGGGAACCACCGAATGTACGATCGTGTGCTCGTACACATGGACGAGGTTGAATGACTGTCCGTTGTCCTGTCCCCTGGTGCCGCCAACAGGAACATTGAGGTCCTGGGTGTAACAGCTGGCGGAGGCGACGGAGACGGGAACCCCCGCAAAGCTCGCCGTCGTGGAATAGTGCAGGTGGCCTGCCAGGATGGTCCGGACGTCCGAGTTGCGGACCACCGCGGCGAGGGACGCCTGGTCCCGCAGCTCAACCAGGACCGAGAGGTCGAGGACGGATGGGACGGGCGGGTGGTGCAGCGCAAGGATGGTGCCGTCCGGAGCCGGTGTCTCCAGCTCGAGCGCCAGCCAGTCCAGCTGGGAGTCGCTAAGTTCGCCGTGGTGGAAACCCGGCACCGACGTGTCCAGGGTGATGACGCGCAGCCCATTAATGAAATAGCTGTGGTCCACGGGAGCGTCACTCCCGGGCTGGTCCAGCAGGCCCTTCCGGAAGTTCGCCCGGTTGTCGTGGTTTCCCATCGCCCAGATGACTTCTGCATCCAGCTCCTGGCACGCCGGCTCCACGATGGCCCGGAGCTTCACGTAGGCTTCCGGATCGCCCTTGTCTGCAAGGTCACCGGTGAAAATCACAGCCTCCGGCCGCGCCCCCGACGCCTTTACCTCTTCAAAGAGTTGGATGAGCCGCGCTTCGCTGTCAACGACGCCGTAAAGGGGATCCGGCCCTCCCATCAAGTGGGGATCGCTCAGGTGGAGTAGGAAGTGGCGTGGCCGGGGGTGTTCGGCCTCGATGTGCTCCATTGCTGCCTCTGTGGTCGGTGGGAAACGGCGTTTCCCTTGTACCCTTCAGTAAGGTTTATCCAATCAGACATTTGGCTAACTTTGGGTAAATCGCCGTAGCTGATGTGGAAAAAGGTAGAAGAACTGCGCTTTTGCGCTGCCACGTTCGGTCAAAGCGGCCTTTTTCAGCCGAGGGCTTCCTCGACGGCGTCAATAACCTCCGCCGAATCGGGCTCCACTGTCGGCGCAAAGCGGTTCACCACTTCGCCCTCCCGGCTGACGAGGAACTTCTCAAAGTTCCACTTCACCAATCCGGGCAGCAGTCCGCTCTTGAACTTGGTGAGCTCCCCGTAAAGCGGGTGCCGGTCCCTGCCGCGGACGTCCGCCTTGGCGGTCAGCGGGAACGTCACTCCGAAGTTCCGCTGGCAAAACTCGGCAATTTCGCTGTCACTGCCGGGCTCCTGCCCGGCGAACTGGTTGCATGGGACGCCGAGGATCTCAAACCCGCGGTCCCGGAACTTTTCATAAAGTGCTTCCAGGCCCGCGTACTGGGACGTGAACCCGCAGTTGGAGGCAACGTTCACCACCATCACCACTTTGCCCTTGAATCTGCCGAAATCAGTGGCGGTACCGTCGTTGAGGGTCAGTGGAATCGGGTACAAGGGGGTCACAGGCTGCGTCCTCGGAAAGTTGTCCATGCGTGGAATTCGTTGCCAGCAGACCACTGTACTGGTCCGGGCCGGGACTTCCTGGTGCAACTCCCGTTGGGGTTTACGGTTCCGGTGTCGCGGACGGGCTGGTCGGCGGCGCAGGTTCGGTCGGCGCAGGCTGAATCGGTGCAGGTTGGATCGGTGCCGGCGCCTGGCTTGGTGCCGGGGCAGGCTGGATCGGGGGCTGCGTGATCGGCGCAGTAGGAGGCGGAGCGGGCACAGGTGGTGGCGCAGGTGGTGGTGGCGGCGGTGGTGCCGGCGCAGCCGGTGGCGGAGGTGCCGGGGCAGGTGCAGGTGCCGGAGGTGCCGGGGCAGGCGGTGCCGGCGGTGGCGCAGGTGCAGGTGCCGGCGCAGGCGATGGCGGTGGAGGCGGTGGCGCAGGTGCAGGTGCCGGCGCAGGC
>NZ_JBNHGJ010000029.1:0-69057 GCF_059091165.1 Arthrobacter sp. Hb9-2 | reverse complement strand
CACCAGGCCGGGCGGCGTGGAGGCGGCGGCCAGCGGGGCCGGTGTTCCGTACCGGTGCACCAGGTACCGGTATGCCCGCCGCGCTTCGATGACCGTCACCTTTTGCTCCAGGATGATGGGCACGAGCTGGTCAATCATGCGCCCGGTGGACGGAAGCCGCAGGGCCAGGCTCCGCCGTCGTGCCTCCCGGACCATGCGGGGGAGGGTGGCGTGGAACGCTGGCTCATCAAAGGCCCGCCAGTCGTCGCCGGCACCCAGGAGCCGCGGGACTGATTCAATGGCAGCGGCGGCGCCGGGGCCCCAGGCCTGGGTGTCGACGCGGTGCTCCAGCCCGGTGCTGCCCGCCGGACTAAACCGAAGAGTGGCGGGGCCCTCTTCGGTGGTGAAGGCATGCCAGATGACACTTCCCTGGACGCTGAAGGATGGATCGCTGGTGCCGCGCAGGAGCGGGCCGAGGGTCCGCGCCAGATCATAGGGGCCGTCCGGATACCACCGGAGCGAGGCGTCCGCGGCGGCCGCCAGCCGCGCGGGTGCCTCTGCGATCGTCATGCACCAATCGTCCCACGGCGGGCTGACAACGTGCCCGCCCTGCCGGTTCTGGCGCCGGAGTTTTTGTCCACGTAGGCCGGGTTTCACGCCTCGGAAGTCTGCATATCTGGACAAAAACCCGGCCCTTAACGGGCAGCGGACAGAGGACTAGACTCCACCCTGTGGTGCGGAAACGCTGCACTGAAGGCTCGAAAAACCAGGAGGAAACAATGGGTGGAGTAGTGCATTTCGAAATTCCCGCGGACGACCAGGAACGGGCCAGGAGCTTCTACAAGGAGGCCCTCGGCTGGCGGATCGATCCCGTCCCGGGCATGGACTACAACATGGTGATCACCACGCCCATGGACGAGTCCACGGGACAACCGACGGAAGCGGGCGCAATCAACGGCGGCATGATGGCCCGGGAGGCAGACCTGACGAACCCCGTCCTCACCGTGGATGTTGAGGATATAGAGGCCACGCTGAAGACAGTGGAGTCTTTGGGCGGCGCCGTGGTGCGGGCGAAGGAAACCATTCCCGGAATGGGCTCCTTCGCATACTTCAAGGACACCGAAGGCAACGTCATGGGCCTCTGGGAGAACCTTCCCGCTGAGGAGCAGGCACAGGCCGCCGGGTAGCGGAATGCGCCTGCGGAAGCGGTAGCTTTGTACTCATGAAGTACGCCCAGTCCGTCCTGGACCTCATCGGCAATACCCCGCTTATCAAGCTCAACCACGTGACGGATGGCGTCAAAGCCACAGTCCTGGTCAAACTGGAGTACCTGAACCCCGGGGGATCCATCAAGGACCGCATCGCGGCGAAGATGGTGGAGGATGCCGAGCGGGACGGCAAGCTGCAGCCCGGCGGCACGATTGTTGAGCCCACGTCCGGGAACACGGGTGTGGGTTTGGCGCTCGTGGCCCAGCAAAAGGGCTACAAGTGCATCTTTGTGGTGCCGGACAAGGTGGGCGAGGATAAGCGCGCCGTGCTGCAGGCCTATGGCGCGGAAGTGGTGGTGACACCCACCGCCGTGCCGCCGGACAGCCCGCAAAGTTACTACGGCGTGTCGGACCGGATCGTCCGCGAGACGCCCGGAGCGTACAAGCCGGACCAGTTCTCCAACCCCGCGGCACCCGGCAGCCATTACCTGACTACCGGCCCCGAGATCTGGCGGGACACTGACGGCAAGGTCACCCACTGCGTCATCGGCGCCGGCACCGGCGGCACCATCACCGGCACCGGCAGGTACCTCAAGGAAGTTTCGGCGGGCCGGCCGGCGTCCGACGGCGGGACTGTCCGGATCATCGGCGCCGACCCCGAAGGTTCGGTCTACTCCGGCGGCACCGGGCGCCCGTACTTCGTGGAGGGCGTGGGCGAGGACATGTGGCCCGCCAACTACGACAAGTCCGTCCCGGACCAGGTGATCGCCGTCAGTGACGCCGACTCCTTTGCCATGACCCGGCGCCTGGCCCGTGAAGAGGGCCTGCTGGTGGGTGGATCCTCGGGTATGGCTGTGGTGGCCGCGCTGCAGGCGGCACGGGACCTGCCGGAAAGCGCCGTCGTCGTCGTGATCCTGCCTGACTCCGGCCGCGGCTACCTGGCCAAAATCTTCAACGACCAGTGGATGCGGTCCTACGGCTTCCTCTCCGGGGGCGAGGAGACCTCAGTGGGCGAGGTGATCAGCTCCAAGAACGGCGAACTGCCGGACCTGGTGCACATTCACCCCAACGAGTCAGTCCGCGATGTCATCAACATCATGAACGAGTTCGGCGTCAGCCACATCCCGGTCCTGTCCCAGGAGCCCCCGGTGGTGATGGGCGAGGTGCTGGGCGCGGTGGATGAGCGCACCCTCACCGCCAAGCTGTTCCGCGGCGAAGCCAAGCTGACGGACAAGATCTCCGAGCACATGGGTCCGAAGCTGCCGGTGATCGGTTCGCTGGAAACCATCTCGGCCGCCAGGGAGCTGCTCTCGGACGTGGACACCGTGATGGTCACGTTTGTGGGCGCTCCCGTAGGGATCCTCACCCGCCACGACCTCCTGGCCTACCTCAGCAACTGAACTGCAACGCCGATAAAGGAGCATCATGTCCGTATCGAAGAACCAGGGCTTCAACACCCGGGCCGTCCACGCCGGCCAGGCTTTCGAGCCCCGCACAGGGGCAGTGGTGCCGCCACTGCATTTCAGCTCCACCTACGCCCAAGACGGCATCGGTGGGCTCCGGGACGGCTATGAGTACGGCCGCGGCGGCAACCCCACGCGTGACGCGCTGCAGGAACAGCTGGCCGCGCTGGAAGGCGGCACGCACGCCTACAGCTTCAGTTCCGGCCTGGCAGCTGAGGACTCCCTCATCCGCGCCCTGACCCGCCCCGGGGACCACATCGTGTTGGGCAACGACGCGTACGGCGGCACCTACCGGCTGATCAGCCGGGTGCTGGGCGGTTGGGGGATCGGCAACACTCCCGTGGACATGGCAGATCTCGACGCCGTGCGGGCGGCGGTTGCCGCCAACAAGACGCGCTTCGTCTGGGTGGAGACCCCGTCCAACCCCCTGATGAAAATCACCGACATCGAGGCCCTTGCTGCAGTTGCCCACGACGCCGGCGCCCTCCTGGTGGTGGACAACACCTTCGCTTCCCCGTACCTCCAGACCCCGCTGGCCCTGGGTGCCGACATCGTGGTGCACTCCACCACCAAATACATCGGCGGGCACTCGGACGTGGTGGGCGGCGCCGTGGTGGTCAAGGACGCGGAGCTGGCCGAAAAGATCGGGTTTGTGCAGTTCGCCGTGGGCGCCGTTTCGGGTCCCATGGACGCCTTCCTCACCACCCGCGGACTCAAGACCCTGGGCGTGCGGATGGACCGGCACAGCCTCAACGGCCAGGCAGTGGCGGAGTGGCTGCTGGAACGCCCCGAAGTGGAGGCTGTCCTGTACCCGGGGCTGCCGACGCATCCCGGCCACGAGCTCGCCAAGAAACAGATGCGGAGCTTCGGCGGCATGGTGTCAGTCCAGTTCAAGGGCGGCGAGGCGGCGGCCAGGAAGGTAGCCGAATCAACCACGGTGTTCACCCTGGCGGAGTCGCTGGGCGGCATCGAATCGCTTATGAACTACCCGTCCGAGATGACCCACGCCTCGGTCAAGGGCACCGAACTGGCAGTTCCGGTGAACCTCCTCCGCTTGTCGTGCGGCATTGAAGACGTGGAGGACCTGGTGGCGGACCTCGACCAGGCCTTCTCCTCGATTCCCTAGGGGTGACGGTAGCCATTTGGGCAAAGAAACACCTTCCGCCCCCGTCCGAGCAGGCAACAACCCACGCGCCGTCCTCGAAAGCTCAGAACGGAGCAGCCGCATGAGCCCCGACCGCACGGCCGACGTCGACGGAACCGCCTTGCAAGCCGGCCCGGGCGCTGCCGCCGGAACGGACAGCCCCGGATCCGCCGTCGTCCCGCAGCACCGGCGGCCCCGCCGCTTTCATCCTGCCTGGACCGTTGCCGCCGTAGCCTTCCTTGCCCTGGTGGGTGCCGCCGGTTTCCGTGCTGCACCAGGTGTCCTGATGGTCCCGCTGCAGGAGGAGTTCGGCTGGTCCACCACCGTGTTGTCGGCAGCTGTCAGCATCAACCTGGTCCTCTTTGGGCTCACAGCGCCGTTTGCCGCTGCCCTGATGGAGCGGTTCGGCATCCGGGCAGTAACGTCAATCGCGCTGGTCCTGATCGGCACGGGCAGCGCCCTCACCGTGCTGGTGAACCAGTCCTGGCAGATCCTGCTGACCTGGGGCCTGCTGATCGGCCTCGGCACCGGATCCATGGCGCTGGTCTTCGCCGCCACCATTGCCAACACCTGGTTCGTCAAGAACCGCGGGCTGGTGATCGGCATCCTGACCGCCGGCAGTGCGGCCGGCCAGCTGGTCTTCCTGCCGTTTATCGCCATGCTGGCCCAGGACCCGGGCTGGCGGCAGGCGTCCCTCCTGATCGCCGCGGGAGCCCTGGCCGTGGTCCCGCTGGTGCTGAAGTTCCTCAAAAACTCCCCGGCCGACGTCGGGGTCCTCCCGTATGGTGCGGAACAAGCTGCCGCCGGGGCACACCCGGCACCGCCTGCGGACACTGGTCCGCGCGCCAACGCAGCAGTGCGGGCGCTGCAGGTGCTCCGGCGGGCCAGCCGGGTACGGACCTTCTGGGCGCTCGTGGCAGGCTTCGCGATCTGCGGGGCAACCACCAACGGACTGATCGGCACCCACTTCATTCCCTCTGCGCACGACCACGGCATGCCCGAAACCACCGCCGCCGGCCTGCTCGCCGTCGTCGGCATATTTGACATCGTGGGCACCATCGCCTCCGGCTGGCTGACGGACCGGTTCAACCCCCGGATCCTGCTTGCCGTCTACTACCAGTTCCGCGGGATCGGACTGCTGGTGTTGCCCCTGCTCCTCAGTGCCGAAGTCCAGCCCAGCATGATCGTCTTTGTGGTGATTTACGGCCTCGACTGGGTGGCTACTGTCCCGCCAACGGCGGCCATCTGCCGGGAAACCTTCGGCGCGGACGGCAGCGTGGTGTTCGGCTGGGTCTTCGCGGCCCACCAGCTCGGAGCAGCCGCTGCCGCCCTGGGTGCCGGCGCCATCAGGGACGCCACCGGCCAGTACACGTACGCCTGGTTCGGCGCCGCCGCGATGTGCACCATCGCTGCAGTCATCAGCGCCACCATCCGAAGGCACGGCAGCTCCCGCGAAACCGTACCCTACGGCGCCGCAGCCTGACCCGGAAGGCAGCGCAGCCGCCAGTACGCTGATCCCATGGAAACCCCTGCCGAAGGCCCTGTCCGTCACGTAGCCCTGATCACCGGCGCTGGCCGGCTTGCTTCCATCGGCGCCGGCATCGCCCGCCAGCTTGCCGCCGAAGGCTGGGACCTGGTGCTGGCTTACTGGCAGGACTACGACGCCCGGATGCCGTGGGGGAGCGAGCCGGACGACGTGGTCCGTTTGACGGCCGAGCTGGAGGCGATCGGCGCCAGCGTCCACTCCCTGCCCGCAAACCTGGAGGACCCGGGCACGGCCGATCGCCTCCTGGCTGAAGCGGTGCAGCTGGCCGGTCCGCTGCAGGGCATGGTGCTGAGCCATGCCGAGTCCGTTGACTCCGGCGTCCGGGACACGAGCCTGGAATCGTTCGAACGCCACTTTGCCGTGAACACGCGGGCCAGCTGGCAGCTCATTGCCGCTTTCGCGCGGCAGGCAACGGCTGACGGCGGTGCGATCGTTGCGCTGACCAGTGACCACACGGCATTCAACCTGCCCTACGGCGCCTCGAAGGGCGCGCTGGACAGGATCGTCATCGCCGCTGCCCGCGAGCTGGGGCCGCGGGGAATTTCCGCCAACGTCCTCAACCCGGGGCCGGTGGACACTGGCTGGATGGATGACGAGGTGCGGGAGGCCTTGACCGCCCGGCAGCCCACCGGCCGCCTGGGCACCCCTGCCGACGTCGCCGGAACCGCCGCGTTCCTGCTCTCGCCGGCCGGCCGCTGGGTTTCGGGACAGCTCATCAAGTCAGACGGTGGCTTCTCCGCCTAGCAGTCAGCGCTACTTGCTTGGGGAGGGGGTGCTGTTCTTGCTGGTGGCGGTTGCCTTGCCGGTGAAGTAGCTGCGGGTTGCGGGCAGGAACCGGCAGACGACGGCGAGCACCACTCCAAGTGCCAGCAGCACCACACCGCTGATGAACGCTCCGCCGACGCCGAAGATCTGGGTGTCACCATAGGCCGGGTCCCACATTTGCACGGCCGAGATAAAGAAAGCAGCCGTTAGGAGCAGCGCGCCCACCAGCGGCAGGATGCCGCGGAACCAGAGGTTGCGTGCCGACTGCCGCAAGGTATCCCGGAAGTACCAGAAGCAGGCGAAGCCGGTGAGGGCGTAGTAGAAGGCGATGAAGAGGCTGATGGCGCTAATGGAGTCTGACAGCAGGTTTTCGCTGAGGAAACTCATGGCAACGTAGTAGGCAATCGCTGCCGCCCCCATCACCTGTGTGGAGAAACCGGGGGTTTGGTTCTTCGGGTGCACCTCGCCGAATTTGGCCGGCAGGGCACCGTGCACTCCCATGGACAGGGTGCCGCGGGCGGTTGGCAGGATGGTGGTCTGGGTGGAGGAGAGCACCGAAGCGAGGACTGCGACGACGATCAGCCAGCCCCAGGGGCCGAGGACCACGTCCTTCATGGCCAGGAAGACGTCGTCCTGGTTGGCCTCGTTGCCCAGTCCGATGCCTTCTGTGCCCACAGTTGCGTACATCATCACCAGGAGCGCAACAGAGACGTAGATGGCCACCAGGATGAAGGCGGAGATCACCGCACCCCGGCCGGGGGTGGTGGAGGGGTTTTCGGTTTCCTCATTGACCGCGAGGCACGTGTCCCAGCCCCAGTAGATGAACAGCGCAAGCAGCGCGCCATGGACCACTGCGCCGGGATCGGCGAAGGCCCCGGAAGGGTTGAACCACTCAAAATCGAAAGGTTGCCCCTCCGGCGCGCCGCTGACAATCCGAATCACGATGGCCAGCGCAAAGATGCCCAGCGCGATGTACTGCACGTAGGTCAGTACCCGCTGGACGTGTTCGCCCAGCCGGATGCCCCGGTAATTCACCAGCGTCATCACGGCGATGAACAGCACACCCGTGGCGGTAACTATTACCTTGTTTTCGGCCAGCGAGCCGTCACCTACCAGAAGCCACAAGTACTGGCCCGCCACCTGGGCGAGATTGGCCAGGACCACGATGCCGGCGAGCGCAACACCCCAGCCGCCCAGCCAGCCGGCCCACGGTCCAAAGGCCCGCCGGGACCATGTGAAGGTGGTGCCGCAGTCCGGGATGGCGCTGTTGAGTTCGCGGAATGCGTAGGCGATGAACAGGACGGGGATAAAGCCGAGCAGCAGGATCAGGGGAGTGTAGTTTCCGTTGACCGCAACGATAAGGCCCAGCGTGGCGGCCAGCGAATACACCGGCGCCGTCGAAGCCAGGCCCAGCATGACCGAGTCGCCAAGGTCCAGGATGCCAGCGCGGAGCCCCTTGGACGGAACGGAGGTGCCGGGCCCGGCGCCCGGTCCTCCCGCCGTCGTGGTTTCCGTGCTCATGGTGTCACCGGGCTCATAGTGCGATACCTGCTTTGCTGGAGTGGGCCGCGGCCGAGAGCGGGGCCGGGGCATCGATGGTGTTGGGCACGAACCTGCAGAAGTAGTCGGTGATGGGGCCGTCCGATTCGCGGATCCCGCAGCCCACGGACTCACCGTCCACTACCCAGAGGCCAAGGACGGGATGGTTGCCGTCGAAATCCGGCAGCGGATGGTACTGCTGGTAGCACCATCCCTCGCGGCCGTATCCGCCGGGTTGTTCCAGGCTGATGTCCTGGGCGTGGATCTTGATGTTGTCGCCTTCGCGGCCATGCAGGGGTTTGGCCACCCATTCCTTGAGCGGCCCGGGTTCGTTCAGGTACGCCGGCAGCAGGTTGGAATGCCCAGGGAACAGGTGCCACAGTGCCGCGAGGAGCGCCTTGTTGGAGAGCAGCATCTTCCAGGCTGGTTCAACCCAGCGGGGATTGTGGGCGCGTTCCAGCAGCCGGGGCCCGAAGGGTTCCTTCATCATCAGCTCCCACGGGTACAGCTTGAACATGGTGCTGATCATGAAGTTGTCCAGGTCCACAAAGCGGTTCAGGTTGGGGTCCCAGCCGATATCGGACATGTTGATGCCGATGGTGGTCCATCCCGCCTGGCTGGCCACGTCGCGCATGTAGGCGGCGGTCATCCAGTCCTCGCCGGACTCCTCGACCTCGGAGTGCGCCACGTGCAGGGTGCTCATCCCGGTGCGGAACTGCATCTTCTTCCACTGCCGGATCAGCGCTTCATGGATGCCGTTCCACTGGTCCTTCTCCGGGAAGACGTCCTGCAGCCAGAACCATTGGGCCACGGCGGCCTCGATCAGGCCGGTGGGGGTGTCCGCGTTGTACTCGAGCATCTTGGCAGGCCCGCCCTGCCCGTCGTAGATGAAGTCGAACCGTCCGTAAACATCGGGATCGCCGGCCTGCAATGAGTCCGCAGCCAGCTCGAGGGCCTGCGGGCCGATGCCAATGTCCCCCATGGCGCCGGTGGCCAGGAACCGGGCGGCCTCCAGGCACATCTTGTGCATATCCTCGGCCGTTCCCTCGAGGGTCTCCACCTCGTCCAGGGTGAACTCGTAGTAGGCGGCTTCATTCCAGTATTCGATCCTGCGGCCGTCCGGCATGGTGGTGGTGGAGAACACCAGGCCCTGTTCTTCAATTTTCTGCTTCCACCCGGGCCTGGGCTCGATCAACTTCCGCTTCACGCCTAACCCCCCGAGACTTTGCCGCCGCCACCGCTGGTGCCGCTTTTGGCGCTGGTGCCGAAGCCGCCCCGGCTGACGGTGCCGCCCTTGGTGCTGTAGCCCGTGGAGGCTTTCGCGCCGCTGGGCACGGTCCGCGTGTAGCTGGGGGCGGTTGAGCGGTTCTGCCCGATGGCGGGCACGTACGCCCCGCGTGAGAAGAAGTACCAGGCGTAGATGCCGCCGCCCCTGCCGGCAGAGCTGTCACAGCTGGTGTCCTCCACGCGCTCGCCGGTTTCGTCATTGAAACAGACCTGCGCGTACTCCGGCTCGTCCTGGTTGCTGGCAACCACCGCGGTGATGGTGCCGGCCAGCAGGGCAGTCACGCCCAGGCCCACCACGACGGTGCGCCGCTGGGAGCGCTTCTTCCGGGCCGCCCCCTCGGCCTGCTGCTTCTCCCGGTCACGGGCAAAGGGGTCTACCGGCGTGACTGGTTCGTTCAGGAGTTCCGGGCGCAGTTCCGGTTTGGGTACCTGCCACGGGGGAGGCTTGGGGGCGTCCGGCGCCGGGGTGCCGTCCGGTGCGGCAGCGGAGCTGCCCGCCGCGCCGGCCTGCCGGCCGTCGCCCCTTGCTGGATCGTGCTCCGGGTCCTTGTTCGGGTCCACGGCGTCCCCCTCAGTTCTCCACGTGAATTGGGCACAGCGCTGCACCCCCAATTGCAATCCTCAAATCAGCGTAGTCCCTGCAGCCTGCTGCTGCGAGCAGGAAAGCCGGGAGAACTCCCCATGGCGGGGTAGCCGCCACGGGCAGCACCGGAAACCTACACTGGTCCCATGGAAACCGCTTCTGTGCTTGCCGTGTGCCGTGTCCACCAGCTCGTTCCGGATGCTTCCAGCGTGGGCGTGACTGCCATCGACAAGCGTGCGGTGGAGGGGCCGGTGAAGGTGCACAAGCTGGGCCTGCAGGGCGACATCCAGGCGAACCGGGTCCACCACGGCGGGCCGGACCAGGCCCTTTACGCCTACTCGCAGGCGGACGCCGACTTCTGGGCCGCAGGGCTCCAGCGCGACCTGCCGCCGGGAATTTTCGGCGAGAACCTGCGCGTGGCCGGGATAGACGCCACGGGGGCGGTGATCGGCGAACGCTGGCAGATCGGCCTCGACGTGGAAGTGGAGGTTACGTCCCCGCGTACACCCTGCGCCACGTTCCAGCGACGGTTGGGTGAGCCGCAGTTCGTCAAACGCTTCAACGGTGAGGGCAGGGTGGGCGCCTACCTCCGGGTGATCCGCGTTGGCACCATTCGGGCAGGGGACCATATCCACCGAACGTACATCCCCAGGCATGGGATTACTGTGGGCAAGTGGTTCAGTGAACCGGACCTGGAGTCGATGGAAGCACTGCGTGGCGCCGACGCCCACGGCGAGATCCGGCTGCAGCAGCCTGAGTTCAAGCAGAAGTTCGCGGCGCTGGAGCGGCAGTTGGGCCGGTAACAACCTACGCGGGTGGCTGGCAGGGGAGCCATGTGGGCAAGCTCACCGCCGCCGTCGTGCTCCCAATTACCGCTGGGGCCGGTGCGTGCCCTACACTTGAAATATCCCCCACTCCGGAAATCCCTTATTCCTGCCCAATTTTTGAGGCAGGACTGGCAAGTGTTGGGGCCCGCACAAGCGATGCGGGCATTTTCATAGGGAGAGCCGGCTAAAGAAAACGCTGTACAGACTGCTGGGATAGCAGCCAAGAGATGCAGCGGGAAGTCCTGCCACGGGATTGCGAAAGCGCCGGACTTCTATGTGACCGGCCGGTCAACGTTTGCCCGGCACCCACGGCACACGTACTGCGGCTCCGCTCACCTCGGGTAGTGCCGCCTGGCCCCCTATGGATGAGGAATTCTTCCCTATGCCCGAAAATCACAACGACTCCACCTTCGAAGCGGCAACCGCCGAAACCGCCGCCGTCGAATTCACCGAGGCCGCTGTCCCCGCAGCAGAGCCCGCCCCCGCAGCCGAAGCTTCCCTCGAAGCACCGGCCGCCCCCGCAGCCGAAGCTTCCCTCGAAGCACCGGCCGCCCCCGCAGCCGAAGCTTCCCTCGAAGTACTGGCCGCCCCCGCAGCACACGCTGAGCAAGCTCCCGCAGCCAACGCTGAGGATGAAGAAGGCATCA
Source organism: Arthrobacter sp. Hb9-2 (assembly GCF_059091165.1). Lineage (NCBI taxonomy): Bacteria > Bacillati > Actinomycetota > Actinomycetes > Micrococcales > Micrococcaceae > Arthrobacter > Arthrobacter sp. Hb9-2. The sequence goes on along the minus strand of NZ_JBNHGJ010000029.1, from coordinate 58,069 downwards.
AGTTCGCCGACCTCGGCATCGATGGCCGTGTGCTGGCCGCCCTGCAGGACGTCGGCTACGAAAAGCCGTCCCCCATCCAGGCAGCCACCATCCCGCTGCTGCTGGAAGGCCGCGACGTTGTTGGCCTCGCCCAGACCGGCACCGGTAAGACTGCAGCATTCGCAGTACCGGCACTGTCCCGCCTGGCCGAACTCCACGACCTCAACGGCCCGTCCCGCAAGACCCAGGCCCTGGTGCTGGCCCCCACCCGCGAGCTCGCGCTGCAGGTGGCGGAGGCCTTCACTTCCTACGCCAAGCACATTGACGACTTCACCGTCCTGCCCGTCTACGGCGGTTCCGCCTACGGTCCGCAGCTCGCCGGCCTCCGCCGCGGTGCCCAGGTTGTTGTGGGTACCCCGGGCCGCGTGATCGACCATATCTCCAAGGGTTCCCTGGACCTGTCCGAACTCCAGTACTTGGTGCTGGACGAGGCTGACGAGATGCTGCGCATGGGCTTCGCTGAAGACGTCGAGCAGATCTTCCAGCAGACCCCGTCGGACCGCCAGGTGGCCCTGTTCTCGGCCACCATGCCGAGCCAGATCCGCCGCATGTCCAAGCAGTACCTGAACAACCCGGCCGAGATTTCCGTCAAGTCCAAGACCACCACCGGTGCCAACACGCGCCAGCGGTACCTGCAGGTCATGGGCCCGCACAAGCTCGACGCCATGACCCGCATCCTCGAGGTGGAAGAGTTCGACGGCGTTATCGCCTTCGTGCGCACCAAAATGGCCACCGAGGACCTGGCTGACAAGCTGAAGTCCCGCGGTTTCCAGGCTGCTGCCATCAACGGCGACATTCCCCAGCAGCAGCGTGAGCGCACTGTCGACGCGCTGAAGGAAGGCCGCATCGACATCCTCGTTGCTACCGACGTCGCCGCCCGTGGCCTTGACGTGGAGCGCATCAGCCACGTCATCAACTACGACATCCCGCACGACACCGAGTCCTACGTCCACCGCATCGGCCGCACCGGCCGCGCAGGCCGCTCCGGCGACGCCATCCTCTTTATGACGCCGCGGGAGAAGTACCTGCTGCGTTCCATCGAGAAGGCAACCCGCCAGCCGGTGGAGCAGATGCACCTGCCCACCGCGGAAACCGTGAACACGCTTCGCCTGGGCAAGTTCGCCGAGAAGATCACCGAGACGCTTGCGTCCGAGGATGTCTCCGCGTTCCGCGACCTCATCGCCTCCTACGAGGAAGAGCACAACGTTCCGGCTGCGGAAATCGCTGCGGCCCTCGCCGTTATGGCGCAGGGCGGGCAGCCGCTGCTGGTCAAGGAACTGCCTGCAGCTCCCGAGTTCCAGAAGCGCGAGCGCTCCAAGGACGGCTTCGGCTCCCGCGGGCCCACCCGCACGCTCACCGAGGGCAATGCCACGTACCGGATCGCCGTGGGACGCCGCCAGCGCGTTATGCCCGGCTCCATTGTGGGCGCCATCGCCAACGAGGGCGGCATCTCCTCGGCCCAGATCGGCGGCATCGATATCCGTTCGGACCACTCCCTGGTGGAGCTGCCGGCGGACCTCAGCCCCGAGCAGCTGCGTGCCCTGTCCCGCACCCGGATCGGTGGCGAGCTGATCCACCTCGAGCTGGACAACGGCCGCAAGCCCTCCGGCGAACGTGGTGCCTACCAGGGCAACCGCAGCGGCGACCGTGGCGGTAACTTCAAGGGCAACGGCGGGTTCAAGAAGGAGTTCCGCAAGAACGACGGCGAGCGTTCCTCCGCGGACCGCGGCGGCCGCTCGTACAGCGAGCGTTCCTTCAGTGCTGACAGCGGTGCCACCCGCGGCCAGGCCAGCGATTCCCGCTTCGCCGGCCACGGCGACGGCTCCCGCAAGCCCCGCCACGGCAACGAGGGCGGACAGCGCGACTTCAACCGCAAGGGCAAGTGGTAACTAGTCAGCTCGTCTGACAGGTTCCCCCGGTGGGCCGGCTTTCGAGCCGGCCCACCGGCGTTTAAAAGCCTTTTACGGACGACGGCGGAGGGCGGCACCGTGTCGTCCGGCACTTCCAGCACGCCCAAGCCTGTGAGTTTTGTGCAGGTATGCGGACTTCGACGGCGTCAAAGCCTGCATATCTGGACAAAAATTCATGGGAAGTGTGGGGATCAACACATCCTTGTTCCTGGCCCTTCGGGAAAGGTGCGAAGCCGAGAATACTTGAGGAGTGAGATGGCCCCATTTCCGTTGATTTTCCGGCATTTTCCGGCCGTCGGAGGGCTGTTTGGGCAACTGTTTCGGCCCTTCCTGAACTGCCCGGACGCCGATTTGTTGGTGGTGGAATCTTCCGGTAGAGTATTTACTCGTTGCCCCCCTAGCTCAGTGGTAGAGCGCGTTCTTGGTAAGAACGAGGTCACCGGATCGATTCCGGTGGGGGGCTCTGAATGAGGGCCTGTGTCAAGGCGGTTTTGACCGGCTTGACACAGGTTTTTCTCATTCGTGGCGGTGTAGCTCAGTTGGTTAGAGCGCACGACTCATAATCGTGAGGTCGGGAGATCGAGCCTCCCCACCGCTACAGGCTCAGCCCCCGGAATCCCCAAGATTCCGGGGGTTTTTCTCTTGGGAGATACGAGGCTACTTGAAGAGTCCTCTCTTGGATTCCCTGAGAAACCACTACATTCTCTGCGGGGTGGCTGTTAAATGGCTGCTCCTGGCACCGCCCGTGCTGTCGATGCTGCTCACAGGCCCCCACTGCAGCCGCTGAGGCTCCCAACTGCCTGACGCCGACCGAATCCCCGGGTTGGCAGTGAAGGGGCCTCTGGCGGGCATAGAGCGGTCACAAGACATCGTGGTGCTCTCGCTGATTCGACTCCTGCTGGTGTCACTAGTGTCGACCAGCAACGGCTCGGAGTGGACCTTTCGTCTGAAAATCGAAAGGTCGCCGGATCGACGCCGGTCGGAGCCACCAGCTAGAACCTCGTAGTTCCCAGTGTTTACAAGGGGAACGGCGGGGTTCTTTCGTTGTCTCGCCAGTCGGGCAGTTTTGCATAAATCAGCTTCGATGAGCTTGGTTTTGGTACGGGCCCTTGGTATTCCCTTGGTAGGAACAAATCTCGTCTTCGATGGGCTTTCTGGCACTTTGGCCGTCAGGGATCCCATCGAACATCCAAAAGCGTGCCGTGCACCTGGTAGACATGGACGCCCGTGGCGGCCCTCCGACGTCGAACAACGCCACGGCCGCATCGTGCGCCAAGGCAACCTAAACCCCGAGTTCCGTATTTCCCAGGTCGTCACGAAGCAATCCTTCGACTCCTTCCTGTGGCAAGGCTGGAACGTAAATCCCGGTTCATCAACCAGATCATGCGCGCCGCCTCGACGTCCACGAAATCGAAGACATCGGGACAACACCCTGAACTTCGCCCAAGCCAAAGCCATCATCAGCGGCAACCCACTGGTAGCGGACTAGGCTGCGGCGGACCAGGAACTGGCCCGCCGCAGCCGCCTCGACCGGGCCTACAACCGCAACATGGTCGCTGTAGCCCGCACCAAAACGCGGCGAACAATCAGCAGCCGATGCAGCAACCGGCGACCTGCCCCTGATCCAAGCAGCCGCAGCGCGGACCCTGGACACCACCGCCGATGCCTTCAAAGCCACCATCGACGGCAAAACCGTCGACAACCGCGGAGACGCCGCCGAAGCGATCCGGGCATGGTCCGGAAAACACGGTCACCGGCCCATGAATCTCTACGGCTAGGACGAGCTCGGGATTATCGCCCATCTTGGTGGCCACGAACTCCGCGCGAAGCTCGTCCCTGCCCGGGACCTCGACCGGGCCACCACGGAAGTGCGCATCGAACGAGTACCCAAGGCCACAACCCAGGTTGCCCGCAGGAGCATGCTGTCCGCTGAAATCGGCACTATTCGGCAATTCGAAAACAGGTTTTCTTCCCTGCCACGGCTCGCCGCCGAGGTCGAAGCACGACGCCAGGAAGTTCTCTCCCGCGTCGAGCAGGCAGAGAAGGGACTGGCGGAACCGTTCAAGAATGCCGAAGCGCTCAAAGCCGCCCAAGCTAACTCAGCCCGCATCGACCGACTCATGACCGACGCAGCAAAACCGGAGGAACAAGCAGAGCCCGAACCTCCCACTGGAATCGACCCATTGGCTGGAAAAGATGCAACGACTGATGAGCGTTGCATCCCCTCAGCAGCCCGCCACCAAAACCAATGCAGGCATCGCCACCTCAACCCAGCAGCGGGCAAACGCACAAGGTCGTCAGCAGGAATCTGACTACGGGCGCTGACCCATGTGGCGGATGTAGGAAAGCCCTGCACAGCCTGGATGCTGTGCAGGGCCACGGAACCCGAACAGGGATTCAGCTAGACGTATTCCTGTTCGAAGTCTGCATCCGCGTCTGCATTTGGGGGCCCGAAAAAGTACGGGTCGATAATTAGCAAATCGATTCCGTCACCCGAAAAGTGCCTCGTAAAGGCTTCTTGGACGGAACGTGAAACTTCATCCGTTTCTGGGATCTTGATATGCAATGCATACAGGTCTTGGCCTGCTACTTCAAACTTTCCGACGTTTTCTTCACCGCCAACAAGGCTTGCTACATCTTTGCGGAACTCCGCCCTCCGGGCTTTCTCGCGTGCGCCGGCAAGGAATGCACTGGTTCCCAGATTGACCTTCAGTTGAGCGATGTCAGCTGCAACTTCTTCCAATAGTTGCAGCTGTGGGTCCTTGACCTTGGCGTCTTTGGCTTTCGAGATCAACTCTTTGTTTAGCTTTTCAATCTCGGGCCACAGCTCGACGAAGCGGTCATGAACATGCTTTTCGGACGGCGCTGACCCATAGCCGTTCTTTGCTTTGTAATCGTTCAGCGCCCTGCGCAGAGACAGTAGGACTTCGAGGAACCCGGCGGCTTCGCTACCGTTTCGCCACTGCTTCCCGCTGAAGGTGCTAGGGAGTTGGCCAGTCTTAAGATCGCCAAGGAGAAGAATCGGCACTATTCGGGGCTCTCCATTCTTGGTCGGCCGCCTCAAAGCTCCCAGCTCATACTGTAACCAAGGTTCTTCCTTGTTCGTTTCCGTGACCAGCACGATGGCGAAGTCACACTCATTCAGCGCAGCTTCGATACTAGGGATGCTGTCTTCTCCGGCGCGAATGGCATTGCTTAGAAAAATGTCAAGGTGGCCCGGAAAAATCTGCTCGAGGACTGATTCCTCTCCCTTGCCTAGACGCTGAGCCATAGCTAAGCTATCTTTCGACCAGCTGATAAATACCTTCAAGATTCCCCCAGTGCTCGGTTTTTTGTTTCCTTACTAATGATGAAGCATGACGGGCCAGAAGGTTACCAGGCAAGATAAAATCAAAGTCCTACCCCAGTAGTATCAAGGCGATACCACTGCGACGTGTCGTCCAGCTGGTTGGCCCGCCGCAGTTCGCGGTAAATGATGGCGCGTGTGAAGTTGAACAGTTCGGCGAGTTCTGTCAGGGGGTGGGCTCCGGCGGCTGGACAGCAAGCAAGTGTCGGCGTTTAGCCCGTCTGAGCTTGGGCTGCATTCCATGAATTTTTCCTTCGGTGGCGGCACGGCCGTAGATGCCGTTCATCAGAAGTTCCAGATCATCCGGACAACGGCCCAGAGTCCGAGGAGAACCAGGATGGCGCCGAGGATTTTTCCTCCGCCGGCAGATGACATCCGGTCGTTGATTTCCTTCTTGTCCTTGGCGGTGGCAGCCAGGACACGGTCTTTGAAATTACGTTCGCTCTTACCCGGGTAACCACATAAGCAACGCTGCCAGGGGTGTGTTGGGGGGGCGACAGTTACGAGAGTAGGTGGCGCCGGGTGGCAGGCGGAGTTAGCGGTTGATGACCACGTAATTGGAGGTGGGCACTCGAAGTGCTGAGCCGCTTTTGCAGTCAAAGAGGACGTACTTGCTGGAGTCCCCTCCCAGAAGCAAAAGCTCGCGTTCAGGAAATTCCGGGATTGAGGTATTGGCATCGACCAGCTCGACCGGCCGGCCAGGGTCGAAGCCGTAAGGGATAACAATCTCCCGGCAACGGGACACAGCAACATCTGCGCTGAGCGCGGCCGCCCAAGGGAGTACCACCACCATGATGACGAGCGACCAGGCCACGAACGACCATGTGAGATACCGCAATGACCCACGTACCAATGTTCTAAAGCCTGCGCGCGTCGCCGGCCACGGCCATCGGCGACTTAGTCGACGCCTCTCGCGGTTCTCTGCGAGGCTTAGTTCCTCTTTGCGGCTCAGCTCTCGGAGCCGGGAAACGACGGCCAGTGCACCATCAACTAACAGTTAGTACCGTGGTCTATCGGCGAATGCTTCTCTGAAGCTCCGAACTTCGTGGGCAAATTCGGCATCCGTGAAAAGCGCGATCTGTTCCGGACTTTTAAACCCTTGCCGATCTGGCTGCACGAGCCTCTGTGAATCCTTGCCGTCACTCTCAAATATCAGGGGGATGGTGAAGCCAAACATCACCGAAATTGTACTGAGCATGACAGCGAGACCCGCTACCACCGCCACCAGTGCGGATTGTTGCGCGAGGAGCTGCACATAACCAAGCCCTACCTCTTCAGGTGTGGTGCCGAGCCTTCCGTAAAAGACGGCGAACGGAAAGCGCAGCGCAACGTACAGCAAGACACCGATTGCTCCGAATGAGGCGAAAATCTCGGCGCGCAACAAACTACTGCGCTTGACCTTAGCCGTCTCCGCTTCCTGGACGGAGGACATCCCAATCCCGATCCCCTCGATATTGGTTCGACGGCTAGGCAAGCGACGTCGATGGTGCCGTAGGCCGCGGCGGCGGTGTGGATGCTCCGGTTCTCCCGACATGGCAGAAGTATGGACCGGCCAGCTCAAGAACGGTTAGCGACTCACCATTCGATGCGAAACCGCTTGGGAAGTTTCGCGTCGCCGCCGTTGCCGATCACGGCACCGAGCTGCCGGCCCTTGACCAGGTGTGTTTTGGCCGGCGCCGTGGGCGGGACCTCGATGCTGGCCCGATCCATGGGGGATCCGATCATCGCGGTGTGATCACCCTTTCGCATCCAGTGCGGGGTCGCTGCGAGCAGCTTGGAGTTCTCCAGGACCGCTGTCGCGTCGAAGGAATGCCACGGGGTGAAGTCGTATCCATTGAGCATGCCCCGCCTTGCCCAGCGCTCCGGACCAGTCGCGTCTTTGATGGCGAAGTCGGCCTCGAGGTTCAGGAACAATTTCGCTAAGTAGGTGCCTAATGCCGGGGAACCATTTTGCCCAGTGGGCGATGCCGATCCTGGCGGCCGGTGAGTCCTGGCCGCGGCCGGGGAATTCCTTGAGGACCTAGGCGACCGTCTTGTAGATCGCGTTCCGCGGCTCGGAGCCGGCGTGCCGGGGCATTAAGCCTGGAGCCGTATTCAGCCACCCCGGACACGCCGATCAGGGGAGCTGGCCGCGTCTCAGAAGTGCGCGGCCGGCAAACAACGTCGAATGTATCTCTTGAGCAGTAGTGGGAACTGAGCCTTCGCTTCTCCGCCGGACGATGCTGATGAATGCTCCATCGAATTTTCCGTCGATTTTCACCCCGGAGACCAGGAAGGGCTTCAGTTCCTCGGGCTGGGGTGGGATGTCTACCAAGATGAGTTCTGAACCAGGACCGCTTGCAACTGCGTCTATTCGAAGGTCTCGAACCAGCGGAAACAGCCGCTTTTTCAGCGCTCGGTGATACGTGTGGACAATGCCGGCCCTCACGGGCATCGGGTTCAGTTTGCGGATCTGCTCCTCTACCGCTGTCTTCTTTGTCGTCATGCCGACCACGACGATTCCACCGTCTTCGCTGTTGCAGAAGGGTGAAACGGCTTGGGCAAGTGAGACCTGGCCATTGGGCGTCTCAAGCTCGTAGTGCTGGCTCTTTGCCTCAAGCCAGTGCCCTTCCGGCTGACCGATCAGCACATCAGCACGTCCTGCCCGCACCAGGTTTCCAGCCCTCTCCCGGGTTAGATCTCCGCCGGCAAGCGCCTGCATCAGATCCAACATGTCTAGGCCGGCTTTATTTTGACCTCAGTGGCGATGAATGCCCCACATATAGCGCTCAACTTTCCGCCCTCGATGCGGTTGAGCAGGTAGTCCGGCGGGAAGTTTTTCACGAGCCTGCGCTCGAGTCGGTCCCCGTCGATGGTCTTCGCGGCAAAGAGCCTGGTCGTGTCCAGAGCCCGGAAGGAATCGACCGAGAGGACCGACTGGTGCTTGTGGCCCCACAGGAGCCGGTCGAACTGCTTATTGGCGGTCCAGTGCCTGCGGATGCTTGCCCTGATATCCACGGCCTAGCCGATATAGGCCTGCCGGTACCTGTCCAGCACCATCACGTAGGCGCCTTCCTCCCAGTCGAGAGTCTTCAGGTCGGTCACCTCCCGCAGTTGTTTGTTCTTGGTCAGCGTCGCGGCCAGGGCAGCCTCGAAGGCCTTGGGCCGGAGCGTCGCAAAAAGGGCCATGTTCAGGTCGAAGTTCTCCAGCGCGTCATCGCGCTGCTGCCGGCAGAAGTCATCTGAAAGGACCGTATGCCCCTCGTCCTCGTAGGCCCATGCCTGTGAGGCCCAAAATGCCTCGCCCACGAACTCACGCGGCCGAACCGCCGGCGGCTTTCGGTTAGGAATGGCGTACATCTCACGGGTCAGCTGGTGACCGAACTTGCTTTGCCGCAGACGTTCGCCGAAGTGCTCAATAACCGGCGGGGGTCAGACTTCTGAGTACGGCGCATCTGACGCAAGGGCGTCCACTCATCAACCGGCATTCCCCCCGTATACATACCCGAAGTCTAGGCGTCGGTCGAAACGCCCTGCAGTTGGTTTCCTCCGCAGACCCACTTGCGACGTCCGGCACTGACCGGCACGGGTGACCCCTAAGGCGGTCCGTGAACAGTAATCCTTGAATCTGGTAACACCCCTCGGGTCAGTCCGCCGCGGTGAAGTTCTTCCATGCCGAAAATTACCTGAGAATGGCCGTCGCATACTTGCCCCAATCTTCTTTAAGTAGAAGTCTCAAAGTTCTTGCAAACGAAGGATTCCAAGAAAGCATCGAATCGAGAACGTGGGGGTCCAATCACTCAGCCGCGCCCTGTGATTTGCAGCGAAGAAGGGTTCTGGCACAAATTTCGTGAACGGTGATGGATCGTCGCTGCGGGCGGGTTCCTGCGCCTGGACAAGGCGCTGGTGAAGCAGGTGCGCCCTATGGACGGGCCGACCGCGACACTCGAAACAGGCGCTTCGGCTCCTAGTTGTTTGACCTCGGTATGATCGACCATTGGCCCGGTGATGTCCGCGCGCCAATGTCTTCAGAAAGGCGCACACATGGAGAGTGCTCGCGGGTGTCTTGGCGGCGCAGCAATGCTGATTTTCGGCGCGACAGTGCTCATCGGCTGGGTGATGATGGTGATACTTCCTGTCCTCGCCGGGGAGCCCCCGCTCGGGGACATCGGTATCCTCGTCGCCTGGACTGTCGGCTCGCTCATCGTGTGGCGAGTTGCCGGCGGCTCAGGATGGGGGCTCGCTCCGGAGCCTAACGCCACCCAACCGACCGTTACGAGCGCTGAGGCGGCGCCCCGTTCAGTCACCAGTGGGTCGCTTCTGCCCGGCGACTGGTCGGGCGCTTTGGCAAGGAAGGGGCTGGGGAACTCCGAACTGCAAGAGATCCTGACGCGCGCATACGCCACGTGGCAGCCCGGCGAGATACTGCCCGACCGTCGACGGGTTTTCCGCGCCTTTGAGCTCACCCCCCTCCATAGCGTCAAAGTCGTCGTACTCGGGCAGGACCCATACCCCACACGAGGCCAGGCTGACGGACTCGCGTTCTCGGTGCAACCCGGGACGTCGGCTCCCTACTCGCTCGCCCGAGTCTTCAGCAACCTCGAATCCGACAACGCCGCGTCCTTCACCCGCCCGAGCGGTGGCGACCTAACGCAGTGGGCTCAGCGTGGGGTCCTTCTCCTGAATGCTGCGCTCACCGTGCGAGAGGATGCACCAGGCTCACACAGCGACTATTGGAGAGGCTTCACACGAGGCGTGTTGGAGGTCGTCAATGAGAAGATCGATCCGGTGGTCATCCTCCTCTGGGGCGACGACGCCATTGCGCTGGCAGACACAGTCCGGATCAACGAAAGCAAACATCGCGTCATTCGGTCAACGCACCCGCGGCGCGAGGAGAGCACTCGATACCCTCGCTTCGCCGACACGCGACCGTTCTCAGAGGCGAACCAGTTCCTGCGTTCGCGCGGGCGCGACGAGGTGGACTGGGCCCTATAGCTGGGCCGAGTGCATCCAACGCCTCGCGTGGATGCTCGATCGCCCCTCGGAGGTGCACCCTCCCTCCACGCTCCCACCGGATCTTGTGCCATTAAATGCGCAAAAACGGGCTCTTCCAATTTCGTGAATCGGCTGTAGTTGTGGTCAGGAGAGCAGGACTATTTGCCTGAGGAGCTGGAATCCGGCGCGGCCGAACATCTGGCGTTTGAGCATCTTGATCCGGTTGATGTGCCCTTCAACGACGCCGGAGCTGTAGAGCAGGGTCAGCCCGGCGGTCACGGCGTCCCGGTCGCGGTCGATGCCGTTGGCGAAGACGTGCAGGCCCGGCAGGGTATCGATGTAGATCCTGCCCAGCCAGTCGCGGAGCCGGTTGCCGCGCAGGTTGATGAGGATGTCGGCGAAGCCGCGGACATGCCCGGTGGCGGACTCCAGCTCCGGGCAGCGGGCCAGCACGGCCTCGAGCCTGGCCCGGTTGTCCACGCTCAGGGCCTCGGGATCGGACATAATCCAGCCGGTCACCTCCCGCACTGTCGGAGGCACAGGCGCCGGTGTGGGGACGATTCCGGCGGCGTGGAGCACGCGCAGGTAGGCCGATACCGTGCCGTAGCTGCCCCGGTAACCCCTTGCGGTGATCTGCCGGTGCAGCTCGGCGGTGCTGGCCGGGCCCTCCCTCAGCCGCTGGTGCAGGTAGGGCTTGTAGGCATCAAGGATCGGTTACTGAGACAGCCCTGACCGGCCGTGGACGGGGGGAGTGGTTCCGCTGTGAAATGCAGCGATGGATGGCGGCGTTTTGGGTAAAGGTCGCGTCACTCTAAGCTCTCGAAGAGTGCTTGATGTCCAGGCCAAGAGGGAGCAACATGACGACAGCAACAGGTGTGAAGTACGAGACGAGATCCGTCAAGACGGTTCGCGGCCTGGAGGCCAGGACTAGAGCCAAATTAGAAAAAGAGGGCTGGGAGTTCGTCTCTCAGGAACAGGGGACAGTGCGCTCGGAGTTGACCTTCCGGCGTCCGAAACCAGAGACTCCGTGGAAATTGCTCGGGGCGGGTGGCGGCCTGCTCGCACTTCTCGTCGTCGGATCGCTCATTGCCAGTGCATTCGGGGGAGAGGGTAGCTCAAACAGCAGTGCTGAGGCGCTTCCGTCGCCGACCCCGTCCTTAGTCGTAGAAACCCAAGCCCAGACCGCTCCGATTAAAGCAACGACAACATCAGCCGAGCCCCCGACTCCTGCTCCTGGGGTCACAGCTATTGAACCACAAGCCAAAGTTGAAGACACGACTTGCAACATCGATGAGAACTTCGGCAAATGCTTTTATGGGCAAACTGCGATATATGAAGATTCTCGACGTAGTGGGGATTATGTTTTGCTCGAGATCACGGTGCAAGAACCTCAAGAATTCGAGCCTGGGAAGGACGCGGACTTCGCTATCAAGACGCTTGGGGGTACACAAGAGAAAGGTGCTGACAACCTTTACTTCGATGTCACCATCAAGAATTTGTCCGAAGAGGCCATCTTGGGACGTAGTGACGTCCAGTTAGTCGCCAACAGTGCTATGGATGGCGACTTTGATGTCCGTTCCGTTCAGGATGACGTAGTGGAACCCTACTGGGATGCAAAACTTGAACCAGGACAAAGCTCAACTTTGAGAAGTGGCTGGAATTTCAACGACGCTTCTGAACCTACCTTTGAAGTCCGCATTGATGGACTCGGTGGAAAGAGCGTCACTTTTTCACACAAGTAGCAGCCAAGACGCTTCATCGAAAAAAGTTACAATCCAACCTTCCGAGGGGCTAAGGCCATGCTGATCAAACCTGTATCGCTGCGCGAGGACCCGCACCTATTGGACACCCCGGTGGCCTACATTCGCAGATCCGATGTCCATCTGCTCACCGCTAGGCGGAACGCTTGGCACAGCACGACGCTCAAGCATTACAGCACCAGCGCGCCTGCGTTCACTACAGTGACGTCGGCATGCGAATCAGCTGAGCTGCGGAGGAAACCTGGGACCTACTTTGTGATTGACGAAAAGCCGTCGTTGGTCTTCGATCTTGCCGGGCTTAGCCTGGCTGTAATCCATCTCAATACGACTCCGCGGTTCGGCGCCTGGAAAATTCCTGCGGCAATGACCGACCGTGTTTCTCCGATTACCGGACTTGAGGTCATCAACATGTTTGCCGGCAGCCGACACAAGGCAACAACGTCAGGTTGGCGGGATTCCGGTAGAGAGCAAGACGTCATCCTGGGAATCGTGAAAAGCGCCGCATTAGAGACTTCCGATGGTCGTGGACAGGTTCAGTTGAGGCGCTCTGCGATTCAGCCCGGTGGACGGATGACTTTCAGCATTAAGCAAAGGACTGACGCGAATGCTGAGCAATTGGAACGCATAATCCAAGAGCTGGGTCACCTGACGCATCAGAAATATCCCATACACGGTATCTACCAGTGGGGCGGCGAGTACTTCTGCGAAAAGGACACCAAGAAGCTCTATGACACAGAACCCCAGCGCCTGAGCGCCTATGGATTTCCGGTTAGGCTCACCGAAGCCCCCGAACCTTCCACGTTTTGCTCAGTTTGCTTCCGCTGGTTCAACGGCGCATCCCCCGAGGGCGTCGGGTGACCTCCTGCTGCGAGACACCCGATGTTGCCTATACCGCCCGGCCCTGGCCCTTCTACATAACGATGGATTTCAAGAGCAGGTTGATCTGAGAATCGTGGTGTTCGCACCGAGCCGGTGTTTTGAACTGTGACGATAATTGGTGGCGTTCTGTTGTCGCTTGAATGTCGCACCGGCGGTGCCACATGACGGCCCGTTCCTTCTGCCACCATCATTGCAATCGTCGCACGACGAGCAGCGTGGACGACTAAACCTATACTGCTCCATGTTTCTGGTGGCAATCGTCCGGTCTCATTGCTGCCTCCGGTTCGACTCCATGCACGTGCCCTACACCGTTATGTCGGTGATCGTCGCTTTTGTGGCGGCACTTAGTCTTTACCGGGTCGCGGCGCAAACGCGCGATACTACGGGTCTCTTCTCGTTGCTATCGCGGAGTTCGTGCGCGAGGTGGATTCGCAATCTGGCCATGAGGCGCCTGCCCAGACAGGTAGACGTTGGCTCGCGAAATTGCGACGCAAGACGCCTAACGATCAGCGCCCTTGAGGGGAACCATCATCTCGCCTTTGTGCTTCGGACATTCTGGCCTTCGGGTTCCTCGAAGCTTCACCGCCTTATCCCGCGGACAGACCCAGACGTACTCGCCCTTCTGGGCACCGGGTACACGGCGGTCGTTGGTAGGAAGGATAGGAAGGATATCCACGACGAAGATGCCTCCCTCCCGTGCAAAACGCTCCTCGAAGCCTTGATTTATTAGCTCATCCGGGGACATCTCCCGGTATAGGGCACGCCAGCCGCCTGCCACGAAATACTTGTATCCCTGTTCACCGAGGGGTCCTTTCACCAAGGGCTGGCCATCCAGCGACCCTGCTGCAAGACTCTGCAGTCCGGCACTCAGCGGCCTCTTCGCCGACTCTTCAAGGTTGGCGAAATTACCTTCAGCGACGCTGCTGAGCATCACCGGTCGTCGACGCCCGTTAGCAATTGAGGCGCCTGGCACTCGTCGGTCGTTCATTTAGATCACGTCCTCGATCTCGGCCAATCGTTCAGTCTTTACTTCGATCTCAGCCTCGATGATCTCTGGGAGCCTGGCAAGGTTGAACTCAGCTCCGGTCAGGCCCACCTTCTGACCGCCCTCCAGGCGTGGGGCCATCACTCCGGCGACACACAAGAAGATCCCCCCAACAAGGAAGCCGCCAGCGAGAGCTTCCGAGCGTTCAAGGAGGAGGCCAGCCCCAGCCACCAGAAGACAGAGGACGCCGAGCACAGCGAGGAAGGGGTTGGGAGGCTCACCTCTATGCTTTCCCATGTAACCCTCCTCGGTACGAGTTCACCCGATCGCGCCAAGACTATGCTATGCCGAGCACAGTTGAAGGACTTTCGCGCCACCCGCTCTTGTGCAGATCCGGACGGTGGCAAGAGGACCTCGACAGGTCATACCTCTCTGCCTAGCGGCTTAAGTTAGCTCACGTACAGCGCTCAGCTTTCCGCCCTCAATGCGGTTGAGGAGGTAGTCCGGCGGGTGGTCCTCCGGTCCTGCTCCGAGGTTGGATCAGGGGCCTAATGCCTGATTAACGATTCTCGAAAACGAAGGATTCCGAGAAAGCGTCGAATCGAGAATCCCGGGGCCGATCGTCCATCGAAGTGGCGCGAGTCCTGCCGCGGAAAATTGGCGCAATGAAGAAAAAGCGGCGGCCCAGCCCCGGTTCTCACAAATGGTTCTCGAATCGGTACAGGCGAACTAAGACACCGAACCGAGTTTTGAGAAGAGAACGCCGCATGGTCACGCACCGCATCGGCTACGCCCGGGTTTCCACCCGGGACCAAAACCTGGAGCTTCAGTGCGACGCCCTGCAGAAGACCGGATGCGACAAAATCTATAAAGACATGTCAGCGGCACCAAGCCCCAACGCCCGGGCCTCGACCAGGCGCTGGACAACCTGCGCGAAGGTGACACCTTGGTGGTGGAAACTGGACCGCCTGGGCTGGAGCGTGAAGGACCTCCTGGACGTCGCCGGCGGGCTGAACGACCGCGGCGTAGGGTTCGTCAGCCTCACCGATGTGATCGACACCACGACGGCCTCCGGAGGCTTCTTTTTCAATGTTGTGGCTTCCCTGGCCCAGATGGAACGGGAACTCATGGTCGAACGTACGCAGGCCGGACTGCAGGCCGCACGCGAACAAGGACGGGTCGGCGGCCGCAAACGCATCATGACGGATGCCAAGATCCGTTCAGCCCGAAAGCTCCTCAACCAGGGAACACCACCCAGGGAGGTCGCCGACACCCTAGGGGTCTCTGTGCCCACCCTCTACCGATGGATCCCGGCAGCAGCCGTGGCCGAGGCACCAAAGAGAAACGCTCTTGACTTTGGCTAGTTCCAAGGACCCAGCACGGGCAGCTGGATCAGCGCAGTAAAGGCGTCGGACACGTCTGCGCCCGCTCGCTTTGGCAACGCCATGCATTCACCGACTGAAAATCTTTGTGAGCCAAACGCCAGCGTCAGGCGGCCACTGTCAAGGCGCTTTTGTACACTCAGAAGGATCTGCTCCTGGATAGACACGCGATCAAAAAGGCGGGCTCGGGCCGTGATCCGTTCATCGTTGACTGAAAACTTGACGACGAGAAAGAGATCGACAGGTCGAGGTACCCACCGAGGCTGCGCGATAAAGTCCTCCAACTCGTAAGTGCCCGGCTCGACAAAATAAGACCAGTGAAGCGCATCATGTCCGTCATCGGGGACATCGAGCCAATCCAGCCGCATCTTTACCTGGCAACCGAAGGCTTCATGCTGCGTTGCCAAGAGGTGATGGAAGGTCGGGGGCGCGTCGCGCTGAAACTGCCGCCAATATCCGCTCAACAGCCCATTTTTGGGTACGAAAAGATCGACATCGCTAATTCGTCCGTACCCTCTCCTATTTTTAATGGGCTTCTCCCGCCAAGCACTTACTTCTTTTAGCTCAACGCCCCCTCCAGCAGCCGTTTTATGTAGAACCGCTTGGTGGTAATCGCCATGTGTCGGCTCCCACTCAGCCGTGCGAGCCTCAGCAAACAGCAAGCCCGCCAACGTTTCAGTCAGCCCGCCTGTCCAAGAGGCATTGCTGGCCATGTGGAAGTGGTTTCCCTCACCGTCTTGGTACCGGACGCGCATTCGCTTGCCAATTTCGAGATGTAAGAGCAAAGCCTCAGCTGGACTCATGGTGCCGGAGATGAAACTTTGCGCAGCTACTACTGCAGGCTGAGATGGCATATCGGTCATGTGGCGAGCCTACCTGGCACATCCAATGAAGGACGTTATGTCTCTTGCGGTGAATACTCAGGAATAGGTCAGATATGACCTTTTAAGAGGGTGTCTGACTTCCACGGTAGGGTCGCACCCAGGTCCTCGCAACCTCACGAATTCCGGTCAGCGATGCTAATCCTGGCATATCCTTTGCTCCCCAAACCTTTGCCCGATAGCTCATCAAAGGCCACTATCCCTGTTGTTGAGAAAGCCCAGGTGAGACATATTGCTGAGACGGCAATGGCTCCCTGAACCGCCGGGAAGGCGGACGCCACGGAAATCATGACGAGTGCTCAGCCCGTCGTAATAACGGATCCATAGATGAGGCAGCGAAGTGAGCATCAGTGAGCGCTGCGGAGGTTCGCCTCGAACGCGAAACCATCACCGAAGAGAACCGCGGCGCCGGCCATGCCCGGTCCCGACATCAGCGCGGTAGAGCACGAATTCATCCTCCACGAGGAATGCCCCGTCGTGGAAAAGGAAAACCGTCCCCGACGAACGAGTCCGCCTGGATAAGGAAACCGTGACCGACGAACGCACAGTCGGCGAGGAAGTCCGCAAGGAGAACATCAAACTCGACGACGGACGACCGCACCAACCGCTAAGGCCAAGGCAACGGACCGGATACCTTCCGTTCATTGATGTTGCCTGTGGTCCGCTCCCTTCCATGCAAAAGCTGATTAGTGGTCTTCCCGCAACGGCTCACTACCGTGCCCCCGCCGGGGCTGCCGCGGCGACCCAGCCGCGGCAGCCCGGACAACCCCGCCAACGGGACGCCGACCACGGAGTTGAACTGGCTAAGGCGGGATATGCCCCAGCATTACCGCTGCATCTAGTTTAATACTAAGGACAATGCGGTGCTGAGCATGGAGCGCGAAGCTGGAGGACCCACCTTGGAGAATGAAGCGGAGTCTCTTCTGGCTCGCAGCGCTACTAAGCAGACAGGCAGCGATGACGTTGACAAGAAGCGTCAATTGGATGCCCTGAAGACTGAAGCAGTTCGGATCAGGGACAAAACAAAATCGCTAAAGGCCGAAATTGCCATGGACAAAGGACACCGCGTAAGGAGCGAGCTCCGGGGGATCCTTGAAATCCTTGGTAAGGAGTGGATAAGTATCGTTGTGAGCATCGCTCTGGGAGCCGTCCTCATTTTATCCGCAGCCGTTATATTTAGCATCGGCGACCAAACCATGAAGGCCTTCGTCATTCAGCAAACTGAGCAACGGGTGCAGTCATACTTAGGCAGGCTTTTTGTGAGCCCAGCAGTGGGAGGTGTCGCAGCTCTCTCCGCAGCCGCGATTACCGCCGCTGTCATCTTCGCGCAATTGCGGCACACGAAAGAAAAGGATCATCAAGAAAACTGGTGGGAAAGATACGAGTGGATTACAGAACGGGCTTTCCCCTCCAAAGCCGAAAATAAGGGTAACGCCATTTCGGAAGAGTTTGCCATGGTTCTCCTGCGGCAATTGGAAGTCGAGGCAGTGTCTGACCTTCAAAAAAAGGCGTGTTCAAACTTTATGTCGCTCGTAATTCGGGAACTGTCCGACGAACCTGAAGATACGTCAGTTGATGAGCAGGTTGCGGTGCAGGTGCAGGTTCCCTCGGATGAGCAGGTTGCGGTGCAGGTGCAGGTTCCCTCGGATGAGCAGGTTGCGGTGCAGGTGCAGGTTCCCTCGGATGAGCAGGTTGAGGTGCAGGTGCAGGTTCCGAACAATGAGCCGGTTGATTTGGACGCGCAAGTTCCCACCAATGTGTCGGAAAAGGATACCGGGAAGGCGCCAGTTCGCACCGCACGGGACGCAGGTCTGCGATGGGGCACTAGAGAAAGTCAGCGTCTTTTTGAAGCGGCACTTGAATATGTGGAAACTACCGAAGGAACTTCTAGCAGTTCAAGAGACGCTGAGGTTTATGTTCTAAAACAGCAAATTGCGGATGCCCTGCATGAAAGAGGAGTGGACTTTCGCAAGGTCATAAGCCCTAGTGACCAGATCACGGTGCGACGTCTTAGCGGCAAAATTAACGTCATCGCGTTACCCCGCGACCCGGTGGAAGCTAAGAAGCGTATCTCTATGCTCCGGCGGACGGGGCGTCCCGTACTAGCAATATCTTCTTCTAGGCAGTTGAAGCGAGGGTTTGAAGAAAATGTCTTGGTTGCAGACTGGAACCCCGACATGGGTTCCGGAAAGCTGGTGAGGATGATTGACAGTTTTGTAGGCGAACTGAAGAAAAAAGGGCTGATGTAAACACTCACCCTTCGCGGTGCGTCATGAATTCAGGACACCGGTGTTTACGATCCAAAGGTGCGCTCGGAGCAATAAGTGCCTCATTGGTTTTCAGGCGGAGTGCCGTTGGGCTCGCGGTACACCGTGGTCCGGGATACGCGAAACAGCTTCGCGAATACAGCTTGCGTGTGCTCCCCGGCGTCGTGCAGCATCAGGAGCTGCTTGCGCTGGGTCTTGGATAATTTGGGCTGTTTGCCTTTCAGCCGCCCTTTGCCTGGCCTACCGCTATTCCGTCACGGGTGCGCATCCGGGTCAGGTCGGCCTTAAACTCGGCAACCATCTCTGATTGTTCGTTCAGACGCGGGCGTAGCCTATCTTCGTCTCAGTCATAGGGAACATAGTTGCAGTGATCCCCCCATCATCGTGCATGTCACAGTGCGGGTTTTACGTACACGGCCCTCGGCCAGTAACTACGTGGAACGAACCGTCAGGCTCCGTCGGCGCGGTGATTGACCGGCTTACGGGCGCAAGTTGAGAGGTGACCAGATGCTACCCGCTCAGACAGATCCCGGAGCGGGCATTCGTCGTTGATAGTGTTCGGATATGTTCAATCCCTCCTCCCCGTATCATGAACCAGGGTTCGGCGCATGGAAGCAAGGGCTAGAGGCTTTGCCATCTTCGGAGGTCTTGATCCGCAAGGCGGAGAAGACGGCGCAGGATGGTCGATGGATGCGATGGATTCAGGCAGACTGCGAGTCAACCTACATTCAGTCTGTCGAGTACAACGTGTCGAAGATTGGGCAGCAGCTCGTCTTGCTGGCAGAGATCGCTGATTATCCTGTCGGCTTTTGTTGTGTGCTCGCGGGTCGAACTAATTCAGACCCGCTGTTCATTCAGCTAGTTGCAGTAGTTCCCTGCGCGCGGCGACGAGGGGTGGGGCTCGCGCTCCTTAGCGCGGCCAGCCGCTGGCAGCCGCAACGCAACATCGCTATGGCCACCCTCGACGACAACGTCGCCGTGCGGAAGCTGAATGAGCGTTTCGCCCAATCGATCGGTGAAAACATTCAGCGTGTTCCCGTCGGGCGGTTCCGGCCGTCCGATTTAGGATTCGTTCCAGGCGAGCATCACCGTCCCTGGGTGATCGACCGTCAACAGGAACCTGATTGACGGCCGCGCTCCAGCGATACAGTTGCTGCAAAACGATCCTGTGATGAAACACCGGCCTCGTTGCCTGGCTCAAATCCATACTCGAAGGTTGTCTTGCTACAAAGATTCCACCTTGAACGTGAGCCCAAGTGCCTCTGCGACCTTGGAAAGGGTCGCGGTTGAGATATCGTTCCCCGCTTCTACACGAGCGATGGTAGGTCGCGAGACCCCGGCCTGTTCGGCGAGGGTTTCCTGCGACCAGCCTCGCTGATGTCGAGCCTCTCGAATAGCTTCAGCGAGGCCTGCATCCGTATGCGACTTCTCCTTCATCGCTCTCATGGCTCCAAGGAATTGTCTGACGAGGGGGCGGTGTTGTGCTCCGCGTGCAAGGCATCAGCGCTGATCTTCGTGATTTCCGCCAAAAATTCTGGATCTGCCAAATACGACTGGATTTCCTGCGACTCCTGGCATGCCTTGAGCATCGCTAACCCGACCGCGCCGCCGAAGCTCTCGGAAGCTTTGAGCTGGGCTGCGCTGTTATTCTTGGCCATCGATACGGCCTCCGTGTTTGAGTCCAGGAACCCCCAGTAGGTGGTGATGAAACCAGAAACGCTTGCTGAATTCACCTCGACGCCCTTGGACTGGAACATTTCGTTGACGCGGTCGATCGCTTCGTCGAGTGGCCCCCGGATTGGCGAGCCCCCCGACCTGTGTTCGCCCTCAAACTCAGGCAGCCTTATCGCCCCGTCGCCGCCCTCTGTCAACGAGTGGTCCTCGCTGATAGCCGACGGGGTGAACTTCACACCGGAGAGTTGCACGCCCTCTAAGTAGCTGTCGTCGTGCTGTCTGCCATCGACATGCAGATTCCTAGCCAAAAGAGTCGTCAGAATGGCGCGACGGTGGAGGTCCGGGTCCTGGTAGTCGACAATCTGACTAAGGAACTGCCAGGCATTTCGGTAGCCGATCACGTCGGCCCGGAAGCCCTCAAGTAACTCACGCTTGGGTTTGTCCTTCTTAACCTTTGCTTGCTGCCACTGCCCATTCCAGCGGTTCTTGATCAGCCCGAGTGACTTCTGAAGTGCTTCTCCGCCCTGGTCTTCTAAGTAAGCCTTCGCGACCGTGTTCATCTCGTCCAAGGTGTAGATGTCGGCGGTGTCCAGCCGGTCTGCAATGGTGTACAGCGCATTGGGATCAACGTCTCCATTTACATGTGCATCCGAGTAGTAGACCTTGAAGTCAGCTTGGACGTTCTGAGGGGAGTTTCGGAAGTCCACCACCATCGGCGCCGGCTTGCCGGGGTATGTCCGGTTAAGACGCGAGAGCGTTTGGACAGTTGCAACCCCGGAAAGCTTCTTATCGACATACATCGCCATCAGACGCGGCTCGTCAAATCCCGTTTGGAACTTGTTGGCAACGATGAGAACCCTATACTCGTCTTCTTCACGGAATGACTTGGCGGTGTCGCTGCGCTGGTTCAATCCCGCTTCGGTCACCCCGTCAGTCCCGTCGGGTGTGAGAGTGCCTGAGAATGCGACGAGGGTGCGCAGGTCGGAATAGCCCTGGTTTGCGATGTACTCGTTCATCTTCGTGGACCAGTGATAAGCCTCGATGCGCGAGCTGGTGACAACCATGGCCTTTGCTGTGCCTGAGAGCATATGCGCAACGTTGCGGCGGAAGTGTTCCACGACAACCCTTACCTTCTGAGCGATCGCAGTCGGGTGCAGGCGTGCGTAGCGGACGATATTGGTCACCGCTTCACCCGTGTTGACCTGGATCTCAGTTTCGGCGTCTAGCTCGTTCTTGACCCTGAGGAACATGTCGTACGTTGAGTAGTTGGACAGCACGTCAAGGATGAAGCCCTCTTCTATAGCTTGGGCCATCGTGTAGGTATCGAAGGCTTCCCAACGGCCGTCGCGCTCAGTCCCGAACAGTCGCAGCGTCTTTGCCTTCGGAGTAGCCGTCAGGGCGATGAACGTGATGTTGCTGGACGCGGCGATGGCCGAGTCTTTGACCTGCAACAAGTCGTCAGCGCTGATGTCCTCGTCGTCGTCGAGGTCCACGTCGGCCAGCAGTTCCTTGAGATTGCGCGCCCCCGAACCGGACTGCGACGAATGCGCCTCGTCCGCAACGACCGCCCAACGTCTACCGCGAAGTTCGCTTGTGTCCTCTATGAGCTTCATCAACTCGGGGAACGTCTGCAACGTGCAGGTGATGATGTGGTCACCCTCCAGCAGCGCCTTCTTCAGCTGCGGTGATTTCGCCCCGGACTTTTCACCGACCGTGAAGACCAGTCCTCGACTGGACTGGACCAGGTTCATGTCGTGGCGGATGTTCTCGTCAAGAACCGTGCGGTCGGTGACGACGATGACGGAGTCGAAGGTCGACTTGGCGTCGAAGCTCATGTGACGAATTAGGCGGTGGCTCAGCCACGCGATGGTCTTGGTCTTGCCGGAGCCCGCGGAGTGCCATATCAGGTAGCGGCCGCCAGGACCGTGGGTCTCGATGTCGCCCACCACGCGCTCGACGGCGCGTAGCTGATGGAAGCGCGGAAACACGAGTCGACCCTCGTCTTTTTTACCAGTCTTGCTCGGTTCCCAGAGTGCGAAGTCCTTAAGGATGCGCATAAAGGTCGGCCGGGCGAGGATGGACCGCCAGAGGTAGTTCGTGGAAGACCCGTCTGACGGCGGGTTGCCTTCGTGCCCTTCATTACCCTGGTTGAAGGGCAGGAAGACTGTGTCCTCCCCCTGGAGCTTCGTAGTCATGTAGACCAGGTCGTTGGAAACGGCGAAGTGAACGAGTGCACGTCCGGGGGCCAGTAGTGCGCGGGCCTTCCCCGGCTTGCGGTCCTGCTTGTACTGACGGATAGCATGGTTAACCGTCTGGGTGTTGTCGGTCTTAATTTCCATCGTCACTACCGGTATCCCGTTGGCCGACAGCACGACATCGATGGTCTCGTTTGTCCCGGTGTCGAAGCGCACCTGTCGCAGGATACGCAGGCGCACAGCATCGGAAGCTTCGAGGACCTCGGTCAGGTTTGGGTTTGCGGGCGGGAATGCCATCATGGGACCGAATTTGGCCGTGGGGCGTCCTATTTGAGCGAAGTTGAAGCCTCGTCTCAGCACGCCCAGCAGCCCACCGATCGGGTGGCCGGTGGTCGGATCCATCCTCGTAGTTTTGGCCAGTTCCTTGGTGAGGTGCTCCACGAGCTTACGCTCCGCAGCTTCCTTCGCCCCGTTGACCAGGTCATCGGGCACAGCCTTTATATACTCGTCCGGGTACTGCAGGTGCAGCCAGCGCAGCACATCACCGGGCACTAAGGCCAGAGCGACGTCCCAGTCAACCGGTTTTCCGTCGTCCTCGTAGACCCAGTCTTGCTCGGAGAGCTCGGCGCAAAGATTGTCCTCGAACTCCAGCTCCATCAGCTGCGCATGGCTCATGCGATTTCCTTTTTGCCGGTTATCACGTCAGTGATGAGCGCGGACTTGTGTTCGGTGAGTAGCTCTCTCAGCCTTAGGACTTTGGCGAGCATGGCGTCAATCTCAGCGATGACCTCGTCAAGGTGGCTCGTCAGGCCGTATTGCTCTTCGGGGGGCGTGAATGGGATCGCGAGATCCAGCAGATCACGAACATTAATGCGAGGGGTGCGGACGTTGCCTTGATCCACGGATCCGATCCCCCTCAGCCTTTGGGACATATAGCCAATAAACTCTGGGGAACGCATAGCATGTTCCGCCCAAGCAGGACTGAGGCAGCTATGAGGTCTCAGTACTGAATAGTCAGGGCTTACCAACCCATCTACATGCACCTGTCCGAGGCCCCCTTGGAAGGCGCGCATGCGGTTCAACACGATGTCGCCAGCCCGTGCGACCTTGTAACTAGCCAGGTCGGCACCCGCTCTCTGATTGGACGTGGATTCTTCTCGTAACTGAACGCCATGGTGAATGGAGACGGAGAGCAGCGGCAGCTCTCTATTCGCCTCGCCTGCGCGAATGTCCACCTCGTCCATGAGCCACTTCAGCTTCACGTTCTCTAAGCCCATTGAAAACAGCCTGGATCCGGCAGTCGCCCGACGCCAACGGAGACGCTCAGCTAAATTACCAAGCTTGCGGAGCATCGCGTCGACTTTGCCGGTTTCACAATCCAAGTATTCGGCTATGCGTTGCTGGGTAGCTGTCGGGAAGAGGGGCACCTTCAGTCGTCCGAGCGCTGAACTCGTCATGCTTGGGATTGCAGTGTCTGTGGAATACAGCCCATAAGGGATTGTCGTAGCCCAGTAGTAAAGCCATCTCCCGTCGATAGCGTCGCTCAGCTCCGTATAGAACATAGTGTCTACGGTCCAGAACCGGCCTTTGACGTGCAGCGGCTTGTCAATGGTTCCCTTCCTGCCGAACAAGACTGACTCACCGTCGTACAGGTGTGAGGAGGCAGTCGCAAAGGGTCCTCCTGACCCGATTACTGGAACCGTTCCCTCATCATCAACAACGTGCTTGTAATCTTGCCCGCTTCGAAACCGTACGAGGTACTGGAGGGCAACCTCGGCAGTTTCGGTCATTCGTCCCTCACCGCTGCGAACATCTCGGACAGCTCATTCATGAGTGATTGCACTTCGGCATCGATCTCAGCCAAGGGACGGGGTTCCTCTGGGACGTAGAAAAGACGCGTGAACGGGATCTCGTTGCCCTTCTTCGCCTTGGAATCGTCCCATTGCGCTTCGGGCGCAAACGGGAGTACTTCACGTTCCATATGCTCGGTTATGTCTTCGTTCATCGAGACACGCTCGGTCATCTTCCAGCCGTTATCGAGCACCGGATTCCCTTTACGGTCCGTAGCAGGCGGCGCAGTCTCGTCAGGCGCAGCCATAGCTTTCATCACGGCGTCCAAAAGACCGATGGGAGCCTTTAGTCCCGCTGCCTTGGCTGCCTTCGGGAAGGTCGCAGGAAGGTCATTCCAGCTGGTGCCATCCAGTGATTTGAGCAATGGAACATGCTCGTCGGTGAAGTCGCGTCGGCTTCGCAGTGCGTCCACTGCCTGGTCGCTATAACGCGTGGCGAGGCGGGCTTGCCGGTAGACCGGGACGTCGCGAAACATGAAGTCCCCTGGTTCGAGGATGCGCGATATTGGGGAGTCTGTGAAGGCCTTGTAGGCCTTCACTATGTCCTCGCGTTTCGGTTCGGTCATCTCGCGGCGCTTCTCGCCCATGGGCTTTATCGGGTCCCAATGCCCGGAAGCATCGATGAGTTGGATCTTGCCCTTGCGGTGTGGTTCTTTTTCCGCGTCCAGGAACCAGACATAGGTGGCGATGCCTGTGCCGTAAAACATGTTCACAGGCAGAGCAACGATGGCGTCAATCAGATCCTCATGCAACAGCCACTCGCGTATGGCATTGGGCCCAGGATCACTAGCAAAAAGGGGCGAGGCGTTCGATACCACGGCAGCGCGTCCGCCGTGGCCTGTCTTTCCTCCGGGGCTCAGCTTCGAGGCGCAGTGTGCAAGGAACAGCATCTGCCCGTCGCTGGTACCAGGCAGACCATGGCTGAATCGGGAGCCTGGAACTTTCGCCTGTTTGCGGACAGCTTTTTGGTCCTCTTCAGCAGACCAGTCCTTGCCGAATGGCGGGTTCGACAGCACGTAGTCAAAAGTCTGTCCTTCGTAGAGGTCAGTAACGAGGGTGTTGCCCTGCTTAATGGCATCCGGACGACCGCCCTGGATGAGCAAATCCGCCTTACCCAGCGCGTAGGCAGAGGGCATAAGTTCCTGCCCATAGAGTGTGACCTTTACGTCTGGGTTAAGGTCTCGCAGGGCACTTTGTGCGACGAGCAGCATGCCGCCGGATCCTGCCGTCGGATCGTAAATTGAACGCAAAGTATTCTCACCGACTAAGGAGTCCTCGTCAGCTGCAAACAAGATGTCTACCATCAGTCGAATCGCGTCGCGCGGAGTATAGAAATTACCGGCGGCCTTGCCCTTTTTGTTGAAGGCCCGGTACATGACGTCCTCGAAGATGTCACCCATTGCGGTATCGGCGAAGTGGCCGGGGTTTAAGTCGAGGGTGGAAAAGTGCTTTATGACTGAGTGCAAACGGTTCGCGGAGGCCAATGTTGCAACACGCCTGGGGAACTCGAAGGCGGTCCAGATATCAGCGACGTTGTCGGAAAACCCTGAGACGTAGTTCAACACCGACTTATCAACGTTGTCGTCTACAGATGCGATGGTCGCCAGATCCAGCGGAGAGGTGTTGAAAAAGCTCAGGCCGAACCGGTCCTTGACTGCGATATCAATGAAGTGGGGAGGTAACTCACCGAGCGACTGGACGAACTGCACGACCTCTTTTTTGGAGCCGGCCAGCATGCACTCCAAGCGCCGTAGGACCGTGAACGGCAGAATGTAGTCACCGTAATCTTCTTCCTCGACCACATCGCGAAGAAACTTATCGGCAGTTTCCCAGACGATCCGCGCCGTCGTTCTAGAACTTGCAGAAATCGCTGTTGGTACTGTCATGCCTACCCAGTTTTCATGTCGCTTACGGCTGTATCAGTAACATTACATTGGGAAGAGACGCCGGTCCCGCTCGTTCGCACGGATCGTCCGCCCTTGGTCAACAGCGTCCGCAACAACGGGCCGGAGCTCATCGAGCCCGCTGAGGCTGCGGGCGAATAGACTCGTGCGGTGATACTCACCGGCACCATTACCAACCCGGACGGCACCTACAACCACATCGAGGCCGAGGGGACACCTACGAAGAAGCCAGGTAGAATCGCTACGCGCGCTTCTGGTAGAGGGCCAAAACCTCATAACCATCCGCACGGACCGCTAACCAGCCTGAAGCCGGTCCGGCAGGACAACGTCTGCAGGGGATAGCTCCGGCCGAGCCCTGAGTAGCCGCAGTGGATGCCGGAAGGACCTTCCGGACCATGCGGTGTCGGCGGAGACCTCCAGAACCACGGGTTCCACGAGTGTCAGCGCCACGGGTTTCTTGTCCCGGTTGAATCTGTCCAGGGCCGTGCCTTTCACAATGGCTGGCCAAGGATGCTGACCATTCGGGGGCTGCAGCCAACGGGCCAGTTCCCGGCTTTCCCTCGTCTTCAGTGGTGTGGAGCGCCCGACGATTCGCAGCTCGCCGTCCAGGATGAGACCGGCGACGACCTCGGAGGGTTGGATGGTCGGGCCGATCACTGCGCCGCAGATGATGTCCAGGGTTTCCCTGTGCTTGAGCTTCAACCAGGAACGGACGCCGGGCGTGTATGGCTGGTTAGTCCCCTTGATGACCAGCCCTTCGATCCCGGTATGGGGCAGGTCTTCGAGCCACTGTTCGGCAACACTGCGGTCGGTGGTGGTGGGGGAGAGGGACAACGGTGGTTCCCAGCCCGTGGCGAGTTCTTCCAGGAGCGCTCTGCGGTCGCTCAGCGGCAGATCCCTTGCGTCGTGCCCGGCCACGGCCAGGGCATCGAAGGCAACGTAGTTGGCAGGGGCTGCCGTGACCAGCCCGGGCAGGGTTTTTGGTCCTGCGCCCAGGCGTTGCTGCAGGGCGTCGAAGTTCAGCCGTCCCTGGCTCCAGATCACGGCTTCGCCGTCGATCACGCATCCCGGTGGGACGGCCGCAGCGACCGCTGAGCAGAGTTCAGGGAAATACCCGGTCAATTCTTTCCCTTGCCGGGACCATAGTGTGGCGCCGTGGTCATCCCTGACTGCAACACATCTATACCCGTCCCATTTGGGTTCAAACAGTAGAGTTCCGTGGGCTGCGTCACCGCGTGGCATTTTGGTGATGGCCCGTGCGAGTGCGACTTGTACTGGAGGTACCAGGCCTGTCGGCAGCCCCGCCCCAGACTGGATTGTCGGTCCCATAGCCTCAGACTACGCACAGCCGGGCTGGCGGGTACCCGCGACTACAAAGGGCAGGGGGCCATGCGTGTTGGTAGGATGATGCCTACATCCCCAGTTGGCTTCGGCCGCTGGTTAGAAGGCCCCGAGCAATCGGGGCCTTCGGAATTTAAGCGCTGGGTCCCTGCCCGCAGCTGCCCTGCTTGGAGGGTGGGCGTCAACCTTCGGTGATGGATTCCAGCAGCCACCTCTCGGAGAGGGGATCGCGGCGCAGTTCAAAGGTCCGCAGCGGCGAGTCCGACGTGTGGCGGACCTGTATCCGCCAGTGTTCGATGTCTACGACGTTCCCGACTCCTACGGGCACGTTCCTTCGGGTTTTCCACCATGGGTCCCTGGTAAACCAGTGGACAGGTTCTTCGGTCACAGCCCAGACGCGCCCGTCGTAGCGGACGGCCAGGGGAGTGCCTGCGGCGGTGAAGCGGACGTCCACCGATGCGTTAAGGGTGGGGGATTCTGTGGTGACGGTCATGAGGGTTCGTTCCTTGGTGGTGCTGGGTGGTGGTTAGGCGGCTTTGACGAGGGGGAGTTCGTCCCAGTGGGTGGTGTATCTGGGGGAGAGCATGTCGCGTTTCATGGTCCAGTCCGGCCCGCCCCGGATCCCGCCGTGGCCCAGGCCGATGGAGCCGCGCCCGTACCGGCGGGTGACGTCTTCCAGCAGGGCGCCGATGTGGCGTTCTTCGTGCGGGTTCTCGAACAGTGACAGGGGTGCCTGGTTGCCGGTGGGGCGCAGGTCGGTGACCATGATCCCTGCCCGGGCGTACCGGACGCCCTCGACAATACGGGGCAGGAGCGCGTGGCCTGCCTTGGTCAGGATCACCGGGTCAGCGGTGGGCATCGGCAGTGGAATGCAGACGGAGGGGTAGGAGGTGTCGTTGGGGTTGAAGTGGGAGGTGCCGGCGAACGCGGTGAGGACTTTGGCCTGCAGCCCGTGTTTGGCCAGCCGCGCCGAGGCCTGTTGCCCATACACACTCATGACCTGCCGGATCCCCGCGGCCGTGGTGATGGGCTTGGCGAACGAGCGGGAGAAGATCAGCTGATCCCGCCCGATCCGTTCTTCTTCCATGGGGATGCAGGGGGTTCCCTGCAGTTCCAAGACGGTACGCATCATCACGACCGAGAACTTGTCCCGGATCGCGACCGGGTCGGCCCGGACCAGGTCGGCGATGGTGAAGATGCCCATCACGTTCAGCCGCTTGGTGAGCCGTCCGGCGATGCCCCACACTTCCTCGACGGACAGCCGGCCCAGCAGGGCCTCCCGCTCAGCGGCGGGGACGGAATCCCAGTGGCACACCCCGGCAAAGGCTTTGTTGTTCTTCGCCCATTTGTTGGCTAGCTTCGCCAGCGTCTTTGTCGGTGCGATCCCGACACAGACCGGCACCCCGACGTGCCGCCGGACGGCCGCTTTCATGGACCGGCCCATCGTCGCCAGCTCGGCCGAGGTGCCTTTGACGCCGAGGAAGGCTTCGTCGATGCTGTAGACCTCCAGCCAGGCCGAGTACCGGCCCAGCAGCTCCATCACGCGGGCGCTGATGTCCCCGTACAGCTCGTAGTTGCTGGACAGTGCCACCAGACCCCATTCCTTCGCCCGCGGGGCGAGCTTGAACCACGGCTCACCCATGCCGATGCCGAGGGCTTTGGCCTCGGGGGAGCGGGTGACAGCGCAGCCGTCATTGTTGGACAGCACGATCACGGGCTTGCCTTCCAGGGAAGGGTCGAACGCCCGCTCCGCGGAGGCATAGAAGCAGTTCACGTCCACGTGCGCGATCTGCGGCATGTGCCTCATGGGGGCAGGCTTAGACATGCTGTAAACACCTGGTCGCTACGCCCCAGATGGTCAGGTCAGACAGTGCCGGGACCTCGATCTCCGGGTATGCCGGGTTTTCCGCCTGCAGCAGCATCCCTGTCGGGCTGATCCGCAGCCGCTTGATCGTCAGCTCCCCGTCCAGGACAGCAACCACCACACATCCGTCATGTGGTTCCAGTGCCCGGTTCACGATTCATCCCCATCACTGATCCCGGCACCTTCCATGGATTCCCCGGACACCCGCACCACATAGGTGCTGGTGATGTCCTTGATCAGGTGCGCGTTCAGATCGATCCGGCCATCCAAGTAGTCCTGCGCCGGCGACGGGAACCCCGCAGCCACCGGCACTGGAGAGGCCAGCACCGACAACAACGACACTCCCGCCTTTATCACACGGGGAACGTCAACAATGCCCACAACACACCCTTTATCGAATATATGTTCGAGTCAGTCAGTGTACTCCAGGGCCCGGACATTCGTGCCCGGCAGGTTCCTCGGGAGACAAAAACCGAGGCGGGTTGCACAGAAAAACCGCCCAGCTCTGAGCTGTGCGGAGGGCTTCGCCTGACCCCCGTGGGCACAACCCGCCCGGCCGAGCGGCGAGGGGTGTCACCGGGGGACCCGGCCCTCCTTGGGCAGGGGGTGTGGAAAGTTGGTGCCGTCAGCGGCCGGGGTGGGTTCAGGACAGGTGCCTGAAGTCACCTGGCCGCATCTGCACGAGGATGGGCAGCGCCATCTGGATGGGAGTGGCTCCGATCGGCTCGTCGAGCAAGTCGTTGACCGACGTCTGCCCTTCCAACTCGCCGGATTTTTCCCTCTCCATGCCCTTGACCCTAGGCGGGCACCGCAGCTGGGAGTCATAGACACGCGGCCCGGAACCACCTCTTGGCCGGGAACGAAGCCCGAATTCCGTCACCTCACACAACGGGTGGCCCGGTGTTGATAGAGTGGGCGCCACCCCCAGATGCTTCGGCTACTGGTTAGAAGGCCCCGGAGGAATCGGGGCCTTCGGAATTTAAGGATTTAGCCGCTTCCTTCCAGGGCCTGGCTCAAGGTGTGGCGTGGTGCTTTGCCTCTGATCGGGGCCGGCGGCCTTTGGTGCGGCCGTGCCGCCAGCCGGGGATCACAGCGTTCAGTTGGGCTTCTTTCGCTGAGTCCAGCCGGCCCGCCCGGTGGTTTATGCGCTGGACGTGGAGCCACACGCCCAGGACCCGTTCTTCCTTAATGTCGGTTTTGTTGTGCCGGGGCCAGTCGTTACCGCCAGCCAAGTAGTCGGCCACCTCGGCCAGGCGCTGCTTCCAGCGCGCCTCGTCATCGGTCTTCTTCGTCGATGGATAGTGCCACCCCGGGATGGCATCGAGGGCTTCCTTGTAGATGGGGGAGAGGACCCCCTGCGCCGCTTCTTGCCGTCGGCGATGAAGCCAGACGCCCAATGCCCGTTCCCGGGCTGAGGAACCCGCGGTGGTGGGGAGCCGGCCCTCTGCGTTGTAGAGGTCGAGGATGTCTGCCAGATTCTGCCGCCCCGCGGATGTGATCCGTGGACAGGCGGGGACGGCATTGCGGTGTTCGTCCCTGATGGAAGGCTCCAGCCTGGCAGCGATAGCAAGGTGATAGCGAACGGTAGTTTCCGCCACACCAGCGGCCGCAGCGATTTTCGGAGTCGTGATGCCCTGCCGGTACATCTGAAGCCATTCAGGGTCAGGCGCCTGCCGCTTATTACCCGCCACGGGTAGCAAATTTTCGACGCCGGAATAGCCCCGCGCTTTGCATCGAACAATCAGACATCCTCACACCCTACTGGGTCGTAAATGACCAGTGGCATATTTGGTACTTTCATCCGGAACCGGAACCGAGACCTCGATCCTTCAGTCACTAAGCCGTTGCCCGCATACGATTGGGCTATGCCCTCACCGAACAAGCCTGCAGTCCGCTTTATGACTATCGAACAGGTCGCTGAAGAACTTAGTGTCGGCCTTCCTCAAGTCCGGGCATTACTGAAAAGCGGAGAACTGCGGGGGTTACAGATAGGTGCCCGGGGACTCTGGCGGATCAGTGTACAAGATTTCGAGGACTACATAACCGAGGCCTACCGTCGCACGGCTGCGCGTGTTGAAGCTGGCATTGTCGAAGAACTACCCGCTGAAACGGGCTCTGCAGGGTAGGGATACCACCTGTCGCGCAAACAAGTTGTTTCCAGGCATGCCGGATCGAGCGCAATCCAGATTGCCCGCCGCCAGTCCTGGGAAATAGTGATCCTGGTGCTCCTTCGTTGGGGGGACGCAGGTCAACGGCGCCAGTCGCAACCGGCACTGCAAGTTTTCGACCGCCCAGACGTACCGGTCGGTCTGCCCGGCTTGCTCACGGGAAGCGGACGTAGATTCAAGACGTCCAGCAAAGGCCACGTGCCCGCGGGCGTTGAAGGGCCTGGGTGCAACGGCAAGAACGTATTTCCTTATGATCGGCACTGAATAAGCACGGCCAGTTTCCTCGCCTATTTGACCCGTGACGCACCCTCGTAGCGTCGGAAGAAAGCATCACAGCGCCAGGAATTCCGTCGCATGTGAGACCTGCACCGTGGTGACCGGGCCGAGGCTGGCACATCACATAGCGGGAATGCGTTGACTCCGCGTGACCAACTGGCGAATTCCATACTACTGGCGGGATAAAGGCTATAGCTAGGGGTATCACGCTGGTGAACTTGGACGCTTGACTTGGCACGAATGGCATCCTTTGCTACGCAGTTTGCGAATTATTCGAATCAATGGTTTATATTGTCGCCATGGGGGATGAAAATTTGAAGGGCAGGCGTGTCCTGCTGCGCACGCCGGGGCCAACAGAGTACGAACAGGTAGCGGAATGGCTGAATTCTAATCCGTTTGGCGATGTCTCAATTCCTGCAACACGAGGCCGGCATACTGGACGGTCTCTTCGTCGGGCAATAGAAGCCGGTGACGTCGATTGCCTCATCACTGATGCGAACAATATTGGTCCCGTCGGCGCGGTCATGTGGCGAAAGGCGAGGCACGCTCGTTCTTTTGAGGTCAGTGTCGTTATAGGCGATCCCGCTGACTGGCAACAAGGATATGGTGCCGAGGCGCTCATCGCACTCCTAGATCACTTATTCCAGTCACTCGACGCTTGGCGGGTTCAATTTACGACGGCAGCCGTTAACGCTTTCGCTATTCTGCCGTTCACCCGTAGGCGGATGACGATTGAAGGCGTGCTGCGGGATGCGCTTTTCCTAGATGGCGAATACCACGATCTGACTGTGTGGTCGATTCTTAGGGCCGAGTACCTGTCGCAGGCAAGAGACCACGAACTGCAGGGCATAGTGCCTTTCGAGCCAAGGGTGAGCGACAGCGACAAAGCAAGAGGACGTGAGGCGCTACAACATTATCTGGCGGGAACCCCGAACGCAGCGTGGCTGCCCCGGTGAGCGGCGAAGAATTCGTGGGGGATTCTGCTGCCTTCATGCCCCGGTCCGTGTCGTGGCACGGCATCACTCTTGCGGGCGAACGGTTGGCCCATGCCATCGGGGCGGTGTCGGGCCTATTGCTCAAGAAGGGGGCAGACCGCGGCCAAGTTGTTGTGCTGGAAAATGATGACACCGGCCGCTCTGTCCTGGCCCTGCTGGCACTCGCAAATTTGAACGCGCAGGTTGTACTGGTTGATGACGCGCAGGCGCTGGGCAGATATGAGTCCGAACTTCCGGCTGTCGACTACATACTCAGCACCGGGAAAGGCCGCGTCGTTCCGGGTCATGCAGTTGTCGACCTTGCCGACGAATTACGGGCGATAAGCCGCGTTGATATGGACCTGGGATTGACCAATGTGCGTGAGCCGGTGCAACTCTCCCCTTGGTTTTCGCAACAGCGGGCATTGGCGATCCTGTCCTCGGGAACCAAAAGCGGTACACCAGCCGTGGTCTGGAAATCCGGAGCTGAAATCTGCGAGAACTCCAGGGCCACATCCGAGTTGCTCGGATATGCGTCTGAAGACGTTTTTCTGCCTCTTCTCCCGCTCAACGGCCAGTACGGCGCCAGCGTTGTCCTTATCAGCATGGTCCTGGGCGCTGACCTTGTGCTTGCAAGCCGCACCCGCGTCAGCGAGGCAGCTCGAACCATTGCACGCCATCGGGTCACCGCCGTAGATGCCAGTCCTCCCGTGTATCAGGCGCTGGTCGGTGCCGTATCCAAGAAGACCGAGCTGGCACAAGCTTTGACTTCGGTGCGGGTTTGGGGTGTCGGCGGTTCGCCTCTTTCGGCGGCGCTGCAGAAGGACTTCTCGTCTATGAGCGGGAGATCACTCATCGACGGATACGGAATGGCGCAACTGGGGAACGTTGGTTTCATCGACGAACATGCCGTTGACTCCGGCTTCCGTCTGATCAGTACGTATAGGGTACGCGTCGTGGACGGCCGGGGCAGGGACGTGGAGGAAGGTGCCCCTGGCAGGATCCTTGTCCGTCGAACGGACGGCGTCGCCTTCGAACGCCTCGAAACCGATCCGGAAGGCTGGTTCGATACCGGCGATCTGGGGCACCTCTGTGACGGGCGACTTCATGTTGCAGGACGTGCGGGTGCGATATCGCGCAAGGGATACACATTCAACCTTGCCGAACTTGCGCGGCGACTCAGAACCAGGGGAGTGGACGGCCACCTTGTCCCTATCAAAGCAGCAAGAACAGACGGGTACTGGCTCCTGGTGGAGGACCCGCTGTACCGAAGCCGGAGCTACTGGCGTCGGAAGGTCGCGGAAGTCCTTTTCGACCACGAGGCACCGGACCACATTGAAGTGCTCAGAAAACTGCCTCTGAACGCGGGCGGCAAGATCAGCAACTCGAAGCTTGTCGCATTCGCGCAGGCCCTCCAAACGGGAAGGAAAGGCGATCTAGCAGACGTGGCACCCGCCGCAGCTGCCATGCTGAAAGTAGCGATTTCACAGAAGGAAGCCCTATGGGCAGCTTTATCTGGTTGGACTGATCCGGCGACCATCGCCGAAGAATACTCGGCGCTGCTGGCGACCCTGCAAAACGCGGCAGGGGAGCTAGCCCTCCATGAGCCCGCCGCGGAACCGCCCGTCTTTGTCTTCATGCCGGCGAACGCCATCCTGGAATCTTTCGCACTTTACTGTCTTATCCCCTCCCTCTGGGCGAGGAAGGTTTCCGTGCGGCCTTCCAAGGGAACCGCCAACATCGTCAACACTCTGGTGTCAATCTTTGATGAAGCCACCGGCGGTAAGGTCAGTGTCGAGACCACGGATCAGGCCGAATTTGTTCAGCAGTGTGCCGCAGAGCCAGCGGTTGTTCTGTTCACCGGGCGCAGGGAGAACGCGGAGTCCGTGTGCAGGCGGCTTAGCCGCCAGCATCTCTTCATGTTCTTTGGCAAGGGCTACAATCCTGCCGTTATTACCGAACATGCGAATATCCGCGTCGCTGCTCGGGAGGTTGTGCGGGCCCGCATGTTCAATGGGGGCCAGGACTGCCTGGCCCCTGACATAGTCTTCGTTCACTCATCCATTTGCGATCGATTCGACCAGGCAGTGGATGACGAGCTTGCCGCCTACCTGGACCACGCCAAGGGGAGGCTGCCAGGCATTCATAAGGAATCGGTTTTGCTCGAGGCCATCTCATACCTCCTTGAGCATGGGAAGCGGATCACACGCGGAGGAGCGGTCAATTACATACACAGGACATTTGACCCGGCCGTCGTCGTCTTTGACCACCCTCATCTTGTGAAACCAGTCGAACACTTTGCACCTATTCTCACCATTACAAAGTACGGGTCACTCAATGAAGTTATGGACGTTCTGCTGTCGTCCGAGTACCTGGAGAACGCGCTCGGGGTAACCCTATACGGGGTCCAGGAGGATCAAGCCAGCCGCTTATCGGCCAACTATATGGTGTCCAGCGACCAGTCTCTCGGGAGTTCAACTGCCTCGTATGCGCCCTTTGGCGGGTACGGTGCTGAGTCCGGTTTCACCGTTCACGGGGGCAAACGGATCTTGGGACCGATGAACGTAACCGAGGTTGTAGCCGAGCGATGGGTTCTCAGGGAAACCGTTAGGACAGCAGGTCAATTGGAGGATCTTCATGAATCATAAGGTGTTCGTAACTGGACTGGGGGCCGTAACGCCGAACGGCAACACGGCTGAGGAAACATGGACGAAAATTTGTGCCGGGGAAAGCGGAATAGCCACCCTGCAGAACGTTGACTGCACAGACCTCAGCGTCACCATTGGCGGAGAAGTGAAGGGCTTCGATGCCAAGGAATTTCTCCCTCATGTGGACATCAGGCGTTTGAGCCCGTACATCTGGTACTCGGTCGCGGCTGCACAGCAGGCCATGAAGATAGAACCAGGAACGAATCAGGCCATCGGCTTTGATCCGCGTCGTTTCGCCGTACTTGCCGCGACGGGCTACGGCACGACCGAAGCGGTCCACGAGGCCACTCGTATCCTGGACGCGCGCGGGCCGCGGGCGGTGTCACCGAACGTGACCATATACGGTGGGGCCGACGCACTGAGCTCCTATTTGGGCGTTCAGTACGGCGCAATGGGCACCACCCACGGAATATCTGCCGCCTGCGCCACAGGAACCGTCGGCATCGGTGAAGCCACTCGAATGATCAGACACGGGTACGCGGACGCCGTCCTCGTTGTGGGTGCGGACGACTCACTCAACCGCCAGGACATAGCATCGACGGCCAACTTACGCGCCTTGGCCAGTAACAGGAACGACGAGCCCGCCCGGGCGAGCCGTCCGTTCGATAGGGACCGGTCTGGATTCGTGATGTCGTCCGGGGCGGCGGCGCTGCTCCTGGAGTCTGAACGCTCCATCGAAAAGCGTAAGTCGGTGGCGTTGGCAGAGATTGCGGGCTACGGGTGTTCCTCGGACGCCCACCATGCGACGGCGCCGCATCCCGAGGGTCTCGGCGCGAAAATCGCGATGATGGATGCCTTGGCTGACGGGAACCTCGCACCGACCGACATCAATTACATCAACGCGCACGGCACCAGCACGGCTTATAACGACGCAACAGAACTGAAGGCCATCTCAGAAGTGTTCTCGGAACATGCCTTCAACGTTCCGATCAGCTCGACGAAATCCATGACGGGTCACCTTCTCGGTGCTGCTGGCGCTCTTGAAGCTATCTTTTGTGTCTTGGCACTGCGTGACCAGATCGTCCCTCCGACCATCAATCTCGACAATTCTGACTTCCCCGATTTTGATCTCGTGCCGCATAGGGCGCGACGAGCGAGACTTACGGCAGTTTTATCGAACTCGTTCGGCTTCGGGGGGCACAACGCGTCACTCATCTTGAAAGCGGTGTCATGACCACCCCGGACCTCATCATCGCCAGCGAGCCATCATCGAACACCTTGGCCGCTTCAACAGCCTGGACGGAGGCGGTGCGGGTGCTGAAGCGGGCTGGAGTAGAGCGGGTTTTTGGCCTTCCTGACGACGACATGCAGGCAGCGAGGGCATTAGAGTCGCATGGCATCGACATCCTCTGGTGCAGTTCCCAGCGAACGGCCGTGCACATGGCCACGGGATCGGCACTCGCCACTGGGAAGGTGGCCGTTTGCGTTCTCGGACGGGGACCTGCTGTGGCGGCGGCCGTTCCCGGGATGCTTGAGGCGCTGAGTTCATCAGCACCAGTCGTTGTCTTGGCTTCCGGCACAGCCACTCAGCGGCTCGCTGCCAGGGCATTCCAAGACGCCCCGCTGGTTTCCATGGCGCAGCCGGTATCCAAATGGGCCGTCCGGGTACCAACCATCAATGACGTCCAGGCAACTGTGACGGCCGCAATCGCACGGGCACTTTCAGGAGCACGGGGACCTGTTTTCGTGGAGATCCCGGACGGGCTCGGAAGCTTGACTGTACCGTCGGCGGACCCCCCTGCCAGAGGGGCCGACAGTGCCTTGACCAGCGTCATCCGTTCGTCCTCGCGGACGCTGTTGCTGCTGGGCGGAGGTGCCCGATCCGCTGGGTGCACTGCAGCCTATGTGGCCCTCGCAGAAAGTATTGACGCCGCCGTTTTGACGACCGCGTCGGGCCGCGGATCGTTCCCCGAGTCGCACCACCGCTATCTCGGACTGTCCGGCCTCTACATGATGCAGCCGACGGCGGAGCTTATTGCTACCGCAGACCTGGTGATCGTCCTGGGCAGCAGGCTTGAGGAAACCGCAGTGCTGGGCCTCCCTGCTGACGTCCCGTGGGTCCAGATCAATATTTCGGTTGAGGACGTGGATTTCTCCAGGGGTGGATTCTATTTGGACATCCCGCTGCAGAGCTTGCCGGAGATAACAACACAATGGGAAACCGACGTAGAGGCGAACGCGTCAGACTGGTCTGAAGAACTTGCATCCCTGCAGGCATCGTTACGTCAGTCCGGTTCCTCCGCGGCCGGGTCCCGCTGCGCGGAGACTCTGGCGGAACTTGCACGGAGAATGCCAGGCGAAGCTGTGGTTGTGCAAGAGAACGGCCTGCACGATATATGGAGCTATCTGGTTCCGTTTTTTCCTCTGGCCGAAGGTGCCGCGGTTGTCGTCCCGTCCGAGCAAACGACTCTTGGCTTCGGAGTCGCCGCGGCAGCGGGCATCGCTGCTGATACCGGCAAGCTCGTCGTCTGCGTCGCAGGCGATGGCGCGTTCGACTCTTTTATGCCTGATCTTTCCTTTTTGAGCCGGCATGCGTTGTCGCTCATCTATGTCATTTTTGACGATGGCGGATTTGGATGGCTTGACAGGCAGGCCCGGCAAGAAGGGGCCCATGTGCGCTTCGTCGAGGCTGAAGGCAGCGCGCTGGCCAGAGTCGAGACGGGCAGCGACCGTGTGTTCTGCCGAACAGTGAACAGAACAGATGACATAGCCGCAGCGATTAGTTTCGCCTTCGAACGTGCCCGGCAACGCAAGGTCACCGTGCTCAGGGTCATCAGCACAGCAGACGACATTCCTCCCGTCCTGCACAGCACTGAAGTGGACGCCCAGTGACGCCCACGAGACGGGGAATGCGGCGACAAGCTGGCATTCCCCGAACTGTCATGGCCTTGGAGGCGCACGATATTAGCGTCTCCTTCGGGCGGAAACCCGTATTGCATGATGTGAGCCTCACCCTCCAGGCAGGCGAAATCGTAGTCATGCTCGGGCCCAATGGTGCCGGGAAAAGCACCTTCGTTCAGGTGGCTTCCGGGCTGCTGCACCCCGGCAATGGCACGGTACGGATCAGCGGACACGATATCTTCACTGCTGCTGGCGGACGCCTTGCCCGCCAGCATCTGGGGGTCGTGAGGCAGGAACTCACCCTCGAGCCTAGACTGACGGCACGCGAAACGCTGGCCCTCTCGTGCGCCCTTTACCATGTCCCTCGACGTGAACGGGCGGAACGGGTCCAATACTTGCTGGAAGCATTTGACCTGGTCGCCTCAGCCAGCATCCCTAGCAGCAGGTTTTCCGGTGGGATGAAACGCAAACTCGATCTTGCAGCTTCCCTCGCCGGTCAACCGAGTGTGCTGCTGCTCGACGAGCCAACCACTGGGCTCGATGTCCGAACTCGCGATATGTTGTGGGCCCTCCTGCGGGACCTGGTGCAAAACGGCACGGCAGTGCTGCTGACAACCCAATACCTCCATGAAGCGTCAATCCTGGCGGATAGGGCAGTTTTCCTGCGCTCAGGGGAAATCATTGCCGAAGGGTCGTTGGACACCCTGCGCGGCTTGAGCGGAACACGGACGCTAACCGGGACATCGCAGCCATCCCAGCTCATGGGGCTGCGAGACTGGCTGGTCAGAAGGGGGGTGCCTGACGGCACCGTCCGGATTATCGGGTCGGAAGTACAAATTACGGACGCTACATCCTCAACCATGGAGTTGCTCCTCCAAGCTGCCACCCAGCAGGACATCGAATTCCAGTCGCTGTTACTGGAAGCACCATCCCTTGACCAGGTTTTCCTCACTCTCAGTGGCAAAGAAGGTGTGCGCAGTGCCTAAGCCCACTCAGAACCTCCGCTCACAGGCCGCTGCATTTCTGGTCCAGGATGCGTTGGAGTTCGCCCGAGCCGACTTGTTGGTTCTGTGGCGGTCGCCTGAGCGGCTGGCCATAGCATCGGTCCAACCAGTTCTTATCCTGCTTTTCCTCGTTGTACTTCTTAGCGGATCCGTTCAGGTACCGGGCGGGAGCTACGTCGGGTTCCTACTACCCGGAGTTGTTCTCCAGTCCGTGCTTCTCTTGTCAGCCACTACTGCATCGTCCGTGGCGTTCGCGCGGCAATCCGGCACCTTGCGGCGGTATCAGGTGCTCCCTATATCGCTGACAAGTTATTTCCTAGGCCGTGCCGTGTCCGAGTGCCTCATTACCATTCTGGCGACGGGTCTGCTGATGAGTACCGCAGCAATCATGGGTTGGCAGCCTGGAATGGACGTCGAATCCGCTGTGCTTGCCGTTCTGATCGTTTCAATGGTCTCCGTTACTTCAACGCTTATAGGTATTGCCATCGGATTATCCGTGGCCAGCCCGGAGTCGTCCGCCCAAGTGGCCGTTATTGTCACCACGCCGCCGGCTTTTCTGTCGACAATGATGGTCACGCAAGAAGCATTACCCGCGTGGTTGCAGCCCGTGGTTCAGTACAACCCGGTCACATCGGTTCTGGACCTGCTTCGCGGCACGCTGTCCGACGGAACCTACCTTCCGCTGTCGTGGGCCGGGGATGGCCTGTACAGCACCGGCTGGATGCTGGCCCTCGTAACACTCGCAATGGTGATCTCGACGTCCCGGCTGAGGCGCCTCAATACGACAGTAAGCGGAGCCAAATAGATGAACGACTTGCTCCTGCACATGCACATGGACAGTGCATACTTTCGGCCGCCGCTTTTCCCCGATGATCCTCCGAAATCCTACGACATTCACAGGCGTGTACTGCCTCCAGGATGGAACAGGAAGCACGCCACGAGTTCACCATGGGTTGGGATGAAACCTGACGGCGTTCCGATCCCGGACCAAGGCTGGAAAGTGCACATCTCGGCTTCCCGGGAGGACGCCGAAGAAACAGCCCGCGTCGTTGCAGACGAATGCATCCAGCAAGGCCTGCCCTTCAAGTACGTGCCTTCGGACGCCGTCTTCATGCGCATGAACTCCAAGTATGCAGACCGTGCCAGCAGCGGGAAATTCATCACTATCTACCCGGGCAGCACGCAACAAGCCGATGAGATTATCCAGATCCTGATCGCGAAGTTAAAGGGCATGACTGCTCCGACGATCCTCACGGACCTTCAAATTGCAGATACGCCCGTCCACGTCCGTTACGGTGCCTTCGTCCGCCGCATGATCGGCCTGCCGACCGGTTACGATGCTTATGCCTTCGAATCCGGGAACGGAACAATCATTCAGGACAGGCGCGAGCTCAGGTTTCGCCTGCCTGAGGGCGTCCAACCACCGCTGGCCGTTGAGCACGAGTTAGCCAGGCGACAAGAGGGAACCGCCGACCGGATCCTGCCCTACAGCAACTTTAAGTCCCTCCACTACTCAAACGCCGGGGGAGTGTACCGTGCAACCAGCACGGACGGCCGTCCCATCATTCTCAAAGAGGGCCGCAGGCTAACGGGGCTCACCGCTAACGGATCCGACGGTGCGGAACGTGTGGCCCGGGAACGGTGGGCACTTGAGCGCCTACGCGGGGTTCCCGGCATCCCTGACTTACTGGGGTGGCACGAGTTTCCCGACAGAGTCTTCCTTGTCGAGGAGTACTGTCCCGGTAGCCGCGCCCTTGAGTGGTTAGCGGCGATACACCCCGGCTCCACGCCAAATGCGCTGCCGGAAGACTTCGAACGGTACGCCGGCCGTGTGAAGCGCATCGTGGCTCAGATCGGCCGTATCCTTGACGCTTTTCATGCTCAGGACCTGGTGTACGGCGATCTGCATCCGGCAAATCTGCTCATTCAAAACGACGACTCGGTCAAGCTGGTTGATTTTGAAAGCGTATTCTCAGCGCGAGACGAAGGCGCGGACGCTTTCCCCTACGTTCAGGGATTCGGGACTTATGGAAGGACGGGTGCCGAAGCTGACCGGATCCGGCTCGCACTCGTGCACTTGTGGTTCCTTACCGCGAACAACGCGGTCTGGGAGTTTTCAACGCACAGGCTGCAGCGGGACATAGCCGAAGCAACAGGCCGCTTCAACCTTGATTCTGATACATTTCGAGAACTTTCACTTGCGGTAGCTGTCCCTTCACCAGTGGCTTCCCTAGGAAGCAACTTCAGGGAAGAAATTGTCCCAGTGGCGGACGAACTACCCCTTGAGAGCTTGTTGAACGAAGCCAGAAACACCCTTCTTAAACTAGCCGCCCCAGAGAACCCGGAGTGGTTGCTTCCTGTTACTCCCGGCGGGGTGCCGTGGAGCCTGGGCAAGGGAGCCGCAGGAGCACTGCTGGTACTGAACGGTCACGTCCCGGAGCCGGAACTTAGACCCCTAGTCGACTGGCTCGAATCTGCTTCCTCAACGTCTGACCGGTATGTGCCAGGACTGTTTTCAGGTACGGCAGGTTCTGCGCTCGTTCTTAAGGCCCTGGGTAGAACCTCGGCGGCTCATAAGGTGCTTGAACAAGCCCTCTCCCAAGCGAAGAGCATCACCAACCCGGACCTGTACGCAGGCCTGTCCGGTATAGGCCTGGCCTGCCTGATTCTTGGAAGCACCGATGCCGCGACAGAAATCGGACACCGGGTAGCCCACGCTGATATGTCTCAGGCGATCAAAGGCAAGGGACTGATGTTCGGATGCAGTGGTGTCGCACTGTTCTTCGTGCGTCTTTTTGAGAGGACCGGAAATGAGGTTTGGTTGGATCTGGCTCTGAACTCTGCCCGCGAGGACTTAAAGTCCTTGCGGGACGTAGAAGGCGGAGTCGTCCTCCTTGACGGCGGCAACGGCAAGCTCCTGCCTAGCCTAGCGACGGGTTCCTTGGGCGTTGGTTTTGCATTGCGTGCCCTGCAGCACCATCGTCCGAATGCGGATGCTGATGCAGTCTTGAGGCGAACGGAGGCCACGTGCCTTGACGGTCTCTGGGCGACCCAAGGATTGTTCCACGGACGAAGCGGCGCTGTTGCCTACTTACGGGACGGCCTGCAATTATCTGCTGTTGCAGGCGAATTGCTGCGGCGCAATACAACGGCGCTCCGCCAACACTTCATGCTCGTCGATGGGAGTGTCTCCTTCCCCGGCAAGCTCCAACTCCGGTTTTCCTGCGATCTTGAAGAGGGGCTCGCAGGGGCCGTCTACGCGCTGGACGCTGCGGGTCACGGTCACGGCCCGCTGCCTTTCCTCGGCATGGAACCGCCGTTGGCACGGGGAAACTTACTTTGAAAGGCCACGTATCCGCCCGGCACGCATGGCTGCCAGCATGACAACCGCCATCCAGAAAGACCTGCAGCTGATGAAGGAGAACAACATTATGACTGAAACCCACGTCAGGTTGAGACCGTTTAGGGACGCGGACCTTCCAGAGATCTCGCAGTGGTTTGACGGAAGGGTCGGCACCTTCGCCAGCGGTGTCACACATAATCCGACTCCCGAAGAACTGGCGCCATCCCCAGCCGCCGGCCGTGATGCCCGAATTGTTGAAACCGAGAGCAAGGAACTCATCGGGGTCGTGAGCTGGTCAAAGTTGAGCTACGACGGAAATTTCCTCGTCGGAATTGCTCTCGCGCCTGAACATGTGGGAACAGGATACGGCGCCTTGTCTCTGGAGCAGGTTCTCGCCTTCCTCTTTGACCAAATGAGGGCTCACCGGCTTGAGTTCAGGACTGCCGGGTATAACCACCACGTTTTGGGAATGATGACGACAGGGTTCATAACCATCGAAGGAATTCTTCGCGATCACCTCTACGTTGACGGGAAATTTGAAGTGATGGTGATCGGGAGCATCCTCGAAACCGAGTATCGGGCACAAATCGCCGCTGGAAAGGTTCTGCCAGTCTCCCATTTTTCGGAGGATGACCGTCGGAGGAGCACAAACGCGTTACAAAGAATTCTCAAATCTGAGCGAGTCCCCAAGTCCTGGTGAAACTAATATGCCCGGGCCTTCATGCGGTGGGGCGCAAGAGGGCCGAGTAGGCAGGAACAATCTGGCTTCACGTCTTATAACCGTGGCCACCACGTCGAATTGTGCGATGTCGAGCCCCTATAGTCTCCTGCAATCATTTTCCTCTTCTGTCCGCACTGTCCCTTTCGGTCGCCGGTAATGGAACATCGCGGGCGCGGCTGGCAAAAAGTTGAATGTAATCTGCCGCGCCCAATTTCTGTCAGCCCTTGCGTCATTCTTAATTTTCCCGCCGTTTCTCGCATTTAAGGGAATGGTCCACTATGCTCGTTTTGTTGTCACCTCACAGGGCGGGGAGTGTTCCAATTGTTCTCGTCCTAGCGGTACACAACAAAGCGATATCCAAAAACGCGGAGGGGGGTGCAAACATGGACATCAACGAAATTCACGAAGTTGAAACGGTTGAGGTGGCTTCCGATCTTGTAATGGCGAGCTTCACTAGCTTCAACTGCTAAGCAACACATAGCAGGGTTGAGCCCGGCCCCCCCAAGGGCCGGGCTCAACTCCAGAAAACCAGCATGTGCACATCAATCATCAAGGACAGGACAGTCGTCGGAAGGGAGCTTGTGGAGACACACGCCGGCGCAGTTTCCACAAATTCACAACAGCGGCCATACTGCACGCACCCTTCGCCGGGCCCGTCGCGGATTGCTGTCATTATCTCAGGAAAGGCTTGGGGCGTTCCTTTCGATGGCGGGGAGGCGGAACCGATAGATTTCGGTTCCGGCGAAATTCTGAGCCTCTCGGCAAGTCAAGATACCCACATGATCGTTGCCAGCGCGCACTCCGGGGGAGTGCACCAACTACTCATGAAAGACAGTTGGGAGGGAACAGCCAAGGTCCTCCATTCGCAAAACACGCCGATGCACATTTCCGGCTGGGCCTCAAGCACGTCCATCTTGGTCACCTATCCGACCGTTCCCGGATGGACAGCAGACAGCGCCTTCGAACTGGACATTCAGACAGGACTACGAGACGAGTGGCGTTGGGCGCCGTTCACGGCCCTAAGCTGGGCCGACGGATACCTCATCGGTTCCGCTGCCACCGTTCCTTCTGCCGAATTTGCGGGTTACCGAGGAGGCGCAGCGGGGATCATCTGGGGGGGAACGAGAACCGCCGGCCTCAACCGCGTCAGCACACCCAACGGCAACCCAAGCTCCGCCGTCGCATATGCCGGCCGGATATGGTATTTGGATGACCCAGACGGGTGTACCAACATCTATTCCCGATCACGATCACCGCACGTTCGAGA
This sequence comes from Arthrobacter sp. Hb9-2, assembly GCF_059091165.1. Taxonomy (NCBI): domain Bacteria; kingdom Bacillati; phylum Actinomycetota; class Actinomycetes; order Micrococcales; family Micrococcaceae; genus Arthrobacter; species Arthrobacter sp. Hb9-2. Next base: position 13,516 of record NZ_JBNHGJ010000029.1, on the reverse strand, counting down.
CGTCACAAAACACACGAATTTCGGGATTCGGGGACTCCGTGATCTCAGGGCCGGACAGAATGGTCTTGTCTTTGAGCTTGATGGAGACCTGTGGTCTTACGACTCAGCCAAGGGCGTACCGCAACCTCTTGAAGTCCGACTTCCACCGGGGACAGGCACGTCCTTTTCATCCGAAAGGCCTGCACCCCCCGCTCCGGTGGACGCGCTCAGCAGGTGCTCCGCGACAGGCGCCATGGGCGTCCTAGCGTCCGGCCGCCTGGACTTTTACGACTCTCGCGGGTCATTCCTCCACAGCTTTCCTTCCACTGCGGGACCTGTCCAAGCCTACTGCTGGAACGGGGACGGCCAAGTGTATGTCGCCTCCAGCCGCTACGCCACCAGCAGGCTGCAACTATGGAACCCCGACACGAGGACCGGCGTTCCAATTGTTCCCACAGAACCTTTGGACTTTCGGGTCGAGGGATTGGCCTCTCACTCAAACGGGATCGTCCTCGCAACGTCAGCAGCAGAAGTACTCAGCCTCGAGATCACTGAGGGCGAAGTCGGAGGCGCCTTCCGGCGTCTGGACCGGAAGGCGGCCCTGCAGGTCTCCGACCTTTACGCCGATCCCGGCTGCCCTTTCGTGACGTGGGTTCACCAGGACGACTTTTCCGCCAAGCGTATTATCGTGGTGAACACCAAGACCGGAGAGCGAGAACAGCTCAACCCCTATGGGCAAGAGCTTCAGAGTCCGGTCATAAGTCGGGACGGCAACGACCTGTTCTTTCTGTCGCGCCCCACAAATCCACTCGTTGGAACTGCGGCTCCCTTTCAGTCGCAGTCCGTATTGTGTGCGGTGCGACTCGACTCCGTTGACGGTGAGTGCCCCATTTCCAAGGACGTGAGGATTCTTGCGCGAGGGGTAGAGAACACATCGGCGTTGGCACTCACAGCTGGCGGGATCGCATCGGTGAACCGATCAACTGCACGCATGATATGGCCTACGCCCGGGCTCTCTGTTAGTGCCGGACGCAGGTTTGTGGGGGATGCTACAACAATTGCATTCGAACTCGACGACGGTCGCTTGCAGGTCGACGCGTTGGTGTTTGAAAGGCATTCGGGCGGAGCGCCCTGGGGAACGCAAAAGGACCGGGCGGCACTTTTCTGGGAAGTCATCCACATCGTGTGCAGTTATGCGTTGCACGGAGGCGACAAACGCTGGCGCGGCGCATCCCTGGATAAGTACAGGACAAGCCTTGAGAGAGTTGAGACGCTGGCCGACACTGCAAGGGTCCTGCGCCAGTTACTCGGCGAACTCGGTGTGTCGCACTCCAGCGTGGCCGGGATCGGCGCTCCTACGTGTAGCCTCGCCGATGATCGGGCGCTCGGTGCAGAAACGTCGTATTTTGATGGTTCCCGACGATGGGTCACACAGGAACCTTCCTTCTCCGGTGCGGGCTATTCTCTAAGCCCCATCACTGGCATTAACGGTTCTGCAATCCCGGCCGGGGTGGATCCGTATGCGGTGCCGTTGCCAGAGTCCAGACACTCGTACGTGACCCTGAGAGTGGCTGAAGCGGGGGAACAAAGGGTTGATCTCGCCTTTCCGGTGACACTGAGCGGTTGGTATGCCGACGAAATTCGGGACTGCTGCGAGATCGTATCCGAGGCGACCCGCGGATCGGCACAATACGTCCACCTGCCCGATGTTTCGACTGCCGGTGTGAAGGCTGTGGAACGCCTGAGTCGGGGTTGGGATGAAGGCATCTCGATTATTGTGGATCTCCGTTCTAACGAGGGAGGGCCTTACGCCGACTACTTGTCCGGCTTGCTTCAAAATTTGGTCTGTCGAAGTTCAGTCATGATTCGGGGCAACGCACGAAATATTCTGCTGGGCGGTCCCCGCAAAGGTATTGTGCTCATCAATGAACGGACAGGTTCTGGAGGCGAAAATCTCGCTGCTGCGCTTTCGCGCTCACCCTATTTTACCCTCGCCGGTGCACGAACTTTCGGAGCTGGAACGGGCTTCACGCGTACCCATAAACTCAGCGCAGGACTGGTAATGACCGTTCCTGAATTTGAGCTGAGAAACTTTGCCAAAGATGCGGGAATCGAAAACCGCGGCGTCGAACCTGATATTGCCATCAGCAGGAGCCCGGAATGCCAGCGACCACTGGCGAATGCAGATCTTTTATCCGCGGCCCGACTGGTAGCCGAGGATGATTACCATGGCCCAATCCCGTGAAGTACGCTGAGACATGTCAAGCCCGACGGCTCGGGTTTGACCTCCGCAGCCTGTCTATCAAATGCAGCAAATGAAAGGGTTCGGTTCACGAAATGCAGTCAGACATTCTGTCCGTGCATGATCTCCGCAAGACGTTTGGCACGGGAAGCGCTGCATTTCAAGCGTTGAAAGGCGTAAGTCTTAGCATTGCCGAACATGAAACACTGGCTATTGTCGGTGCCAGCGGATCAGGCAAGTCAACCCTTCTGCACATGCTGGGCGGATTGGATACGCCCGATAGCGGCAAAGTCCTATACCGCGGCGATGACTTCAACAAACTCACTGAATCAAAACGCAACAAAGTACGGAACCGCGACTTTGGATTTGTGTTCCAGAGCTTCTTCCTGGAAGCAGGTTCCACGGTCCTGGAAAACGTGGAGATGCCGCTGCTGATAGCGAAAGCCAGGAATAGAAGGAAACGAGTCGCGGAAGTGCTGGATCGCCTTGGCGTCGCCGACCGCATTGATGACCGTGTGTCCGGCTTATCAGGCGGCCAGAAGCAAAGGGTGGCCATTGCCCGGGCCATCATAAATGGGCCGGCTGTCATCTTCGCTGACGAACCTACGGGCAGCCTGGACAGCACCAACGGTGCACTGGTTTCTGACCTTCTCTTCGAACTTAATGACAAGGACAAAGTAGCCCTCGTGATAGTCACACACAGCCCGGACCTCGCAGCAAGATGCGGACGTGAGGTTGCCATCGCAGACGGGGCCATTATGCAACCTGCTGCCTTGGCTGGGCACGAGGCGGCGCAGTGAACACCCTTGACCTCGTCCGGTATTCGTTGAAGAACGCCTTCCGTCGTAAGGGCAGGGCGCTGCTGACAGTCATTGCCGTGTTTATAGGTGCCTTCACTTTCACGGTGACGAGCGGTCTCGGCTCGGGAGTTAACAGCTACCTTGAGGCTCAAACGTCCTCTCTTGGGGCAGAAAACACCATCCACGTTACAGCTACAGCATCAACCGCTCTTCTCAGCGAACGCCTCGACAAGTACGACCCTAACCTCACGTCAGCGGTAGCCGGCACGAGTGCGGGGATTCTCAGCGAGGAAAATATAGCCACCATCAAGTCCGCTGTCGGTGACGACAGAGTCATCACGAGCACGCAAACCAACCCGCAGTACATTCAGAAGACCGATGGGGATCGCTATCGGTTCGTATATAACGGGTACTGGCCCGGGAAGAAGGTCAGTTTGGTTGCCGGCGAGCAACTGGACGACGGCCCAGGAAGCGAACCTCAACTTATCCTCCCTTCGTACTCGGTCGAGCCCCTCGGTTTTTCAAATCCAGAGGCTGCAATAGGTCAGGATGTTGTGGTGGGGGTGCTGGATCTTACCGGGACTGTTCGCGAGATCCGGGCACAAGTGAACGGTATTCAGGAACGCTCACTGATCGGCGGCAACCTGCCGTTCGGCAACCAGGCGTTCGACACGCTCTTGCAGAACTATTCGACAACCGGAGCCGAACCGGGAACCGCCCGCTGGTACCCGTATGCCCTCGTAGTTAGCGACGACGTAACCGCCGTGGTGGAGTCGCTGCAAGAGCAAGGCTTCTCTGCCGCAACGGCGGCGCAGACCGTGGGCGATTACCGCTCCGTGGTGAACGGAGTCCTTTTACTGCTGAATCTCTTGGCTTCCGTCGCTATCGGTGCTGCAATGTTCGGCATCGTAAACACACTGCTCATGTCAGTGCAGGAGCGCACCAGAAGTATTGGCCTATTCCGTGCACTGGGACTGTCCAAGGGGCAGGTATTCACCTCCGTGGCCCTCGAGGCATCCATTCTGGGAATTCTTGGTAGCGTCTTGGCCGTTGGAGCAGGAGTGCTGGTGGGTTCCGCAGCGAGTCCTGCCCTCATGGACATTGCGGCACTAAACCTGCCTGGTTTGGTACTTTTCGAGTTCAAATTCGGAAGCCTGGCATCCATCGTCATCGGTGTCGTCTTGGCCACGGTTCTCGCCGCGGCGATTCCCGCAGCAAGAGCCTCACGGCTGGAACCTATGGATGCTTTGAGAGAAGAGCACTAGTGCCGGGCCGCGATAACTACAGCCGGAAGGAGTGCTGTGAACGAAGTTGAAAGACGTCCTTCAGAATTGTGCCTGCCCAGAAATCAGCTTCTGGTAGCGGTCACGGGATCCATCGGCGCGGCCCACACGCCACAATGGATCTCCGCCATAAAGACTTGGTATCCGAATGTCAATGTCCGGGTAGTCATAACCCACAGCGCCAAAAAGTTCGTATCGCCAGACTTCCTGACACTTGTCAGTTCAAACCCTGTTATTGGGCCTGAGTGGCCGGAATTGGCCACGACCGTTACCCACCAGGACGCAGCCCAATGGGCCGACACCATTGTGGTCATGCCCGCGACCCTCAATTGTGTTTCGAAGCTCGCGGCCGGTATCGCCGACAGCCTGATGCTCTCAATTTTGCAGAGCGCCGAGTGCCCAGTAGTAGTGGCACCGTCACTGCCGGGGCAAGCCACCCGAAACCCGATAGTTTTAGCTAACATTGCGAGGCTGAGGGACAGCGGGTTCTTTGTCCTTGGGACGGTCACTCGCCCGGCGGCGAGCACCGGCATTGACTCCCCAGGGGCAATGGCATCACTGCCAACCGTCCTATCGGAAGTGGCCCGGGTCAACGTGACTAGACCCGCTTTCCCGCCCCCACATACAGTTGCCGAGCAAAACTAGCCCTCTGCCTTACATCGATAGGACCCTAAACGACCATGCTATTTGCGATAATCTCCGCTGAAGTCGCCTTTTGGCTAGTCATTGTCCTGGGTCTCGCAGCACGATACGTACTGCGGCGACGTACTCTCGGTGCGATACTTCTTGGGGCCTCGCCGTTCGTTGATCTTGCTCTTCTCATTTTCATAGTGGTGGACCTCCGAGCAGGAGCAGAACCAAACTGGACTCACGGTCTCGGTGCGATCTATCTAGGCTTTTCCGTTGTTTACGGCAAACGTCTGGTGCGCTGGGCGGACCGACGGTTTGCGGCCAGGTACGGGGAACCCCAACCGCGGAAACCCCGGCTTTATGGCACTGAACGAGTACGCCACGAGTGGCGCGAAACAGGGCTCTGGTGGTTCGCCTGCGGGCTCTCGACCGGCGTTCTTGCCGCATGCATCGCGCTGGTCGGCGGACCTTCATCGGCCGGGCCCCTCGTTGATTGGATATGGCGTCTGGCCGTGGTGGCTGCAGCCGCCCCGCTAGTCCCCATCGCCTACATCCTCTGGCCCGCAAAGCCACCTAAGGAGGCCCCGACCGGATCCAGTCGGGGCTGAGTAGTTCGAATTCATGAGTTGGCGCCTAACCTAAACCTTCTCGATAGGAACAACCCGTCGGAGCGCGATGGGCCTGGGTGAACACGCCAGCATCACCCCTAATCACTGATGGGAAGCATTGATGGAGTGTATGCAAAACAGGACTGCTATCGTCACCGGATCCTCCCGCGGTATTGGCGCCGAAATTGCCTTGAAACTGGCCAAAAAAGGCGCGGCGGTGGTCGTGAACTACCGCCAGAAAGTACGCCGGGCCGTCAGTGTCGTCCAAAGCATCGAGGAAGCCGGGGGCCAAGCTGTCGCGGTGGGTGGGGACCTGACTTCGCCAGAGGACATCCGAGTCCTGGCCGCTGCGGCCATCCATCACTTCGGGTCGCTGGATATTCTGGTCCTGAACGCTTCCGGCGGCATGGAAACCGGCAAGCCCCATGACTACGCTCTAAAACTCAACCGTGATGCGCAAATCGACATGCTCGATGCAGCTGCGCCCCTGATGCCCGCCGGTTCCAGAGTTATCTTCGTGACAAGCCATCAGGCCCACTTCATTAATTCAGTTCCCACAACAGCGGATTACGAGCTCGTGGCACGTAGCAAGCGCGCGGGTGAGGACGCACTGCGGGAGCGTATACCGGCCCTGGCGGAACTCGGCATCACCTTAGCCATCGTTTCCGGGGATGTAATCGAAGGAACAATGATGACGACCCTGCTCGAGCGTGCAACTCCCGGCGCAATCCAAGCTCGTCGGGAATTGGCTGGCAAGCTGTACTCCGTCGAAGAGTTCGCTGCTGCGGTTGCTGACATGGCGACGGCTGAAATCGAGTCTGGCCATATCGAGTTTGTTGGAGGAGCCCGACATTTTTGTCGATGACTTGTCGTCGATCCTGGGAAATTGCATGCTCCGGCGTTCCAACGATCGTCGCAACACCAACTGAAAGTGGTGTTGTTTCAGGCGTTTCATAAGCCGAACATATTAGGGTTTCTTCTCAACCAAGCATGAAACGGATCCTCCGGCATCGGGAAAGCCTTTTTCCCAGAAGCCCTCGGCGAGCAAGCCGTCGAAGCCGTTCGGCGTTTACTTCAATGAACTCATTGTGGAAATCCACCATTTCGGCGTCCACTGTGATGCGACACGCTGGTGGAAGCGTCAGCTGGGTTGCCATGTGCGGGCATTGCAAACGGTTTCCACTGCTACCGGCCCATAGGTCGCCGGCCGCCCCGGTATGGCACCTTCTCCGCAGACGAATCCGGCGGGCGGAGTAGGGCGTTCACTGGTACTTCAAGCACGTCGGCGATATCCCACAGCCGCTCGTAAGCCACGCTCTTCTTGCCCCACTCGATCCCGATGATCATGTTGCGGCTCAACCCTGACTCCAGGGCCAGCGCTTCCTGGGAGAGAGCCTGCTCAAGTCGCAGCTCCCTTATCCGCGCCCCAACCAGTGCCCTGCGTTCCGCCCACCGGAGGGTCTGCTCCTCAGAGGACTGATGCGGGCGAGTGGGCATAATTCAATGCCAACCAATATTGTCCCCCTTGTCTGCTCTACTAGTGATACAAGCAAGGCAATCGTGTCTTCGCGCACTGATTCAGGGTGGTGCAAACGATGGAAGCCGGTAAGGAAGAGCCAGCGGCCGCCGACACTAGTTCCGCTTCACTTTCCTCCTCGAGGTCGGGCAAAGAATCGTACGGCGACGAGACTGCGACCCCCGCGGTCGGACTTCCCTCGACAGTTCAGACGAGCGCGTCCGACCGAGCGCGGTTCTATGCCAAGACGTCACGGGCTGCCAGCGGGTGCCTGCTTTGGACTGCCGGCGTATCGAACAAGGGGTATGGAAAGTTTGTGCTGGGCGGGAAGACGATGGGAGCCCACCGGGCGGCATGGGTTTTAGAGTATGGCGAGGTGCTGTCCCCGGATCAATTGTTGCTGCACTCCTGTGACACCCGCCTGTGCGTCGAAATCGCGCATCTGAGAGTAGGCACGCACGAAGAGAACATGGCAGACAGAAAGGCCCGCGGCCGCTACAACACATCGCGTGGGTTTAACAACCCATTTGCGCGGTTCAACGATGCGGAAGTAGCCGACATGCGTCTCTTGATCGAGCGGGGAGTCAGCTATAAACAGATCGCCGAAGTGTATGACTGCACCCGGCAGTACGTGCGCTTGATCGCCGAGGGAAAGTTGAGAGCCACAGCAACAACCGCACCCTCACCGTTCGTGCTGGCCAAGTTGGAGCAGGATGCCATGGCACAGGCCCGCCGGGCTAGGGCCGCTGAGATCACTGCGATTGTCCACCCGGAGGATGCAATTGACGGGGAAGAGTGGCGACCAACCCGGTTCGACGGGTACTGGGTCAGTTCGATGGGCCGGGTCCGAGGTCGGAACAAAACTATCCTGAAGCCTTACGTCACAGTCGCAGGGTACGCCGTGGTGCACTGCGGAAAGGGAAACCCGAGAGGTGTGCACGTCCTCGTCTGCGAGGCCTGGAACGGTCCACCACGCGGTGATGGGATGCACGCTGCCCACCACAACGGGAACCCGCTAGACAACAGGCCCGACAATCTTCGCTGGGCCACCCCCTTGGAGAACATTGGGCAGGACAGGCTCCGTCACGGTACCGTGCCGAGGGGCGAAAACCATGCGAACGCAAAGCTAACGCGGGAAATAGCCAGAGCTATCCGTGAGCAGCTTCCCGGTCCACGCGGAACGATCGCACGTCTGGCCCGGGAACATGGCGTCACCAAAACGGTGATCATGCAGATTCGGGATAACGTCACCTGGCGCGACACGTAGAAGCTAGTTCCATCCGTAGGTTTGCAGGTTAGGCGCGTAACTACTGCTACAAGTCAGGAAAAGCGTGAAGAGATCCCTGCTGCCAACGTCCTCATCTGCAGTGGTCCAAACGTTTTCGTAGTCGGATGCATAGTTGGACTAACGCCGGTAACATTCAACGATTCCAATGGCTGTGGCTCTGCGTGGTTCCCCGGAGTCTGCCTACCCGGCGTGCACAATTCCTCGATGGGCATCTCGATGACCCTGCTCATCGGCGCAGCGGCAGGGATCGCAGGAACGGTTATCCCAAGCCAGCACGAACCCCTCGGCAAAAAGTCTGGGGGCGAACAAGTCGCACGGCAAAAAGAAATCCTCCCAGAAGAAGAAAGCTCGTCTCGCCACTCCTGAGCGTGAACCGGCTGAGCCTCACGGCAAAGCGAGTCCACACTGCGCTTCCTCACTATTGACCAAGTTCCGAAGAACTGAACGGCGGCATACCGCTGGTTCGGGCGTTGCTAAAGAGTCGGGAACTGCGCTGGCTGGAAGTTGGCGCCAGGGCTATGTGGCGCATCGCCATGGTTCTCCAAGGTACCCAAAGACGCGAGCGGTGCTGGCCGTCGGCGATGAGGATGACGCAGTATCGAAGAGGGTCCGAGGGGAAACGACGGGGCGAGAAGGAGGAGCTGCAGTGTGTGCTCCGCCCGTACATCGAGGTCGGCCGTAAGCAGCGCACCGGCACCACAGCCAGACGCCGCCCTACTTCCCGCGGCAGTGCTTCCAGCACTTGCGAAGGTCCGTGGCTGGGCACCGGAACACGGCATCATGATCAGTGACCGTGGCCGAATCGGTGTTGAGATGCTGGCCCAGTACGCAGCAGCACACGAGCCAAGGAGACCCCCTGCAGCGCTCCCTTGAAAATTGTTCGTTGCTGAGAGCGGAAGGTGATAATTCCCGTAGAAGGTTTGGGGGTCGAAAACTCCAATGAGTACCGGAACGCCGCCAAAATTTATGCAACCTTTAGACGGGGACATCCCTTCCATCAGGTCCGCGCCTAAGTGCACCGGAGGGGTACTCATGAAACGCACCGAAACTGAAGGCTAAGCCACGAGGGCTGCTACTGCTTCGGTGCCGGCGAGTACGTAATCCTGATCTCTTTGGGTTCTGCAACAGGCTGTATGGATGCAACCTCGGGGACGAGGACCTCAAATTTCCATACTTCACAGTCCTTATCTCGCGGTAAAGTCTGTACGGTCTGCCTTGTGTCACTCTTCTCAAGTACGAGGACCAGGTAATTGTTTGCGGTGGTGTCGAGGCATCCTGCGATGTCCGCTGTCTCCGTTATGCGCGCCCATGCTGTTGTATCCCTTCCCGGTGTGAGGTAGGCAACCTGTCCCCGAGGTGCCGGATCCTCGGAAGCTGCGCCTACTGGGTCGGCCGGGCGACTAAGTGCAAACAAGAAACCGACTGAGCTCACAACTGCTAGCGCAATAAGCACCACAAGACCCCCGCGCCAGCCAAACGGCCGAAAAAAGTTATTTCTCACCCTGTTGTAAGCATCCCGATCCAGGATGCTGCTCTGCCATTCTCCGAGCGCTGTTCGGTATTTGATGGCGTCATCGTACGCCTGTTGAGCAGCCGCTTTTTGACTGGGGCTGGCTAGATTGAGTTGCTCGCGGAGAGTAACAATGAGCGCATCAATGTTCCGGAGCGCCTCCCTGAAATCCTTCAGTGTTGTGTACTTGGGAGGAAGGAGGCGTTCTTCGCGCAGTTGGTGGAGTGTCTTTTTGTCCAGTGTTGAGAGGCTCACCATCACAGGCATGAATGTTATTCCTACAACAAAGATGAGCCCGATGATTCCACTAAGGCCGAGCACTGCCAATCCGATCGCGATGATCATCTGCATCTGATCTTCTGGGTCCTGCCACGAGAACGGCAGGCCCTTGATGATGGGGCCAGCACCGAAGATTGTCGCTCCGATGAGCCCCAGCGAAGCGATGGTCCATTTTGCGGCGGCACGAAGTTCTGCAGTCGCCGTCGCCCAGTCACGCGTCGGCTTTATTGGCTTTGTTTCTTCAGGCACGGCGGTCAGGATCATTTCCGTCCCGAGGGTGCTTGTCACCCGTCGGCGGCTCTATACCCTCCTCCAATTTCCACACGCCACCCCTAAAGACCATCGGAAAGCCATCAATTTCTTTCCTCTCGCCTTCTTTTCCTTCCGGTAGTGCGTTCATATTTCCCTCATAATGACGATGGCAGTTGAGTCCGGTGCTCACCGCGCAAAGCGACTTGATAACGTCGATCATCCTGCTTGGGCCGCTCAATGTGAAGAGGCAAATTGACGCAGTGTTGTATGCGAACCTGTCACCCTGCAGGTACTCGATTCGGAGTCCCTGCGCACAGGTTTATCACCTGCGTCTCTTGTCACCTCTTCGGTGATGGTTGCAGCACATCTTTTCGTGGTTCCCGGTCGTTGTGGATTCACCCCTGCCTCTTGCGCAAGCGGAAGGCACATGGTGGTTTCACCCCTGCCTCTTGCGCAAGCGGAAGGCACATGGTGGTTTCACCCCTGCCTCTTGCGCAAGCGGAAGGCTCATGGTGGTTTCTCCGCCGCCTCTTGCAAAGCCATGTCGCTGCTCTCCCATGTACTCCCGCGTTTTAGACCACTTGCACCTCCGGCGCCCGGCGCGCCTCCCGGCCTGAGTTCACGCGCTCCGGGCAGGAAAAATGTTGCCCGGGATCTGACACGGCTTCCGCGCCTCAGGTGACGCGGCGTCGTCAAAAAAATGGTGCACAGGGCCTCCCAGCAGGCACCGGGCCGTTCTTCCATTGGGTGTGCGGCAATTTTGAGCGGGCTTGATGCGAACTCATGATGGACCCGCCAACCCTTGCGTAGGGCGCACATTGTCCCCTGAGGTGTGCTTACGTACAGGATCCTCGCGATGTCCGTGTCGCCATTTATTACAGCCCCGTCGCCAAGCGACGGCGGTCTTTGCCCGGCAACCGCGCAACCCAGCTTCCCGGGAATGAACGTGGCCCGCTTTGCAACTAAGACAACCGGTACTTCAATCACGAACCATAAGGCTGCAGACGGGCGTAGCCTTTTTGCAGGGACGAACGGGATCGTTAGGGATGATCCATACCAGGATGCGAATAGCCAGCACGTCGAAATAGATGGGCAGGTCATTAGCCGCCCTGTCGATTGAGTCAGCCGGTACAACTGTTGAGAGGAAGAGAATCATGGACCCCGTAACAGCAGGTATCGTGCTGGCAGTGGTCGGCATGGCGCTGGTCGTCCTGTGTGCGGCGCTGGTGCGCCGGTGGAGCAGGGAGAACAGAGGGAAGTACCCGGAGCGATTTCCCGGGTCGCACCGGTTTTTTGAAATCAACCGGGAGCCGAGACGGCGACTTCACTGAAAGGGGTGGGGGTAGACCCCCTTCGGCATCGAGTTGCCGCCCGGCCGTCATAGCGCCTCCGGTACCGTACGGGTTTGGGAGGAATAAATATGATTTATACATCATGGAGTGCAGGGCCTACAGGGCTCCTGCACCTCTCACAGGCTCGCGACCACGGGCCCTAAGGCCCACTCATAAATAACCTCAGCCGTACAGGTCCTCGACGCCTAACTTGTCGAGGCCCCGATCAAGGCATCGGACAATTTGGTTGCCCAGGGAGGGCAACCGGGGCCATGCTCTGCTGCTGGAAAGTGGTCGCACAAAGCGACCACACGGCCGACCAATGATTTCGTGCCGTTGGTCAAGGGAACGATTGTTATCAGGGCGCACCCCGGTGCAGCGCCCTGATCCTCTTCCTCTGGCCCTATAATAAGGCTCGCCAGCCTACCCGCTATCGGCTATGGCTCGCCTTATTTAGAATGAGGTTTTCAAAATGGCGGCAAAGGCCTTCCGTCCCGCCACGGCGGGACAACCCCGAATTGGGAGTCAAGACCTTCCCACCAGGCAATCTCTTCAGCAGTCCAGACATGCCACCCGCCAAGAGGTTCGCCCCATATCTCATCCTCCGGATATTGGATCCCCGGAATGCGGAACGTGTGGATCGAAGTTGTATTCCATCTGGCCTTCTTCTTCAGAAGACCGGCGGCACGAGCCTTCTGCCAATGGGCCGTAACAGTCGCCTCCGCCTTCAGCCCGGTAAGTAAGCAAATGATTAACCGGTCGACGGCGGTTTGGCGGCTGCCTGCGTAGTCGACCATGGCACGCAAGGTGTTTTCACGGGACCCTTGAGCGCTGACTGCTTGATCGCTTCGTGATAAGTCTGAACCGTCCACTGAATTACGCTTGCCTCAGCGGCCCGGCGGCGATCCAAATAGAGGGCTCGGATACCTTGATCGCGCCTTTGCGGAACTGACATGAAGACTCCAATTTGGAAAAGTGTCCCTTGGCCGTGCACATAAACTGTGCCTGCTGGCTGTTGAAGAGTTTGGGCTCACGTGCGGTGTCCGGCCCAACAAGAAACGGTGTCCCAAGGGGCGTATAGGATCAGGGTTCCCGGCTTTTGCACGAACGGCAGTCAGGGCAATTTCATTGACGTCCTCAGTCGTCGGCGCTCCTGCTGGCGCCAAGCAACCTACCGTTGTCAGAATTTCGGCGCCTGTCGCCGCTAGTGGCCTGTTCCCGGGCGGAGCTGCCTGGACAGCTTGGCCCCATGCCGGGGACTCAGTGAACGCCAGTGATTCGCTTCCCCGACGGGGAATCGGGCGACAAGAGGCCGGCACTCCTGGCAGGGCGGCTTGGACTTCGAAAAGCCCAACTGGTGGCCCCATGCTGCCTGGGCGGCACAGGGGCCGCAAAGACCCAGCTTCACGTAGTGCTTCTTGTTGCAATCAAAGGTCCGAGCCTGCCGGAGGGTCTCGACCCTCTTTCCTTTGGCAGGCCGGGGTACGTAGGCGGTCATGGTTTCCCTTTCGGGTGTTGGATCGCGGGCATCAATTACGGGTGCACACCGCAAGAAAAGTTGCTGAGTTACGCGGAGCTTGCTCCGCCCTCCGGGCTGCGCGGCGCTCCGCTTGCCTTGACAGGCGAATCGATGATTCATGGGGGAGCTGGCGGGTACTGGCCCTGCCCTGAAGGCAGGGACCATAACCTCCGTTACCGGGATGGCCCTGCCCTGAAGGCAGGGACCATAACCTCCGTTACCGGGATGGCCCTGCCCTGAAGGCAGGGACCATAACCTCCGTTACCGGGATGGCCCTGC